>JAGBYI010000058.1 GCA_017628845.1 Bacteroidaceae bacterium
GAAACAAACAATCATGAACCAAGAACAAGAATTTTCGGAGTTCGTGCACCGGCACAAGTCCACCATATACACCGTGTGCTATATGTTTTCCAAGGACAACGACGAGGTGCAGGACCTGTTTCAGGACATACTCACCAACCTGTGGACAGGTTTCAACTCGTTCCGCGGAGAGGCTCAACAAAAGTCCTGGGTGTGGCGCGTGGCATTGAACACATGCATCTCTGTGGAGAGAAAAAAGAAGAAACGGCCCCAATCGGCTCAATTGTCTATGGACATAGACCTATACGCTGATGACGACAACGATATCCTTCAGGTGCAGGCTCTGCACAAGCGTATCAATTCCCTGGGACTCGTTGACCGTGCCATCATATTGCTATGGCTGGAGGATATGAGTTACGAGGATATTGGCGCCATAATGGGCATAACCTCCAGGAATGTCGGGGTGAAACTATTCCGCATCAAGGAGCGTCTGAAGCAGATGAAGGACCAATAACACCAACTACCCCTATTATTACCCACATTACATAGATAAAGCACACTCGTTATGAAAGATATGGAATTAGAAGAAATGCGTGCCCAAATAAACCTCCTGAAGGAGATTCTGGACAAACAGAGCATCGTCAACAACCACCTCCTGCAACAATCCATGAAAGCAAAGGTGAGTACGATACACCGCCAAGGCTGGAAGGGCGTGGCATGTGGCATTGTTGCCATTGTCCTCAACACCCTGCTCTATTTCGTAGGTGCCCTCAGTCTTCCGGTATTTATTATTACCATACTGTTTATGCTTTTCGCTATCCTTGGCACCTGGTATTCCCACGAACCATTGAACGAGAAGGACCTGCTGGGGAATGATATCCACACCACAGCCAACGCCTTCTCCCTGGTGAAGAAACGCTACAAGTTCTGGCTGCATTATATCACCCCCATTTCAATCATCCTCTGGTTGCCATTGTACTGCCACGATTACGTTACTTCTTTGGGCATGCCCCAGGAAACAGCCAGGTATTTTATCATACTACTCTTCATCTCTGCCTGCATAGGCGCACTCATTGGTTACCTCTGGCACCGCAAGGTAGTGAATACTTGCGATGAAGCCCTGAAGCAATTGGAGGACGTTTGAATTAGGTGGCGAGATGCAGCGAGTACAGAGAGAGAATTTATAACCTCATCTCCATGTTGGATTTCTCTATCCCCTGCATGGCTATGGATATGCCATCATTGTCGGCACGTTTGCGGTAGAGGTCCAATGCATTGGCATACTTCTCCTTGGCTTCCGAAAAGCGCCCTTCCTGGAAATACACATCGGCCAGCAGGCAGAAGACGTTGGCAAGACTGATGTCAACCTGATGGTTGCTGCCCATGGCATAATGCACATGTATGGCTTCGGAGAAAGCACGCTTGCTATCCTCGTTTCTGCCCAGGTCGGCAAAATACATGGTGCCAAGGGATTGGTACACCTTTGCCATCTCTGTCTTATAGGAATGGCGCATCGTAGCGTCTACGTGGCGATATGTCGCCACAGCTTCCAGATAAAGTGCCTCTGCCTCCTGCACATTGCCATGTTCCCTGCAGAAATCGCCCATGGCGGCCAGGGTGCTTGCCAGTTCGGGTTCATAGATCTTTGGGTTCTCCTGGGCAAGACGGCGGAACTCGGCCAGGCACTTGGCTCGCTCCTCCTCAGATGCAAAGTTCACATCTCTGGCCAGATGCTCCTCTATCCTTCGTGCGGCATACTTCCACATCCTGAAGCAGAAGACCAGGAAGGTTACGAGCATCACGAGGACAAGAGACTTGGGAAGTGTGCCCACGGAAAACAGCATCGTATCGTAAAGTCCGTGCAGCAGTATGGGCACAAGCAAGACCATAAGACGGTTCGTGGAGTGGCGCTTGGAGTTGGGATAGAACTTGACCAGCGAGTAATAGTATCCCATCATTATGCCAAAGCACAGATGTCCTGGCACGGCAAATATGGCCCTCACGATTCCCACGCGCAGGAAGTTCTCCGTGTTCATGAACAGGTATCCGATGTTCTCAAAGGCGGCAAAGCCCATGGACACACAGGCGGCATAGACAATGCCATCGAACTTCTCGTCGAAATAAGGGTTTTTCCTCAGGAAATACCACAGAACTACAAACTTGGCTATCTCCTCAGGTATGGCGGCTCCGAAGAAAGAGATGCGAAGGGCATCCACAACCGTTTTCGCCTCTTGCGGGTAAAGCCCGATAAGGGCAAAGGGACCGGACATTGCAAACGACAGAAAGCAAGACAACACGCCCCAGTAGAATGCCTTGCGCAACTGTTCCTTTGGTTCCGGTTTCATACAGTCCTTCCTATATAAAATATACATAAGGACAACGACAGGAAGCATTGCCGTGGCGATAATAAGGAGATTCATGGTATTTTAAGGTTTTAGGCGTTAGATTATGGATAATGGGGCATGGTATTGCCTCCCAGGCAATCAGGCAAATGCAAGAGGTTCGCCGTGAACGTCCTCATCCACCTTCCTGCCGTCCCACACGCGCTGGCCGTTCACCCATGTGGACATCACGCGCCAGTGCATGGCGTCGCCCTCGCGTGGCGACCATCCACACTTGCTCAGCACATCGGTCGAGGTGATGCAGTATGGACTTTCCTCACGACGTACAAGCACCAGGTCGGCCATCATACTTTCGCGGATGAAGCCTCGTTCCTGTATGCCGAACAGGGTGGCAGGATTGTGGCACATCAGTTGGACAAGGCGCTCCATGGACAGGACACCATCGTCCACCATCTCCAGCATGCTCACCAGCGAGAACTGCACCATGGGCATACCGCTCACGGCCTTGCATGCACCGCCCTGCTTCTCCGAGAGCAGATGGGGCGCATGGTCAGTGCCAATGCATGTGATGCGTCCGTCCGTTAGGGCACGGCGCAGAGCCTGACGGTCAGTATCTGATTTTATGGAGGGGTTGCACTTGATGCATCCACGCAAACGGGCATAGTCCTGGTCGGTGTACAGGAGATGTGCCACACAAGCCTCGCCCGTAATGTTGCCTCCAAGCAGAGAGAGTTCCCTTTCCGTGGAGATGTGTGCTATGTGCAGGCGTGCACCGCTCGCCTTGGCCAGTTCTGCCGCCAGGGCGGAACTCTGCCAGCATGCCTCGCCATCGCGTATCTCGGCATGGTGGGTTATGTCGGGGTCGTCGCCATACTTCTCACGTGCACTGGCCATGTTGGCATTGATGCGTGCCGTGTCCTCGCAATGCGACATTATCAGTTTGGGCGAACGGGCAAAGAGCCCTTCCAACATCTCGCGTCTGTCCACCAGCATGTTGCCCGTGCTGCTTCCCATGAAGAGTTTCACGCCGGGATACTGCTCCGAGGGCATTGCCAGGATTTCGTCCAGATTATTGTTGGTAGCACCCAGGAAGAAGGCATAGTTTACGTGCATGCGCCCCTTGGCCATCTCCATGCGCTCGCGCCAGTTCTGCACGGTGGTTGTCTGTGGCACCACGTTGGGCATGTCCAGCACCGAGGTAACACCACCTGCCGCCGCCGCCATGCTCTCGGTGTGCATATCGGCCTTGGCGGTCATGCCCGGCTCGCGGAAGTGCACGTGGTCGTCTATCACACCGGGCAGCAGGTACATGCCCGTGGCATCCACCACCTGACATCCGTCCTGAGGCTCTATCTCGCCACCTATGGCGATACGCTCTATCCTGCCCTCACTAACCAACAAGGAGCCGACATGCGACTCCCCGTTGTTTACTATCGTTGCATTGCTGATAATCGTCTTCATCATGCCTGTCTTCTCTTGAACTTTGTCATGCGCAGTTTCATCACTCCGAAGAGAGCCTCGCTGAATATGCCGCCCGACATCTTGCTGGTTCCCAACTCGCGGTTAACGAACACCACGGGTACTTCCTTTATCTTGAAGCCCAGTCGCAGAGCCGTGTACTTCATCTCTATCTGGAAGGCATAGCCCTTGAAGCGCACATCGTCCAGCGACATTGTCTCCAGCACCTTGCGTGTCCAGCACACGAAACCAGCGGTGGTATCCCTCAGCTTTATGCCCAGGATGGTGCGCACGTATGCAGAGGCATAGTAGGACATCAGCACACGGCCTATGGGCCAGTTCACCACGTTCACACCAGTTATGTAGCGGCTACCCACGGATACATCGTAACCCTCGTCGTGACATGCGGCATACAGGCGTGGCAGGTCGGCAGGTGCGTGAGAGAAGTCGGCATCCATTTCAAAGATGTACTCATAGCCGTGCTCCAGCGCCCACTTGAAACCGCAGATATAGGCGGTGCCAAGGCCCAATTTGCCCGTGCGCTCCACAATGTTTACACGTCCCTTGAACTCGTCTGCCATCAGGCCCTTCACTATGGCGGCCGTACCGTCGGGACTGCCGTCGTCGATGACCAGCACGTCAAAGTCCTTTTCCAGTGATGTCACGGCACGTATGATGGCCTCTATGTTTTCCTTCTCGTTGTAGGTGGGAATGATAATTACGCTATCGCTCATGATATATTAGGTAGGTTCTATAAATTAGTTTTCCTTTATTTTTAGGTAGAATTCTAATGACTTTGGTTCTTTAATGCCTCTTACTTGTATATTTCTCATTTTTACTTACTCACATAGACCACTATGTTCGTTCATTCAAATTAGAACTCTACTGCGTAATAGACATCAAATAACTCAAAGCTAATTTATAGAACCTACCTTTAGGTTATTTTCTCAAACAAAGATACATCTTTTCTTCGTCACTGCCAACGATTTTACCCATCAAACACACGTTAATGGCATAAAATCATTATCTTTGCATGTGAAAACCATTGAAAACATCCGAATACCCATGGACCTATATCTGCTTTTTCATGTAAAAACATACGAGGATGGAACAGGTCAGAAGCATTTCAAAAGAACAGGTAACAATGGCTTTTGTTGCTACATGCATTGAAACAACTGCCAGATACTTGAATACCGATTACAGAGAGGTATTTGAAAGAATGGAACGTGTCGGGATGATAGATGACTACATTCTGCCCAACTACGAACCTCTGCATAGTGAAAGCCGCGAAGTGCTTGCCGAACGACTTGTTGAG
The DNA here is from genome assembly GCA_017628845.1 of Bacteroidaceae bacterium. Taxonomy (GTDB): domain Bacteria; phylum Bacteroidota; class Bacteroidia; order Bacteroidales; family Bacteroidaceae; genus Physcousia. The sequence goes on from JAGBYI010000058.1 coordinate 5,095, forward strand.
TGCTTGACTAACTGGGAGGCAGAAGCATGAAAGACAGGATAATCGTTTAAATAATAATCATTTGTAGTATGAAAAATATTAAAGATATTGCAGAAAAAGCATTGTATTATACTTGCCCATATTGTGGTAATAAATCACTCATTTCTGAAGCAAAAATAGTTGAACAAAAAGATAAAACTATACGAAAAGAAACAAAAATCAAAACAGGAGCTTTAGGAAAAAAGTATGCGGAAACAACAGAGGTCTATAGTGTGTATCGCATTCGACAATGCCCCAAATGTGAAAAAAGTAAAAGAGCAAAATCTTCATTCATATTAATTATGTGTGCAGTAATATTACCGATTATTGTAGGAATAATTAAAATGAGTTTTGTTTCATTTTTTCTTTCAGTATTTTTAGGACTAATATTAGCAGGAATTGTCTATGCCATATTTGTAGATGAAAAAATAGACATCGAAGATGCTATTGAAAAAAATGCAATAGAAACAAATTTATTTTAATTATGTGGAGAATCCCTTTAGCATTCATAGTTCTGTTTTTAGTAATCTATCTTTGCCATAGATGCGGAGACTATATCAAAATATCACAAATTGGAGGTATAAGAAAATCATATAATAAAATTTTTAGTTACTTGTATCGTTTACCAAATTCAAGAAACGTAATAGAAACAAAATCTTTTGTGAAATTTGTTATAAAAGACAATGTACGTACAATTACTTTTACTTTGAGTTATAAGTTTGACTGTTTAGAGATAAAATGTACTATGTCATATAAAGACGATACTGCTTTTGAAAATGGTAAAACAAAAGAATGGAGTATAAACCAATATAACAATGAAGATAAAATATTATATCAAATCAAAGAATATATAGATAAATCCCCTAATAATCTTTTACAATGGCGGTACGGAATCTTGAATATGATGGAACTGAAGAACTATGACAATCCCACGAAATCTCCCGTGATTCAGGAAATCATCATGAGCAATCGCATTGGTGCCATTGCCGTATCCCTGGCCGAACGGTTATCAATAGACATGGTCATGGCTCTGAAGATGTTCTACCGTAGCGACACCTGTGCCCGTCTGCACGACAAATCCACAGGCCTGTACCTCTACGGAGACCTGTATATCGCCGACGAGTTCGTCCTTGAAATGCAGAATCGACAGTAGGAACTATTCTTCCATCATGCGCCTTACGTACACCTTGCCGGCAAGGCGGCCGATGGAGGTGATGCCGGATGCTGCATCGTATTCAAACCCGCACAGTTCTTTTGTGGCAACGGAATGTGAAGGTTCGGAAATTTCCATGTAGTCCTTCACTTTCATTGCTCCATGTAATCAGGCAACTCCTGTTTGAGGTATCTTGCCATATTCCTCAATGTATTGGTTTATAGATAATTTGTAACAACCGATTACAAAGATAATAAGAATGGGGAGCAAAAGCAAGAAAAACGTGATTTATTTAATATATTCAATATTGTGGAGCAATGTACTCAACATTGGAGACGAATATCCTACGTATTGAGTACAATTGTACTAAACATTGAGTACATTTTTGCAAACGTGCTTTTCAACGGTTTATTTCCTAGTCCTAACACTTTATAAGTATAGCATGCACGTTTAATACCTTGCGCTATTCTTCAGATAGCTGTTTTTCGTTTACCCTTTAGCCTAACCGATACCATGTAAAGTCATCTTTCTAACTTAGCGTAATACCCGCCCCCACGCCACACGGCGCGAAGTGCATTACCTCATGTTCCATCCGCCCGCACCTCACGAGGCAGACAAAGCGTTAATACCGTTAACTGTCTCTGGGTGCAATGTAAAGTATTATCACAAACGGTAACAGACAACAGATAACAGTTAAATATTTCGCCATACCGCCACAACAACAATGAAAACTTACTTTTTTGTTGTATTTTAACTTGTGTTTTTGTCGTTAAACGACTTGTATTTTTGTTGTCGAATAGCTCGTTATTTTGCGACATAAACCTATTTATCTAAAATACATATAGAAAATTTCGTATTATGACATTTTACATTGTAAACAAAGTCTTTTTTATTCGAGTATTTTTTGTATCTTTGTGGGTAAATTAGGTGATTAAAATAACAAGAGCATTTCAACACCTAAACAAAGGTAAAAATTTAGATAGTTGCTAGTACAGATGATTGACACAAATAATCCCCCCAAACAGTTACCATATGACAAATTCTCTGCTACAAGTATATACGAATACAGCAAAGGGTTGTTAGGCAAGACTTTGAGAGAGTTTATCTATGAAGGATATGTCACCAAAGCAGGCAAGGGTGGAATTGGCCAAATGGTTGAGAATCTGTATTTCTTTCTGGATACTAATAACAACCCGGAAGCAGATTTCTCTTCAGCAGGTATGGAGTTAAAATGTACTCCATTAAAACTGGACAAAAACAACGAGTACCTCATCAAGGAACGACTGGTTTGCGGCATGATAAATTATTGCGATGTTATAAAGGAAGATTTTGAACATTCGCATTTTTATCTCAAATGTCAGTTGATGCTGCTGATGTTCTACCTGTACCGAAAGGGGCACGACAACCTTGATTTGGAGTTTATCTTCTCGGTGCTCTGGAAATTACCAGAAAAAGACCTACTAATTATTCGCCAGGATTACGAAATCATCATTGACAAAATACGCCGAGGTGAGGCTCATCTTCTGTCAGAAGGAGACACTATGTATTTAGGAGCTTGCCGTAAGGGGCAGAAGGGTGATAGTCTCATGACACAACCATATTCAAACGAAGGCGCCCCACGCAGAGCCTTCAGCTTGAAAATGGCATACATGCGCACAGTCCTGCAATATGTTGTTGCAAGTAAAGAAAAAGCCGTAACAAATTTCACTCTTCACAAAGAACAACTAGTTTCCGAAAAGGACCTTGCCACGCAAACTTTTGATGACATTCTGCTGAGACGTTTCAAACCTTACATTAGCAAAGAATATCACATCATCGCAAACGAATTGGGAGTTGATATATCTAACAATCCCAAAAACAAATATGCAATGATTGCAAATTCTGTTGCATCAAATGGAAAATATTCAAACATCAATCGTTCTGAAGAATTCCTCAAGGCTGGTTTGACGATGAAAACAATACGCATTGAGTACAACGGAGCAATTAAGGAAGCAATGTCGTTTGAGAATATAGACTACATTGAAATAGCAGAATGTGACAATTGGTTTGAATCTCGCCTTTATGAATTGTTCTCTAGCAGATTCATGTTCGTTGTATACAGGGAACAACATGAAGGAAGCGAAGACTATGCTTTAGACGATGTGTTCTTTTGGACGATGCCTCAAGCAGATTTGAGTTTGGCAGAAAACTATTGGGAACATATAAGAACAAATGTTATAAACGAACAAATATCTCAAGAATATTGGTGGAAAGCCAAAGACAAGAAAAAATTTCATGTGCGCCCCAAGGCACAAAAGGCCACTGACTTGGCGCCAACCCATACTGGGGGACAAGCAAAGAAATTTTGCTATTGGTTTAACAACGATTATGTAAGAGAAATTATAAATCATAGAAATACTAAAAAATGATACGTGTTGCAGAACTTTTTGCAGGTGTAGGTGGATTCCGAATTGGTTTGGAAGGTGCATCGGATGAATTCCATACTGTTTGGAACAATCAATGGGAACCATCTACCAAGCACCAAGATGCCTCTTTAGCATACAGAGCAAGGTTTGGAACCGAAGGACACTCAAATCAAGATATATGTACCGTAGCAACAAATGACATTCCTAACCATGACCTCCTTGTTGGCGGTTTCCCTTGTCAGGATTATTCGGTGGCATCAACCCTTAGCCGCTCGGGAGGTATCGAGGGAAAGAAAGGTGTACTTTGGTGGCAGATATACAGAATACTTGAGGAAAAGGGCGAGAATCGTCCTAACTATATTTTCCTCGAGAATGTTGACCGCATTATTAATTCACCTGCCAAACAGCGTGGGCGTGACTTTGCTATCATATTGGCTTCATTATCAGACCTAGGTTATATCGTTGAGTGGCGCGTTATCAATGCCGCTGATTACGGAATGCCCCAAAGACGTCGCAGGACATACATTGTGGGTTATCGCATAAATTCTGATATTGCAAATCAAATAGAAAATGCTCGCAATTGGCTCTTCTATGACGGAGTGATGGCCAAATCATTCCCTTTCGTGCAGAAGAAAAATACAATTTCGCAATTCGAGATAGAGGGTACCATTAAGAATGTTTCCGACAACTTCAACATGGGTAAGAAGGATAGTCCCTTTGGAACTGCTGGAATAATGATTGGGCGTAACATTCTTTCTGTAGACTCAATGGCCGTGTACGATGGGCCTATTCAGACTCTTGGCGACATTTTGGTAGATGAGGAATTTGTGCCCGAAGAGTTTTACATTTCTGATGAGGAACTCCCCAAGTGGCAATATGAAAAGGGAGCAAAAAAAATTAATCGCGTATCAAAAAAGGGGTTCGAATATGTCTTCTCTGAGGGCGGAATGGCATTTCCCGATTACCTTGACAAACCTTCTCGCACAATGGTTACCGGTGAGGGCGGAACTGCGCCATCGCGTTTCAAACATGTGGTGCAAACTCCATCAGGTAGATACCGTAGACTTATCCCCATCGAATTGGAGCGCCTTAATATGTTTCCCGACAATCACACATACCACCCAGAAGTATCAGATGGTCGTCGTGCTTTCTTGATGGGCAATGCACTTGTTTGTGGTGTGGTTGAAATAATTGGCAAAAGCCTATATCGTGCCATCTATAACGAAGAACCTACTTCTTCAAAACCAATATATACACAACGAGACAAACAACCAGTTCTGCAACTTGATTTATTTGCAGAAGAAAAACTTAATCTAGTTGTAAATGCTCCTAAAAAGACATATACCCTTGACCCTACGAAGCACCTTCTCATAGGGTTAGTAAAATTAGACAACCAAGAGTATTTCTTAGATGGGGCTCCAACTAAAATCTATTATACAGGAAAGACAAAGGCGTTTCCATCTACTATTGCATTGAACAAGCTTTACTACTTTATGCCATATATAAAGGGTAAAGGGGTGAAAGATTTGTATCTTATCCGAATAGCACGAATTGGAAACAAGGCAGAAATTAAAAGTGGAAGTAACGACACCGACCCTCGTCTTGTATTTGAACTTGAGTACCTTGAAAGTTTACCAGAATATAAGCCTATTAAACTTAATATCTTTAATACATTTAGAGATACTGTGTTGGGGAGTGTTATATAGCATGTTCAAACACTATATGAAGTTGATAACTTTAAAACAACAAAAATTTATTGTTGACTGCAAATGAGTATCATATAATTTGTCCCATCACATGCTTCTTTTGCAACTTATAACAGACTAGATAAATGAAGAAAAATATAGTCAGTACATTAATTTTTACTCTAATAGGAGCGTTTATACCTATATGTTGGGATTACTGGAGTGCAAACCATAAGGAATTGACAATTCAGGAAGAAAGACGAATTGATTTCTTGAATAAATCAAATGAAAATTTTACCCTTCTATATAATGATAGTATAAAACTAGATGATTATAATTATATTGTTGAGTATTCCATTATTAATACAGGTGATGCCACTATTGTTGGATACGGACCTAACAGTGATATATTAACTGTAGATAATTTACTTCGCATAGCAACAGATTCAATCATTGTGGATTTATATGAAAACCAATACTCCATAACCCTAGATAATAACTGTATTCGTTTTAAACAAATCAAACCAGGCGAAAAGATATCGCTTATCTGCATTACTAATATACTATCAGATAACAGTATTGTACAAATTAGCGATAGAGATATCAAGGACACTGATATTATATATACCAAAAGTTGTGATAATTTAACCACTTTTGAGAAAACGACTTCTACTAAAAGATGGATCTCTGTAATAGGCTTCTTATTCAACTTATTGATAATTATAGTTTTAATTGTAATTGCAGTATTTGATTTTGTCAAAGGAAAGCCATTCAAAATAGTATTGTTTGTATTATGGATTATGTGTCTATTATATACAATGTCGTTACCTCTGAAGTGGTTGTTATAATATAGAAACTACGATTCTCCCATTCTATACGGAATAGAGTAATGCATTAATTCGAAATAATGGAAGATATTCTTGATGAAGATTGGTCTCATTGACCTCCTGGCATCGTACACTTTCACGGACACAACTTTGGACGAATTGAAAAAGCAAGTCAAATCCGCAAATACATAGCAATAAAGCGTAAAAACGAGATTATGCAAAGGCCATATAACAGGGAGAAAACTATAAGATAGTATGTCGAAAATATCCATCCGATTCTATAACGACCGTGAGGTGAGGGCCATTTGGGATGAGGAGAAATCCAAATGGTGGTTCTCGGCTATTGATGTAATTCGTGCAATTAATGATGAGGCAGATTATGTAAAGGCTGGTAACTATTGGCGTTGGCTTAAAAAGAAATTTACTACCGACGGCATTCAACTCGTGAGCGTCACTCACGACTTCAAGTTCGAAGCACCCGATGGAAAGAGACGCGCCGCCGATGCTCTCGACAACGAGTGTGTTCATATATTAGCAAAGCACTATCCGAATAATAAGGCTTTGGCTTTCCTCGATTGGTTTACCTATAGCGACAACACCATTGATGGGCAGAGCAAAAAGAAAGCATACCAATTGTTTGAAAGTGGTATCTTGAAGTCGCTTGAACCTGGCAGCATAAAGTGTTTATAACTCGGACAACAAAAGTAATAAAGAAACCAAGGTCATGGAGGTTGTAAATCTACTGCACTATGGACAAACTGACTCCTGAACAACGGCACAGGTGCATGGCTTCGATAAAGGGAAAGGATACGAAGCCAGAAATGCTGGTGCGCAAATTCCTGTGGAGACGTGGCTTCCGATATAGGCTCAATCATCCGAGATTGCCGGGGAAACCGGACATAGTGCTGAGGAAATACAGGACATGCATCTTTGTGAACGGGTGCTTCTGGCATGGGCACGAAGGGTGCGGGCTGTTTGTGATGCCCAAGACGAGGACTGAGTTCTGGCAGAGCAAGGTGAACCGCAACCGGGGACGGGACAAGAGGGTGAAGCAGGAACTGGCAAACATGGGGTGGCATAGCATTACGATATGGGAATGCCAGCTGAAACCCTCCAGCAGGGACATGACTCTGGAATCCCTGGCGTACACGCTGAACAAGATCTTCCTGCTGAACCATGGAGCAAAGACATATAACACACCTGTGCAGGAACCGGCGGTAAAGGTGGCGGAGGAGAGAACGGAGTACTGGAGTGAACGGTGAGCGAATTTATCCACCCCCTCCCCCCTGCGGGGTACTCGCCCCTGTCTCAGGGGGAGAAAGTGGGTGATAGCGTTAGTCAGTAGTAACTGACTGTCCCTCTGAGACAGGGGGACGAGCGAAGCGGAGGGGGTGGATAGTTTTCCGTTCTCCGTTTTCACCTTTCCGTTTTAATCCCGCTTTGCGGTCTTGAATCTGCTCACGCTCGGCAATTCAAACAAGTTTGATTGCTCTCGCTTACTCGCAGATTTCCGTTTGTAAAGTGAGAGATGAGGGGTTAACGAAGAACGTTGACTTGCGTAGCTTGATGAGCTTGCGACTGCTTTAGCTTGATGAACCAAAGGTGAATAATAACATTGACAGGTTTCCATGCACTTTGTGCACAATTATTTTCTATAATTGGATTTATACCCTTACCTTTGTACGGAACATTACGGGAAACAGATTTTTCACTAAACCTCTTTACAAGAATTGGCAATGAAAAAGATCATAATCATAGATGGCGGCCCTCGGAAGAATATGAACACCTATCACCATATCATATACGTCAGTACTGCCCTATAAGGTGGAGGGTATGAAGACGGATTAATGTTGAAGGTGGAAAGTTTAACGTTGACAGAACCCTAACCATACATGGAAATACAGAAACTCCAAACGTTGATAGGACGCTCGGCCAAGGTGAAGGCCTTGGGACGATTGCTGGCGGACGAGGGATTGAAGGAAATAAGGCTGGAGGGACTGGTGGCAAGTTCGGCACCGGTGTTCTTCTCGGCTCTAACGGAGAAATGTCCCGAGGTGCTCACCGCTCCATACCTCTTCATCATGGACGATGAGGAGCAGGCGGGATACTTCTATCACGACCTGACACAGATACTGGGCACCAGCCAGGTGTTCTTCCTGCCAAGCAGTTTCCGCCGTGCGGTGAAGTACGGCCAGCGCGATGCTGGCAACGAGATCCTGCGCACGGATGCCCTGTCGGCCCTTACAAACGGAAATCTGCGAGTAAACGAGAGCAATCAAACTTGTTTGAATTGCCGAGCGGAAGCAGATTCAAGACCGCAAAGCGGGATTAAATCGGAAAACGGAGAACTATCCACCCCCTCCGCTTCGCTCGTCCCGCCTGTCTCAGGGGGACAAAGGAAAACGGAAAACGGAGAACTTGTTCGTTCAACGTTCAACGCTCAACGTTCAACTTTAAACGCTCACCCGCTCACCTCTCACCTCTTCATCGTCTCCTATCCCGAGGCTCTGACGGAACTGGTGGTGAGCAAGCGTGAGTTGCAGGACCATACCATTGCTCTGGCGGTGGGCGACATGCAGGACATCAGGGCTTTGCAGAAGAGGCTGTTGGAGCAGGGTTTCCGACGCACGGACTATGTCTACGAACCGGGGCAGTTTGCCGTACGCGGTTCGCTGGTGGACGTGTACAGTTTCTCGCACGAGCATCCCTTCCGCATAGACTTCTTCGGAGACGAGATAGACAGCATACGCACGTTCGACGTGCAGAGCCAGTTGTCGGTGGAGCGCCTGCAGGAGGTGCGCATAGTGCCCGAACTGGCACAGAACCAGAGCGAGAGAATAAGCCTGCTGGAGTTCCTGCCCGAGAGGACACGGCTGGTGATGCGCGACCGTGCCTTCCTGTGCGACGAGGTGGAGCGCATCTGGCAGGAGGGCTTCTCCCTGTCGGCACGCATAGTGGAAATGGAGGAGGGAACTGCCGACAGGGACGAGTCGGAAAGGCTGGTGCGCGAGCAACTGCTTGTGGAGCCCGACCGCTTCCGCCACCGCCTGCTGGACTTCCGCACCGTACTGCTGGGCTCGTCGAGGGAGGGACAGGCAAACCTGTCGTTTGGCATAAGCCCCCAGCCCATCTTTCACAAGAACTTCAACCTGCTCACGCGCGAACTTCTGCGATACCAGCACGAGGACTACGACATATACATCCTGGCCGACAGCACCAAGCAGACGGACCGCCTGGAGAGCATCTTCCACGACATGCAGCTGGGCATACGCTTCAAGCCCGTGGAAAAGACCCTGCACGAGGGTTTCGTGGACAACGACAGGAAACTGGTGCTCTTCACCGATCATCAGATATTCGACCGCTTCCACAAGTACAACCTCCGCTCGGAGCATGCCAGAAGGGGCAAGATGGCGCTGACGCTGAAGGAGATACAGCAGTTCCAGCTGGGCGACTACGTAGTGCACATAGACCATGGCGTAGGTCGTTTCGGAGGCCTGATTACCATACCCGAGGGCGAGCGCATGGTGGAGAAGATACGCATCAACTATGATGGCGGTGGCGTAATCTACGTGTCCATACATGCCCTGCACAAGGTGTCGAAGTATAAGGGTCAGGAGGGTACTCCGCCAAAGGTGAACAAGCTGGGCGGCCGTGCCTGGGAGAACCTGAAGGAGCGCACCAAGAAAAAGATAAAGGACATAGCACGCGACCTGATACGCCTCTATAGCCTCCGCCGACAGGAGAAGGGGTTCCAGTTCTCGCCCGACACATACATGCAGACGGAATTGGAGGCTTCGTTCCTCTACGAGGACACGCCCGACCAGCTGAAGGCCACCCAGGACGTGAAGGCCGACATGGAGCGCCAGCGCCCGATGGACCGCCTGGTGTGCGGCGATGTGGGCTTTGGAAAGACGGAAGTGGCAATACGTGCCGCCTTCAAGGCCGCCACGGACGGCAAGCAGGTGGCGGTGCTCGTGCCCACCACGGTACTGGCATACCAGCACTACCGCACGTTCACGTCCAGGCTGAAGGACATGCCCGTCAGGGTGGACTACCTCTCCCGTGCTCGCTCGGCAAAGGATACCAGGGAACTGCTCTCCGACCTGAAGGAGGGCAAGATAAACATCATCATAGGCACGCACAGGCTCATTGGCAAGAGCGTGAAGTTCCAGGACCTGGGCTTGCTGATAATAGATGAGGAGCAGAAGTTCGGTGTCTCCACCAAGGAGAAGCTTCGCCAGATGAAGACCAACGTGGACACACTGACGCTGACCGCCACGCCCATACCGCGCACCCTGCAATTCTCCTTGATGGGTGCCAGGGACCTGAGCGTGATACAGACTCCCCCACCTAACCGATACCCCATACAGACACAGGTGTGCACCTTCTCGAGCGACGTGATTGCCGAGGCCGTGGGCTTCGAGATGAGCCGAAACGGACAGACCTACATCGTGTCGAACCGCATATCCTCCCTGCCGGAACTGGAGGGCATAGTGCGCAAGTACGTGCCCGATGCCAGGGTGGCAATAGGACACGGACAGATGTCGCCCGAGAAACTGGAGGAGATAATCCTGGGCTTCGTGAACCACGACTTCGACGTGCTCATATCCACCACCATCATAGAGAGCGGAATAGACATTCCCAACGCCAACACCATAGTGGTGTGCTCGGCACAGAACTTCGGACTTTCCGACCTGCACCAGATGCGCGGACGTGTGGGACGAAGCAACCGCAAGGCTTTCTGCTATCTGCTGGCACCTCCCTTGTCGGGCCTGAACCCCGAGGCACGCCGCCGCCTGCAGGCCATAGAGACGTTCTCCGACCTGGGAAGCGGCATACACATAGCCATGCAGGACCTGGACATACGCGGTGCCGGCAACCTGCTGGGTGCTGAGCAGAGCGGCTTCATTGCCGACCTGGGTTATGAGACATACCAGAAGATCTTGTCCGAGGCGGTGAAGGAACTCAGGAACGAGGAGTTTCAGGATCTCTATGCCGAAGATGCCAACAATGCGGCAAGCGAGGCAAAGGCAACCGACTTTGTGGACGAGTGCCAACTGGAGACCGACCTGCCAGCACACTTGCCCGAAACCTATGTGCCCACGAGCAGCGAGCGCATGCTCCTGTACCGCGAACTTGACCAGATGGAGCAGGACCACCAGATAGAAGCCTTCTGCACACGCCTGAAGGACCGCTTCGGCCCTCTGCCCAGGGAGGCAGAAGACCTGTGCAACCTGGTACGTCTGCGCCGCCTTGGCAAACAGCTGGGTGCCGAGCGCCTGGTACTGAAGAACGGCCAGATGCGCCTCTACTTCGTGCAATCCGAGCAGAGCCCCTACTACCAAAGCACGGAGTTCGGACAAATCGTGGCATACTATAGCGTGAATGCCGCCAATTGCCAACTCTCCGAGCGCAACGGCCACAAGTTCCTGAACATCGCCCACATGAGGAAGGTGCAATCGGCCGTATCCGCACTGGAGAACATCTTGGCTATAACATTATAATATACATACCCAACACAAATAGTCGCGCAAAAAACATGACACACACTTCTATTCTTCCAAGATTGATCCTCATGCTATTCATGGCAACATGTACCAGCATTTCTATCCTTGCGCAAACGTTCGGCAAACATTTCAATGAAGCCACTCTTAGGATTGACTACATCTTTGCCGGAAATAACTACAGCCAAAACATATATCTGGATAGAATGAAGACCTTCAGCGGATGGTACGGAAGACGCACCAACATGGACATCCTGCCCCTGCGAGGCAACGGCAACATCACCGTCACAGACATTACGGGTGCGGATACTCTGTACACTCATAGCTTCTCAACCCTCTTCCAGGAATGGCAGAGTACGGAGGAGGCGACGAAAGTGGGCAGAAGTTTTGAAAGCACACTCCTCATCCCAATGCCAAAAGAAAAGGTGCAAGTATCTGTGGAACTGAAAAATATGCATAACGGCTCAAAGTCTTGCTTGAAGCATACCATTGACCCATCAGACATATTGATAAGCACACACAACGAGAAGAAAACAACACCATACCGCTACCTGCACAAGGCTGGGGACAGCAAGAAGAAGATAGACATCGTCTTCATTCCCGAGGGCTACACGGCAGAAGAGATGGAGCAGTTCGGCAAGGATTGCCAGGAAAGCATAGAATCCATATTCCGCCACAGGCCATTCAACCAGCTTAAGGACAGGTTCAACTTCATTGCCGTGGATGTTCCATCCGAGCATTCTGGCGTGAGTGTACCCAGAAACAAGATATGGAAGGAGACAGCAACAGGAAGCCACTTCGACACATTCTACAGCAACCGCTACCTTACCACCCCCAACATCAAGAAACTTTATGACATCCTGGACGGCATACCATGCGAAAGTATCATTATACTCGCCAATACAAACGAATACGGCGGCGGGGGAATATACAACAACTACATGCTCAGCGCATCACGAGGTCCCGCCTACAAATCAGTAATAGTGCATGAGTTCGGGCATTCCTTTGCCGGATTGGCGGACGAATACTTCTACGACGACCAGTACGTGACCATGTACCCAGCCGGCATAGAGCCATGGGAACAGAATCTGACCACGCTTACCGACTTCGGGAGCAAATGGAAGGACATGCTCCCCCAGGGCACCGAAATACCTACGGTAGCTGATGGAAAGGACAGATACACCAAAGTAGGTGTCTACGAAGGTGGAGGCTACCAATCCAAAGGTGTGTACCGCCCTGCACAGGATTGCCGTATGCACACCAACCAGGCTCCCGACTTCTGCCCCGTATGCCAGAGAGCAATCCTGCGACTTGTGGATTTTCTCACTGAAGAAGATTGACTAACCCATTAAGAACATCAGGTCTGCCGACGCCCCCCCAATTTTGGTCCTCCCGAGGACCGACCCGAGAGTTCCCGGTTCTTTCGCCTCGGTCCTCGGGAGGACCAAGGTCAGGGTTCGGGAGGACCAAATTTTCCATCACCCATAGATGAAAAACAACAAGGGTGTTTGTGTCCGTAAAAGTCCCCACTATTATTTGGATTATGGAAGACGGAAATGGCAATAAAAGAACAACCTTACTCTTCTATTGTGTAAAAACACTCCACCACACCATGGAAGATTATGCCTACAGCTGACGGAGAGTGTTTCTTCAGAAGCGGACACCCACGGTGGCGGTAATGCTATGCTTGCTGAGGTCTACTGGAATTGGAGCCATGAGGACTTCGCTATAGAGAGGATTGAAGGCATAGTAGTCGCCCACCTGATGACGGTACTTATAGACCAGGTCGGCAAAGAACCATTTGTTGCGATAGCCTGCACCACAGGTAATGATGTGTGTGTCGGAAAGATTCATATAGTCAAGACCTGTGGGATATGCCATAGCAGAACTGGTGAAATAGGGATCCCATGACGATGTGGGCGTAGTGGTGGAAGTTATGTAGTTATAACCTGCACGCAATGCCAGGGAACTGATAGGCTTGAACTCTACACCGGCACGCAAACTATGTTGCGGTACGAGGTTATTCTCAGTTTCGGTATTGAAAGCCTCATCTGTCTTTGTCCCTCCATAGGCACTTGGATACTTCATAGAGGTTCCAGGATAGTTGGCAAATTCATACTCCGCTCCCCATGCAAATTTGGTGGAGATGGTGCTGCCCATCTGGGCGCGTACTTTCCAAGGGGTAGTCAGTTTATATTCAAGATAGTTGATATAGGAGTCGGAAAGGTCATAGACATAATATGTATGATAGTGGTTGGGGGTATGGTCATATTCCAGGACCTTCTCCCTCTCGTTCCACACATACTTTGTGGCAAGACTTTGGTCATCAATATACTTTAGCTCATACCATGTAGGAGTTTCCACGGTGAAGCCAATACGGAAGGAACTTGACTCGAATGGGCGGAATATGGCACCAAACTTTATGTTGAAACCATTGCCCGTGATTATCTGCTCGTTGGTGTAACCGAAGTCCTGTATCCATCCGTGCTCGTCTGTGCGCTGTTCCCAATAATCAGTGCTATAGCGGAAGTCTACATTATCCAAACCCACGGTAAGGCCCAGAAAGAACCTGTTGTCGAGATTCATGCTTAGATTGAATTCATAGGCATTCAATGCTCCACTTGTAACGCCGAGCGTGCTGTTGGGGTCATCAGCGTACTTTACGATATTGTCAGGGAAGAGTCCGTACAGGTCTCCCAAGGCATAGAGCGTATGGTTATATGTATCGGGGTTACTATAGTAGGCGTGAGGATTGTCATACACCCTCTGTGCCATCATGTTCAACTGGTCTGCCCATGATGCAGACGTATAGGTCTCCCCGAAGAAACTGTTGTTGTAGTCCACCTTCTTCTGGTAATTGAAACCGATGTTTATGTTGCGCAACTTTCCACTTCCCTTGAAAGAGGCAACGGCTCCAACCTGACTGAAGTGACCGAACGTGCCGTCGGTATACTCGCTGGCACTGTTGTTTCCCAACCAAGAGACTCCTGCGGTCAGCGAAATCTCGTTCTTGGAAAACATACCCAATCCGGCAGGGTTGGTGCTAATGACAGAAATATCCGCACCCAATGCACCCATTGCTCCACCCATGGCAACGTAGCGCGATGTTCCGAACAGGTCTGAAGTATTAGCTACCGTATTGTTGAGATAAGGGCTCTGCGCCATTGTCTGCAAGCTGCAGGCCGACAGAAGGATAAATATTAACTTCTTCATATATAACGTTTGAATTTATCTATTAGTTTATCTGCCACGACCACCACCACGGAAGGAACCACCACTACGGTTTGCTCCACCCCCATGCGACCCAGAACCGCCGTTTCTTGAACCCGAAGGACGACTTCCTACGGATGAAGAACGATTGGTGGAACGACTGGTAGAGTAGTTGGTGGCACGATTGGTAGAACGGTTAGTTGAATGGCTGGCAGAACGGTTCGTGCTACGATCTACACTACGGTTAGAACGTTCATTGGTGCGGTCGGTGCCACGATATGACTTGTTTTCCGTACTCCTATTGGAGGAGCGGTCGGTAACACGATTTGTCCTGCTGGATGAACGGTCGGCATTAGGCGATTTGCGGTCATCGGAACGGTTGGAGTGTACATTCCGATCGGAATGCCCACGATGCCCTGCACGATTACTGCGATCCACAATGCGTGAACTTCCATAGTCATGGTTGCGTGACGTGGACACACGAGGACCATGTCCATGGTGTCCGCCTCCATGCCCATGTGACGGATGATGGTGATGATGACCGTGAGGATAATATCCTGACCAATGGGGATGCCAATAGCTATGTCCCCAATAGTGACCTACACCCCACCCCACGGAATACCATCCACCATAATAGTAGGGACGATACCAGGGATCCCAATACCAGGGGTCCCAATGCCAGGGATCGTAGATGTATGACACACGGTTCCAGTACCAAGGGTCATAGAAATGGCAACCATGGAAACGGGCAAGACGCAGACCATAGTAGAAGTCCATGTCATTGCCATCCGAGAATCCCTCGTTGTAGCCCTCGCTATATCCCAGGTCGTAGAGACTCTGAGCAGAAAGTTCGTACTTGACAGGTTGCGTAACGGACTCACTGAGAGGTTGGGTGTAGGCAGGCATGGTATCTGCAGAAAGGGTGTCGGTAGAGGGCATGTATCTGCCACGTCTGTTATACTCGTCCACATCGCGGACGGTAGAGGCAGGAACTGTAGCAGTAACGCGAGGAGTAACTGGTGTCGCAGGAGCATAGTCCTCGTATATCACTTCTACCGTGGTTGCCGGTGTCTGGGACTTCGTCTGCTTTTCCTTCTTGTCCTTTTTGGATGTAAAGTACATGTCATCCTCCTGGGCCATGGTCACGGAAGACAGTCCAAGAAGAATTGTCGTCAAAAGTATAGTCAGATGTTTCATAGAACCAAGAAATTAATACATCGGTGTTTTCAAGTCCAAAGATACAAAATTACGCATTACCACCAATAGGCATACCCCTAATATTAAGAGGATTTTCCCTTTTTTAGCAAAAGTAAGGCCCAATCATTGTCTTCCCTCTGCAATACGGTGCTGAAACCATACCTTGAAGCCTCGTCAACCAGCAATGGTACATCCTGAATATAGAAGCCGCTGAGAAGCAGTTCGCCCCCATCAGCAAGAGCTGAAGCAAAGGCTGGCATGTCGGCAAGAAGAATATTGCGGTTTATGTTGGCTATCAGCAATGTGGCACTGGCAGAGGGTGTTACCGCAGACGAAGAGAGAACAGCGCTGTCCCCAAGCAGTACCTGCACATGACCAGAAACACCGTTGAGGTCAAGGTTGGCCTGGGCATTGCGCACGCTCCATTCGTCTATATCGTATGCCAATACCCGATTTGCACCAAGCATACAGCAGAGAATGGACAGAATGCCCGTTCCTGTTCCTGCATCAATGACATGGCGACCTTGGATGGGCATGTCCAAAAGCTGGTGCATTATCATGCGTGTGGTCTCGTGAGAACCAGTACCGAATGCTTGGCATGGGTTTATTCTTATGTCATATCTGGCATGTGGAATATCACTATGCGATGTATCATGTACAACTATAAGCGTTTCACCGGTGATGGCATCGGGAATGAGTATGGGACGGAATCCCTCCTCCTCCCACTGCCTGTTCCAGTTCTCGTCCGGTGCCTCGGCAACGGTGTATGTTATGGTCGTGTCGGGCAGGGGAAACTCTCCTATGGACCTGTCAATGCCCTCCGCACTAAATAGAAGTTGCTGCACCCATGCCTGCACACCGTCGGAAAGGGGTTGGAAGGTTTCAAAACCCACATCGGCAAGAAGTGCACTAAGTATGTCTGATGCAATCTCGCTATAGGGAGATATGCGGAATGTGACTTCGTAGTACTTCATTCTTTATGAATATTATATACCTTATTATATATATACAAGGAGGATAGGGTTGCATCCCTCCCCAATCCCCGACAGATTACTCGAAACGTATACTCTTGGCAGGATGAATACGGCTGACAACGTATGTGGGAGCCACAAGGACCATGACGCATACCACTATTGTAAGGATGTTGACCAGAATTATACCCGTCCATGGAAAATACACGGGTACGCGGTCGAGGTAGTAGTTGGCGGGATCCAGCGACACGAAGCCCGTCATTTTCTGCAACACGAGAAAGGCAAAGGCTATGGCATTGCCAAACAGCATTCCGCGCACCAATATCATGGCGGAAAGATACAAGAATGTCTGGCGCAACTGTCCGTTTGTGCTTCCCATTGCCTTCATCAAACCAATAAAACGGGTACGCTCAAGGATGATGACAAGCAATCCGCTCACCATGGTTACACCTGCAACACAAATCATGAGGATAAGTATGGCGGCAACATTGGTATCCAACAATGCAAGCCAGGAGAAAATCTGCGGAAACAGTTCGTCAACACGCGGTGAGGCGAAGAATTGGCCATAGGCGTCCTCGCGCATGAACAACATTGATGAAACCTGCCAAGAAACCTCATCCATTGAGTCAAAATCGTCCAGCATCAGTTCGGCACCGCTGTATTGGTCCGGGGCCCATCCTGCCAGGCGCTGAACCAGGCGTGCATCTGCATAGCACATGTTGCTGTCGAAGTCTGCCATATTCGTTTTATATATACCGGAGACTACGAAACGACGTGTCCGCAATGACTTGTCAAAGAAATAAGCATACAGTTTCTCTCCAGTACTTACCTGCAGGAGAGATGCCATCTCAGCAGAGAGCAGAATGCTGTCGGAAGGAGCATCATCGTTGCCAAAAGATGGCACTGCGCCCGAAACAAGGTTATCGGCAAGAAAGCGCGAATCGAAACTGGCGTCAACCCCTCGCAGAAGAATGCCCCGAAACGCTTCGTTCGTCTTCAGCATTCCCAGACATAGAGCAAAACGCTGGACATGTACTACATGTGGCACTGCTGCAAGCCCATCCATGAGCGAGTCCGTAATCTGTATGGGCAAGGAGTGGTTGCGGTAAAGACTTTGAGAATTTATTACCTGGACATTGCCAACAAGGGAAACCACCCTGTCCCTTATCTCACGCTGGAAACCAATAGTCACGCAAATGCTGACAATCATTACCAGAATTCCCACGGCAACGCCTGCCGTAGCTATACTGATGGCAGAGGCAGAGGCACGTCCCCTACCACCGTCATGGTATATTCTTTTAGCTACGAATAACATCCCTCGAAATGCCATACCATACAACACATGCTACTCCGTGCGTCCGGGATAGGCCTCTAAAGCCTTGCGCAGCACAAAAAGTGCACGTACGAGGTCGTCCTTCTTCAACACGTATGCAAGGCGCACCTGGTTGTGTCCTGCTCCAGGCGTGGTATAGAAACCTGATGCCGGTGCCATCATCACCGTTTCACCTTCCCACTGAAATTCGCTCAGACACCAGGCACAGAACTTGTCGGCATCGTCCACAGGCAACTTAGCCACAGTATAGAAGGCACCCATTGGAATGGGGCTATACACCCCGGGGATACGGTTAAGACCATCTATCAGGCACTTGCGTCTTTCCACATATTCGTCATATACCTCACGGCTGTATTCGGCAGGTTCGTCCAAAGAAGCCTCGGCAGCAATCTGTCCTATGAGCGGAGGACTTAGACGAGCCTGACAGAACTTCATTACTGCTTGCCTCACCTCGGGGTTCTTGGTAATAAGCGCACCTATACGGATACCACATTCAGAATAACGCTTGGACACGGAGTCTATGAGAACAACATTGTTCTCTATGCCCTCGAGGTGACAGGCCGAAATGTATGGGGAACCAGTATAGATGAACTCGCGGTAGACTTCGTCGGAAAACAGGTACAGGTCGTACTTCTTGACGAGATCACGAATCTGGTTCATCTCCCTGCGCGTGTATAGGTATCCCGTCGGGTTGTTGGGATTACAAATAAGTATAGCACGGGTACGCTCGTTGATAAGTTCCTCAAACTTCTCCACCTTGGGCAGGGAGAAACCTTCTTCTATCGTGGTGGATATAGTACGTATCTTAGCACCGGCAGAGATGGCGAATGCCATATAGTTGGCATAGGCAGGTTCAGGAACAATAATCTCGTCACCGGGATTCAGGCATGCAAGAAAAGAGAACAGCACTGCCTCGGAACCACCGCTTGTGATAATAATATCATCAGCAGTAAGGTTTATGTTATACGAAGCATAATAGTTCACAAGTTTCTGGCGATAACTCAGATAACCCTGCGACGGACTATACTCCAGTATCTTTCTGTCTATGTTACGTATGGCATCAAGGGCAGACTTGGGAGTTGGCAGATCCGGCTGACCGATGTTCAGATGATACACATGCACACCGCGTTTCTTGGCATCATCGGCCAAGGGTGCAAGCTTTCTGATGGGTGATTCGGGCATTTCCTGACCCCGAACTGATATCTGTGGCATAAACGTTTGAACTGTTAATAAAGTATTTATTCTCGTCTATTTTTGTTTCCGAAGAAGTAATAATTCCAATACGAATGCGGATATGCCTTAAATGAGGCCTTCCGCTGATGTGACCAGACGGCCGACTCTCTCTGCAACAAGTCTTGATAAGAGAGTAACAGGCTGTCCATAACACTGTCATGAAAATAGCGTTGTGCCGTACTGTCGGAAGAATAGTACAGGACCAATGCCTCACGATAATGGCTTGGCAAAGCGTCATCTAACACGTAATGTCTTGGCAACTCCTCTGAAAAGCATTTTAATTTCCTGTCCAGCAACAATGCGCAGAGGTAATAGTCGGTCAAGGGCAATGCACGCAAACTATCTGCACGAGTGGCAGATGGATTATCCAACCTTACGGCTCGTCTTTTCTGCGCCTCACCCAAAAAGCAAAGCGCATTTCTACACTTACCTGCCGGAACTGCATGAAGATGCCTATAGACCAACGCAGGAATATTGTACAGCATGGAAGCTGGCAAGGTGTCTGGCAACATGCTTTCACTACCCCTGAGATTGGGCAGTGAGAACAGTTTATCGGCAAGAACACCTTGCCTACTGAGGTGTAGTACCTGCATGGAAGTAATGGTGTTGTTACTTGCAGTTTCTCCACGAGGGTGCTTCTCCATTACCAAGCAACTATTCCTGTGTATTGCATCAGCCATCTTCAATTGCACATGCAACTGACGGTCTGTATTTGTAAGAGCAATGCATAGCATCATGCCGACGCATGAAATCAACACATTTGCGCCCAAATAGTTCTGCAACGGAGCATGCTCGCCCCGGTCTTCGTGATAGACCTGTGTAAGGAATATCAATATGGCAGATAACAAAAGGAGCAGTACAGATGGAAGAAGCGGAATGTCATTCTCTACCGACGTTACCGATTCGGGAGAGATGCCAGTTATCATACCTAATACAATGTATGAGGGCAGGAAGGCAAGTGCCTTAAAACGCAAGGGGAAGTGCAACCAGTGAAGCAATATCATCGCCGGTATGATGCACAGCAATGTGCCGAGTGATGCACTTATCCATATTGCAGTTATGTCCGGAGCAGACGAAGCGACTTCGGATTCCACATAATAGCTCAGCGCCAATATCCCTGACTGGTGATTAAGGTAAAAGAGGATAGCATATAGCACAAACAGCAGAGCACAGGCAATGGAAAGAAAGCCTGCCATCTTCTGTGTGCTTTTATAATGATACTTCATCGCGTTACTGACTTATGTCACTCCTTTATCTTCGTACAATATCCACATGGCTCTACCCTACTGTCCTGCGGATAGTTCCATGCGGATACTGTTTTGTCGTTAATTAATCTATTAGTCCTTGACCATTTTCAAAACGCACGCACTACGTGCAGGCAAATAGAGTTTCAGCCAACCCTTGCCGTCCTTGGCAAGTTCACGGTCGTAAATGGTCAGATGCTTCAGCGTATCGTCATTGAAACCCTTGCCACCGAACTTAACATCGTCCGTATTGAGCAGATACTGGTATGTACCGGCCTTTACCATGAAACCATAGTCAGTATAACTGCGGAAAGGACTGAAGTTGAAGAAGAATAGCAGTTCACCGCGCTGGAAAGCAAACACCTGATCGCCATCGTTGTGCCATATCTCCGTCACGTTGGTCTTCTGGATATCCTTCTCGCTCTTTATTATCTTGAGCATAGAACGGTCAAAGTCGCCCAGATAATGGAAACAAAGTTCCTTGTTGTCCACAAGGTTCCATTGGCGACGAGCATACTTATGGCTCCATCCGTTGCCCTCGCGTGGGAAGTCAATCCATTCGGGGTGACCGAACTCGTTACCCATGAAGTTCAGATAACCGCCATTGATGGTGCTGCATGTCAGCAGACGTATCATCTTGTGCAGAGCAATACCGCGCTCCACGGTGAAATTCTCGTCGCCCTTCTTGAAGTGCCAGTACATGTCTGCATCCACCAGACGGAAAATTATGGTTTTATCACCCACGAGGGCCTGGTCATGACTTTCGCAGTAGCTGATAGTCTTCTCGTCAGCACGACGGTTTGTAGTTTCCCACAACAGGCTGCTGGGTTTCCAGTCCTCATCACGGAGTTCCTTTATTATCTTTATCCAGTAATCAGGGATGTTCATGGCCATACGGTAGTTGAAACCGTAACCGCCAGCCTCGAAGGAGGCTGCCAAACCTGGCATACCGCTCACTTCCTCGGCAATAGTGATAGCTTTCTTGTTCACCTGGTGAATCAAACAGTTTGCCAGAGTGAGGTAAACGATGGCATTGTCATCCTGACTGCCGTTGTAGTAATCTCCATAACCGCCGAATGCCTGACCCAATCCATGGCTGTAGTACAACATTGATGTAACACCATCAAAACGGAAACCATCGAAATGGAACTCATCCATCCAGTACTTGCAGTTGCTGAGCAAGAAGTGCAGTACTTCATTCTTTCCATAGTCGAAGCATAGGCTGTCCCATGCCGGATGCTCACGGCGATCGCCTTGATAGAAGTACTGGCAAGGATCACCGGCCAGATTACCAAGACCCTCCACTTCGTTCTTCACGGCATGACTGTGCACAATGTCCATGATAACGGCTATGCCTAAGCCATGCGCCTCATCAATAAGGGCCTTCAATTCCTCGGGAGTACCAAAGCGACTGCTGGCAGCAAAGAAACTGCTCACATGATAACCGAAACTGCCGTAATAGGGATGTTCCTGTATAGCCATTATCTGTATGCAGTTGTAACCGGCTTTGTGCACACGTGGGAGCACGTTAACGCGGAACTCCTCATAAGTGCCTACTTTCTCTGCATCCTGGCCCATACCGATATGACACTCGTAGATGAGCAGAGGACTTGTATTGGGTTTGAACTTTACGTTCTTCCAGTCATACTTATGCTCTGGTTCCCACACCTGAGCAGAGAATATCTTTGTCTGTTCGTCCTGTACCACACGACGCACCCAGGCAGGAATGCGCTCACCCTGGCCACCTTCCCAGTGTACGCTCATTTTATACAGGTCACCGTGCTTCAACGCCTTTTCCGGCAATGTCAATTCCCAGTTACCGCTTCCCTCCTTCTTTTTGAAGGCGTAATGTCCGTCTTCTTTCCAACCATTGAAATCACCGATAAGGTAAATTGCCGTAGCATTCGGAGCCCATTCGCGTATCACCCAGTTCTTGCCTTCCTTATGCAAGCCAAAATAAAGATAGCCCGTGGCAAATTCCGATAGTGTTGTCTCGCCATTGTTGGTCAGTTCCGCTATCTTGTTGAGTGCAGACTGATGACGACCGTTTATTGCATCGGCATATTCTGCCAGATACTTGTCGTTCTTAATCAGTTTAAGAACAGCAGGTGCCTTCTCTTCTGCCGGCTCTGTCACCTTCTTGGTGCATGCCTTCTTGGCACAAGTCTTCTTGGGCGTAGTCTTCTTGGTGGCGGTTGTTGTTTTCTTGGTCTTAGACGCCTTAGTGGCATCGGTCTTCTTGGTTGCCATATTCTATGATATTAAATTTAATTGTCTTATTTATTAGTCAATCGGTTAGCGGTCCTTTATCTCGCCTTCGTGGAAAATGCCTTCATATCTGTTTCCATGACGGTCTTCCTGAATCCCATGTCCATGTTTCAGACCAGCCTTGAAATGCCCTTTATATTTTGTTCCGTCCACCTGGCGTAGGACACCCTCTCCCTCCATTTGTCCTTCCACCCAGTCTCCTTCATATACATCTCCGTTGGCAGATGTGTATTTGCCCTTTCCATGCTGGCAATTCTGTTTCCATTGTCCCACGTATGTAGCACCGCCCTTCCACGTGAATGTCCCATGACCGTTCTGGTCACCATCCATGAAATTGCCCACATATCGGTCTCCGTTCTGGTACGTATAGATACCCTCTCCTGTGCGTTGTCCCTTAACATACATTCCCTCGTACACATTACCGTCGCCGAACTGATAAATGCCATGTCCATGCTGTTCGTCGTTCAACCACCCTCCTGTATACTTGTCTCCTGTAGCATATATGAACGTGCCGTGACCCGATTTTTTATTTTCCTTCCATCCGCCCTCATAGCGGTTGCCGTCAGCCCAGTCGTACACACCTTTTCCGTCCTTGCGATCCTTCTTCCATTCTCCAACATACGAAGCACCGCCACTGAAGGTATAGGTTCCTTCGCCTTCCCTAAGGTCATTTACCCAGTTCCCGTCATAGACATCTCCGTTGTAATAGTACATGATTCCTTTCCCATGCTGATAATCACGGAACCACAGGCCTTCGTAACGGTTATTGTTAATGAAGTAATACACACCGAATCCGTGCTGTTGGTCCTGGAACCAATCGCCCTCGTACTTCTCTCCGTCGGAGAATATGTACGTACCTTTCCCATGACGTTTGCCTTTCAGATACTGACCTTCATAGCGGTCACCGTTCTTGAAATGAGTTATTCCACGTCCGTTCGGTTTTCCCTTAGCCAACTCTCCCTGATATATTGCGCCGTCAGAGAACTCATACGATCCTATATTAATTTTTTGGGCATAAAAAGAATCTACAACCGAAAACAACAGTATGGTTGCACAACATATCGCCCGTATAGGAAAGTTTTTCAATTGCAAGTTGACTAAATAATATCTATTCGCGAACAAAGATAAGAAAATATATTTATTTATACAAACGGAGACAACATTTTTTCATCACCTACCCAAATTTAATGACAAAAAGGACTGTTGGCCGACATCCTCGGCAACAGTCCTTTTGTATCTATTTCCTATTATTGCTTTCTACGGGTTCATGGCAGCCTCATCCACCAGCATCTCACCTGTCTCTCCGGAATTTGCTCGCTCTGCAGCCCAAGCATCCAGAATCTCTTGCGGAATCTCAAAATTCTCGTCCGGCAGATAAACCAGCGTGGAATCCGCATACACTCTCTGCAGGAATTTGGCCACCACCGGCAATGCCGACGCTGCTCCCTGGCCATACGCCATAGAGGAGAAATGCACATCTCTTTCTTCACCACCAACCCATGCTCCAAAAGCAAGGCTTGGTGTGTATCCCACAAACCAACCATCGGAATTATCGTTGGTAGTTCCAGTCTTTCCTCCCATGGGAGCCTTTATATTATAACGGAAACGCATGCGCGAACCAGTACCTCCGTCCATTACCCCACGCATCAATTCAACCATCTTCCATGCAGCATCCCTACTGATTACGTGATGAATCTGTGGCACGAACGTGGCAAGCACATTGCCCTCCGAGTCCTCTATCCGCGTAACGAAACGAGGTGCGCGGCGCATGCCCTCCTTGGCAAAACCTGTATATGCGGCAACCATTTCCAAAACACTGATTTCACAAGCTCCCAGACATAGAGACATGGCCGGTTCTATACTCATGTTCTGCACTCCGAACTCATGTATCAGACCTACAAGTAATTCGGGACTCAGCTGGTTCATCAACCATGCTGAAATCCAGTTATTGGATTGTGCCAATCCCCATTTCAGCGTAACCATTTCACCATACCTGCTTTGGCTGGCATTACGTGGTGTCCACTCCTGGTCTCCCACCTGATAGGTAACCTGCTCGTTTGGGGCAAGATCATAGGGACTATATCCGCTCTCCATTGCCAGAGCATAAAGGAATGGTTTTATCGTAGAACCGACCTGTCGACGCGCCTGCCCCGCCATGTCATATCTGAAATGCGAATAGTCAATATCGCCTACATACGCTTTCACGTCGCCCATTTCCGTGTCCATGCATACAAAGCCCGAGTGCAGAAAGCCCTTATAATACTTCAGGGAATCCAATGGAGTCATCAGAGTGTCTATGTTGCCATTGGGAGAATATACGCTCATTGCCACAGGAACATTGAACGACTCCTCAATCTCCTTGGCAGAATATCCGGCAGCTTTCATTGTAACATAACGCTCGCTTTGTCGCCTGGCCCTCTGAAGATCATCGGCCACTCTTTGTGCCGGCAGACTTCGATTATATGGTTTGCGCGGATTTCTAACCTGTTCCTTTTCAAAAGCCGGCTGCAGATAATTCACGACGTGCTCCCTGATACTGGTTTCGGCATACCTCTGCATACGACTGTCTATAGTACTGTATATCTTCAGCCCATCGGTATATATATTATAAGGTCGCCCCTCCTTGTTGGTATTCTTGTTGCACCAGCCATACAAAGGGTCTTCTTCCCATGCCAGAGAATCTTCGTAATAACGCTGCGCCTGCCACGACTCGTAATTCTCGCGTTTGGGGCGTTTTGCCATCAGAACCCTGCGAAGACGCTCCCTCACATACATGCCCGAACCGCTTCTATGGTCCACCCTACGGAAGTTCAACTTAAGCGGCAACTGCATCAGGCTATCAGCCTCGTTTTCCGTCAAATACCCTGAGCGCACCATTTGTCCAAGGACCACATTACGACGTTCCCTTGCCCTCTCTGGGACACGCACCGGATTGTAGTAAGACGGGTTCTTGCACATGCCCACGAGAACGGCACACTCCTCTATATCAAGTTCATTAGGTTCCTTGCTGAAATATGTACGCGTTGCCGTCTTTATACCTACGGCATTATGCAGGAAGTCGAAGTAGTTGAGATACATGGTAATTATCTCTTCCTTCGTGTAGTACCTCTCCAGCTTAAGGGCTATCATCCACTCTATGGGTTTCTGGAACAGACGTTCCATTGTACTGGATGCACGCTCGCTATAGAGCTGTTTCGCCAGCTGCTGTGTAATAGTAGAACCTCCTCCGGCACTTTTCTGACCCAACAAGCCCCTTTTCACCACAGCACGGAACAAGGCTCTGAAATCTATGCCAGCATGGTCATGGAAGCGTTCGTCCTCAGTGGCTATCAATGCCTGTATCATTGCCGGCGCTATGGAGTCGTATTCCGTAAATATGCGGTTTGTGGAACCATAACTGTACGTACCCATCAACTTACCATCGGATGTCAGTATCTGACTGGCAAACTTATTAACCGGATTGGACAATTGTTCCATGTCGGGCAGGCGGAATGTTTTTTTGAATGTAACGATTCCGTTTTCTACGAGCATATATCGTCCCTCATTGATGGCCCAGAACACCCAGCCAACGCCACAGACCCCGCCCACCAGCAACAGCCACAGACAGATGAATACAGCCTTTCTCATATCAAAAATGTCTTTTTAGCAATGCTATTCCACTATACGCACGTCACTCAGTTCCACATCCCTATTGCAATAGCAGCAACGGATAATGTCCTTGCCCTGTGCAACGGAACGGAAGCGCGTTTTCATAGGTTCGTTGTTGGTAATACACTTGGGATTAGGACACTGCACTATACCCACAAGTTCTTCGGGCATCTCCACCGTGCGCTTCTCAATGATAACATAGTCCTTTATCACGCACATCGTTATGTTGGGAGCCACAGCCGACAACTGGTTCAGTTCCTCATCGGTAAAATACTTGTCGGCTATCTTTATTATGCTCTTGGTCCCCATTACCGCACTCTTCAGGTTAAAACCTATTGTTATGGCATTGCTCATCTTCTCCAGATGCAGCATGCTTACCACGTCGAAAAGCCTGTCACTGGGTATATGATCCAACACGGTACCGTTCTCTATGGCGGCCACCATCATCTCCTTCTTGTTCATGGAATTGTATTTCGTTGTGTTCTTTCAGGTTAATGTCTCTTATTTCCAACGGCAAGCACTACAGAATGGTCTTGTCGTTGACAACGTCCTCCAGGGTGAAGCCCAGCACATCACATATCAGAGCCTGTCGGGCATAAAGTCCGTTCTGGGCCTGTTGGAAATAGTATGCATAGGGAGTATCGTCTATTGAGTATTCTATCTCGTTGACACGTGGCAGCGGGTGCAATATCTTCATGTTCTCACGCACTTTGCACAACATGTCTTTCTTCAGCAGATAACGGTCCTTCACACGCTCATACTCGTCCAGATCGGCAAAGCGTTCCTTCTGCACACGGGTCATGTACAGGATGTCGGCATCGCTTATCGTGTCGGCGTCAAAGTCCTGATGCTCCACATATCGTATACCGTACTCATCGCAATACCTCTTGTACACAGCAGGCATGGCCAATTCGTCAGGAGCGATGAAATGGAACGTAGGGTTGAAATGGCGCATGGCCATCAGCAGCGAATGCACGGTACGACCGTATTTCAGGTCGCCCACCATGTAAATGTTCAAGTTATCAAGCGTTCCCTGCGTCTGATATATGGTATACAGGTCCAGCATGGTCTGCGATGGATGCTGGTTAGCTCCGTCGCCGGCATTCACGATAGGCACAGGTGCCACCTCGCTGGCATACAAAGCAGCCCCCTCAAGATAGTGACGCATCACTATCACGTCGGCATAACTGGACACCATCATCATGGTATCCTTCAGCGTCTCGCCCTTGGTGCCGCTTGTTACCTTCGGGTCGGCAAAACCTATCACACGTGCCCCCAGTCGGTTGGCAGCAGTTTCAAAACTCAGACGGGTGCGGGTGGACGGTTCAAAAAACAGTGTTGCCACCACCCTGCCGGCCAGCAGTCTGCGGTTGGGATAGTTCTCAAACTCCTGAGCCATGCGGATCAGGTACTCGATCTTCTCTCGAGAGTGACCGGCAAGGGTCACAAGACTTCTATTCTTCATGGTAACGTGCCTTTCTCTTTTTCATGCCAAAGATACAACTTTATATATTAAAACACAGGGCATACCACAGGTATTTTGACATAAATGATATAAAAAGGAGAAAATAACGCCTATCCATAACATCATGTATGAAGTTTTTTTATAATTTTGCGACCTGTTATACGACAAGGGGGCGACATCCTGCGTCGTTCCGGACATTCCGAAATCAACAAACAAAAAACACTACAATATGGACAAGACAGTCTTTGACTTAATCAGCGAAGAACGTGCACGCCAGATGCGTGGCATAGAACTCATCGCAAGCGAGAATTTCGTTTCTGACCAGGTAATGCAAGCCATGGGCAGTGTTCTTACCAACAAATATGCCGAGGGTTATCCTGGCAAGCGCTACTATGGCGGCTGCCAGATTGTGGACAAGGTGGAGGAACTGGCTATAGAACGCATCTGCAAACTCTTTGATGCCGAATACGCCAACGTGCAGCCCCACTCCGGTGCTCAAGCAAATGCAGCAGTATTCCTTGCATGCCTGGAACTGGGCGACACTTTCATGGGTCTTAACCTTGATCACGGAGGTCACCTTTCTCACGGTTCTGCCGTAAACACCTCCGGCATCAACTACAAGCCCGTAGGCTACAACCTCAACAAGGAAACCGGACGCGTAGATTACGACGAAATGGAGCGCCTGGCTCTCGAACACAAGCCCAAGCTCATCGTGGGCGGAGGTTCTGCCTATAGCCGCGAATGGGACTACCGCCGTATGCGCGAGATTGCCGACAAGGTGGGTGCTATCCTCATGATAGACATGGCACACCCTGCAGGTCTCATTGCTGCCGGACTGCTGGACAACCCCGTAAAATATGCACACATCGTCACCTCCACCACACACAAGACCCTGCGCGGTCCCCGTGGCGGTATCATCCTCATGGGCAAGGACTTCCCCAACCCTTGGGGCAAGACCACTCCAAAGGGCGAGGTAAAGATGATGTCCGCCCTGCTGAACAGCGCCGTATTCCCCGGTACACAAGGCGGTCCTCTGGAGCACGTCATCGCTGCCAAGGCAGTTGCTTTTGGTGAGGCTCTGGATCCCAAGTTCCGCGAATATGCCGCACAGGTAAAGAAGAATGCCGCCGTGCTGGCAGATGAACTGCAGAAGCGTGGTTTCTATATCGTAAGCGGAGGTACCGACAACCACTCCATGCTGGTGGACCTGCGTACCAAGTACCCCGAATTGACCGGCAAGGTTGCCGAAAAGGCCCTCGTTGCCGCTGACATCACAGCCAACAAGAACATGGTTCCCTTCGACAGCCGTTCTGCTTTCCAGACTTCAGGCATCCGCTTGGGCACCCCAGCCATCACCACCCGTGGTGTCAAGGAAGATATGATGGCAGTCATCGCTTCTCTTATAGAACGTGTCCTCAACGACCCCGAGAACGAGGAGAACATCGCCAGCGTCCGCGCCGAGGTAAATGCCATGATGGCAGAATACCCCCTCTTCGCCTGGTAACAGACCTTTACCTTAACACACCATACGGCTGGAGCGATCGCCCCAGCCGTATGGTTTTTCTTAAAGACCTTACACAGGTTTTACTTTCCGTTCTCCACCCTTCCTCCCGGTCACTGTGCCTTGGCGTCCAGATAACTGTCCTTGAATCCAAGGAAGTATAGCACGCCGTCCAGACCTATGGTATTTATGGACTGCTGTGCGTTGGCAACAACACGCGGCTTGGCATGGAAGGCTATGCCCAAACCTGCCGTGGCCAGCATGGGCAGGTCGTTGGCACCATCGCCCACGGCAATGGTCTGCTCCAGGTCCACCTTTTCCACCTGTGCTATCAGGCGCAGGAGCTCGGCCTTGCGCTTGCCGTCCACCACCTCGCCAACGTAGTTTCCGGTCAGATGCCCTGTCTCGTCCACCTCCAGTTCATTGGCATAGACATAGTCGATGCCGTACTTCTTCTGTATGTACTCCCCAAAGAAGGTGAAACCGCCCGACAGGATGGCTATCTTGTAGCCGTAGCTCTTCAGCACGTACATCAGCCTGTCCACACCCTCTGTAAAAGGCAGGTTCTCTGCTATGTCCTGCATCACGCTTACGTCCAGTCCCTTAAGCAACTGGCAACGGCGGCGGAACGACTCCTGGAACTCTATCTCGCCCCGCATGGCCTGCTCGGTAATGGCGGCAACCTGGTCATACACCCCGTGGCGGCGTGCCAGTTCGTCTATAACCTCGGCCTGGATCAGCGTGGAATCCATATCGAAGCATATCAGTCGGCGCATACGGCGGTACATGTTGTCGCGCTGGAAAGAGCAGTCTATGGCCATCTCTGCCGACAGGCGCAGCAGGCTGGCCTGCATCTGCTCGCGGTCCTTGGGAGTTCCGCGCAGGGAGAACTGTATGCAGGCGCGTGTCTTCTCGGCAGGGCGCTCTATGCTCTGGCGTCCCGACAGGCGGCGGACGGCATCAATGTTCAGTCCCTGCTCTACAATCAGGTGGGTAACCGCTCCTATCTGCGAGGCATCCAGGCTGCGCCCCAGTATGGTCAGTATGTAGCGGTTCTTGCCCTGACGTGATACCCACGCCTCGTATTCTTCCATGCTGACGGGGGCAAACTTGATGTTCACTCCCAGTTCGCTGGTCTTGAAGAGCAGTTCCTTCATCACCTTGCCACTCTTGTCCTCGTCCACTCTGATCAGTATGCCCATACTCAGGGTGGAGTGTATCACGGCCTGACCAATATCCTGAATGTGAACACCATGTACGGACAGTATGTCCATAATATCTGCCGTCAGCCCGGGGCGGTCTGCTCCGGTTATGCGCACAAGCATCAGTTCTTCCTTGTTTTCCATTGAATTTTATTTTTAGGGACTATAGAGACTATAGGGACTATAGGGACTATAGAGGCTATAGAAAAGATATAAACTATAGAGAAAAGGATTCTATGTCCTGCGTTCATCACTAAACGTTCCCCCTACATTTAGGGACGCTGCGTGCAGCGTCCGCCTTGCAACTATACTGGAGGTTTTCGGACGCAGCACGCTGCGTCCCTACTGTTAGGTGATTCCGTTTTCAGAACACGCTGTTCAGCAAGTGTGCCAGGCGCAGGCCACCGCGCAACAGCTGCTGCTCTATGACGGGGGTCCAGCGTGCCTGATAGTCGTAAGAAAGTTTGGAACCTTGCGGAGTGAGGCTGTACACCTCTGTAGCGATGGCAAAAGTCTCCTTTGCCCAGTCTTCCACGGTACCGCAGCATATTTCCCTGTTCTGCTTCTTGCTGAGCACGTCAATCTCCGTGGCCCATTCCTCGTAACTCCATTTATGTCCTCCTTCCAGAACATCGGAGTCCCAGATGCCATGCAGGTTCTTCTCACGGCCAAAGAACTGCACCATCCATCTGTTTCCGCCCAGATCGGACTTATGCCCCATGTGCATGGGCTGGTGCACATCGCCCACCAGATGTATGAGCATCTTCAGAGCCAGACGCTTGCTATCGGTGGAAGAGGCCTTGTCCTTCAGCGTCTGCATCTGCTTGTTTATGGCGGTAACGACATCGCCCTTGGGTTCCAGTTCGGCATCCTCGAACAAGACACCTGCATCTATGTTCTTGTAGTGCCACGTCTTGGTGTAGGCATACTCCGGTGTGTGGCTGGCATTGTCCAGCCAATTGCTCCAGTACACCATGCTCTTGCCCTCGAGCAGGCGGGCTACTGCCTTGCGTGCCTTGCGGGTGAGATGGCGCTCTGCTATCTCGCATGTAACGTCGTGACCTTTCTGCCCCCACGCCAGGATTTCCTGAGTGGCAAAGGACAGGAGCAAAAGGGAAAACAAAAGTCTGTACACTAACTTCATCATATAATTTGATTGAAAACGAACACAAAAATACGACTTAACACCTCTCACTCTTCCACCAGCCAGCGGTCAAGGTTGCGGGTTTCGGCACTGAAGTTTACACCAATCTTATATAGCGTACGTGCGTCGCTGGCGAAAGGCAGGGCATATCCCTTGTCGTTGATCTGTTGCAGAGCCTCCTCGGCGGTGCCATTCAGTTTGAACTCCATCACATAGATGTAGTCAGGAGTCTGCAGGACAAGGTCTATGCGTCCGTTGTTGGTATGGTACTCCACCTGGGTGTAGAAACCAAGAAGCTTGAAGACGATATACAGAACATTGCTATAGTGCAACTCCTGCAGGCGTATCACCTCGTAGGTAGTATCGCTGAAGAACGAGCGCAGACGGGTGAAGAAACCGTCTATATCGCCACTCTCCACCTCTCTGACGAAATTCTGTATTTCAAAGGCTCCATTTACTTCACGCTTGGCGGTATAATGTGGAATGAGGAATTTGATAAATCCCTCTTCCACCTCCTTGTTGGGGTACCCCAATGTGTAGCTTTGGAAACGGGTATTAAAATCCTTGATAGTCAGATATCCACTTTGATAGATTACAGGTATGGCTTCGGTGTCGGTAGCATCCATACCGGAAAGGCTTTCTACGCCCACTATACAACCATTGACATCATCCAGTTGATAGTCGTTCTTCTGAAGCAGTTCTACCAGGTAGGTCGGGGTTCCTGTCTCGAACCAGTAGCTGCCGAATTTCTTGTTGGCAAAAACATTCAGCAAACTATACGGATTGTACAAACCACCGGTGTTGGGAGCAAAATGGTAACCATCGTAGTTTTGGCGAAGCAATTCGGCCATTTCTTCGTATGATGTATTGTGCAGCTCTGCCATTCGGGCAATATCATCTCTGAAATATCTATGAAGTTCCGCTTCGGATATACCACATATCTCACTATACTGCTCCAACATGGACAAATCACGCAAATGATTCAGGTCGCTGAACACACTCACCTTGCCAAACTTAGTCACACCAGTAATCATGGCAAACTTGATGCATTCGTCCATGCTCTTCAGTGCACCATAGACCGACTTCAAAGTAGCACGGTATTCATCCTGCAATGGCTTGTTGGATATGGCCTGCAACAGTGGCTTCTCGTACTCGTCCACTAAGATCACCACACGCTCGCCAGTCTTTTCGTAGGCACGGCGGATTATTCCCTCAAAGCGCATGGGAAGGGTGGTCTCAGCGGGATCTGCGCCATAGAGGTCCTCCCAAATTTTGAACTCACGGTCCAGTTTCTTGTCAACGCTATCAAGGGAATCGTATTTCTCGGTATTCAAATCCAAGCGAAGCACAGGATGCACACGCCATTCTTGTTCCAATTGTTCCATGGCAAGTCCTTGGAACAGTTCGCGTTTACCCTCGAAATATGCTTTCAAGGTGGATATGAGCATGCTCTTACCGAAACGACGGGGACGACTCAGGAAATAGTAATTTCCTTCGTGCACAATTTTATGCACCAAAGCAGTCTTGTCAACGTAGACAAACCCCTGTGTACGTAGTTTCTCAAAGTGCTGTATTCCTATTGGATACTTCATAGCCAGAAGATTTATACTTTTCTCCTCGCAAATATACAACAATTCCCTGACACCACCAAAGGTACCAGGGAATTATGCAGAAGGAACAATCTGTTCTCTGTTATGCTATTACGTAGACTTACCAGCCCAGGTCCCACAGGTTGGGGGAACTGGGAGTGTTGTCCTCACGGCCAAGCTGTACACCATCTGTAGAAGTATCAACTTCGGTATTGTTAATTCCCATGCTTGCTGCCAGCATGCTGATGGCACCTACCTTTATTACCTCTACTGAGGGAGCGATATATGTCTTTTTCATTGTCAGCGTTTGTTTTGTGTTGTTCTTAATTCTGTTCTTTTTGTCCTTCCTGCCCCTGCCCTGTGCCTCACGGCAGGGAGCGAGGGGAGGTTTTGGGACTTGGAGTCCGTAGGGGACACCAATTTTACAAACTATAAATTAAAACAACGTTATAAATAAAACTATTACTTTATCACTTTAACTTCGTTCAAGTTGTTTACGTTCGGCATAATCAAAGTAAACTTTGCTTCTGCTCTCACTAACGCACAACCTTTTTGCCGTTCACGATGAAGATACCCTTCTGAGCACCCTGAATACGGCGACCGGCGAGGTCATAAACCTCAGCGTTTTCCGTTTTCCCCTTTCCGTTTTCCGTTTCAGTGATGCCTGTCTCCATGTCATCGCCGAAACTGAAGACGAGGAAGCGAGCGGCGCTTGGTGCAGCAGAGGCAGGGAGATAAGCTTTACCGGCGTTGTTCTTGAAGTGGGTAGTGCCGGCCTCACCGTTTTCATTCTTGTTGAGTTTTGCCTTGTAGAGACCAACACTCTCTACACCATCAGGAGCAGACAATACGTATGCGTCGCCTTGAACGTAGGTGTTGGTGAAAGAACCACTGAGTTTGTTATCTGTCCAAGCTTTGGCTTCAAAATATCTTTGGTCATCAGTTATATAGAACGTGTATGTGCCAGAATTACCCTTTATAATGACACCTTGATTTTCAAGTATATAATTAGATACGTCAACTGCTTGGGGAGATGTAATTAAGTTCAGTTCTACACAACCATCTTGAGGTGCGGAAGTGATTGTATAGATTTCCAAGTTTTCGCTATATGTAAAAGCGGTGAATGGAGAGTAAACTGTGGTATAGCCTGTAGTACCAATAGTAACCTGGTAGCTGCTAAATTCAGGGAAAGTGATAGTCTTTAGTGTCTCATCAGCCTCAGTACCTACGCCCAATGGCAAATCATAACGATCATTCGCAGGAACGGACAAGTAAAGCTTATTAGCACCATCGGTATAGGCAAACATTGAATTTGTAAAATCAAAGACTGTGCCCTCAGCGTTTAGTACTACAGGATAATCTTCGTTAGCACCACCAGGTTTAGCATAGATATATGTTTCTGTAGCGATATTTTTAATCTTGAAACCTATATTATTGCCTGCTACTGCAGGATAGATAGCCCACTGACCATAGCCTAATTCGGGTTCCTCGTTTGAAGCAGTTACATGTACGTACCTATCTGCGCTACTGGGTAGTTTTTTTGCAACAAGAGTCTTCTTTACATCATTGGCAATGGCAATAACCAAGGGATTAATCTCTGTAGCAGAAGAAATTGTAAATGTTAAACCCTCTACATGTTTCTTTATTTCAAACAATGGGTATTCTGGAGAAAAATTACCGCTCTCGTAGATAGCCCAACGAGTACCATCGTCCTGCCCGTCGTAGTTTGTATATACACCGTTATCAGCATTATTGGATAGATGGGTTAATGAACCATTCAGTCGGATAACCAAATCATAAGCAGTACTCTGATTAGTTGCTGCACCCAGAGTAAGTGTATGTGATGGAGTATCGGACAAAGAGGCAGAATTACCGTCCTTGACAACAAACTTCTTCGCACCTACATTGTATAGATAGTAATTATCTCCATACTTTAGTATAGCAAAATGATGATAGGGATTTTCTTCTTCATAGGTCGTATTTGCTTTGTTTGTTCCCTTCAGTTCACCATTCTCTGTAGCATAGATAAAACCACGCGAGCCACACACCTTGTAAAAAGCATTGTTTGTGATGTTGTTCACATAGGCTGCTACCTTTGTTTCTACGTTGGAGGCATCGTAAGTTTTTGTCATGCAAAATGCCCAACGAGTACCTTCGTCCTGCTCGTCGTGGTTTGTATATACACCGTTATCAGCATTATCGGATAGATGGGTTAATGAACCATTCAGTCGGATAACCCAATCATAATCTGTACTCTTATCAGTTGCTTCTTCCAGAGTAACTATATGTGATGGAGTGTCGGACAAAGAGGCAGAATTACCGTTCTTGACAACAAACTTCTTCGCACCTACATTGTATAGATAGTAATTATTTCCATACTTTATTATAGCAAAGTGATGATAGGGATTTGCTGCATTATAGGTCGCACTTGCTTTGTTTGTACCCTTCAGTTCACCATTCTCTGTGGCATAAATAAAACCACGCGAGCCACATATCTTAAATGACCAGTTGTTGTCCCAATCGTCAAGAGTTGTGACGGGTGGTTCAATATTAATAAATCCCCAAGTATATCTATCATTACCTGGATCTGCTGTCAGACTTCCTGCTTCTCTGGTATAGTCATTCTGATTATTGTATAAATAATGACCACCAACATTAATCAGATACTTGCCAGCATTTCCATGAGAAGTAATTGTTACATTTGTCTTGGAACTAACCAAAGAGATATGTGTACCATTTTTGCCAATGTATTTTTGCGCATCTTTAAGTTTCAAAGATGTGCCATCGTAATAGTAAACGCCAGCATTCGCTTTATTATTGCTGACATCTATACCGTCACCTTCTACAACACCAGTAAGCCAATGGTGAGTAGCATGATCGCCTTTGATAATGTAGAACTTGCCTGCCTCTGGAGCGACAAACGTCTCTGTTTCCTGCGCCCATGCCCCGACCACTCCGAGGAGCATTATGAATAATAGTAAAAGTTTTCTCATAGTTTAATGTTATTGATTTATTATTATTATTATCTATATCCTAAATTGAAGTGATATGCAAACATGGTTCATCCCCTATAGTGGCGTGTTTCTCGCCACTATAGGGGATGAACCATGAGATAGGACGGGAACAAATCCCGTCTGAAATTAATAAATATGCTTGCTTGCGTGCTTGCTTGCTTGCTTGCTAACAAAATAATCCATACTGCCAAGGATATTGGCAGTTATTTTATTGGATATTTGATTGTTAGTCTGCATGCTTTATTGTACTTCTTTGCGTTTTAGCGGTGCAAAGTTACAAAAAAACTGTCACATACGCAAAGGTAACTTCCCGAATGGAACTGCTTTTTATGTCTTCTGCCACAAAAAGGGTGTTATCTGCCCACAAAACGCTTGGATGTCTCGCCCGTGGAGAGGTTCTTCAACACATAAATGCCCTTGGGCAGGGAGTGGAGAGCACTCTCGCTACAGGTCTGCACCAGACGTCCGTCCATGCCGTAAACCTTGTAGAGAGCATCACCATGTATAGCATCACCCAGACAAGGAGCATGCACACCGGTGGAGGAACCGCCCATAAAGGAGAAGGAGATGGTCTGGGTGGCATTGTCAAATGCTATGTCCGTAATGGGCTTGTGCATCAGGTATGTGCCATCGCTATTGGCCGTGTGCAGACGTGCGGCAGGGGCAATGCGATCGCCCTGGGTGCGCTCCTCGTCGGTAAGGGCATTATTGCCCGCCAGTCCCCAATAGGCAAGAACGGACTCCTTATTCTTCAGTGGCCACAGATGGCCGCGAAGTTCGGAGATATACATGGACATATCATCCATGAGGTTATCGCACAACTCAAAATGTCCGTTGGCAGGTATGATGGTCATGCGCTGGCGACTGGTGTTGGTATTTATTCTGTTGGAACTCCATGCCTGAGCGTCGTAATCCACATGATATATCATCATTCCGCTGCCCAAGGATGTGCAGAGGTTGCGGCTCCAGGGGTCGTTGACGGTACGGTTCTCCAGGATGTAGTATTCGTTGCGGTTGCCCTCGTTGTAGACGACATAGGCAGAACCGCCATCGCCAATGGCCTTCATATTTTCCACGGTGGTGGGTTCGGAAAGTTCCACTAAGGGCAGCCATCCCATGAAGTGACGTTCGTAGGCGGTGTAGGGTGTGGGATGGTATCCGTTGTTCCAGTATTCGCCATAGTCCATCAGGCTCCAATAGTCCATGCCGGGCGCCTTGTAGTTGAGGTCGTAAAAGTCGGGCAAGCCAAGCATGTGCGACATTTCGTGCACGAACACGCCAATGCCGTTCAGTTTGGCATTATCGCCCATACCAAGCAGTTCGGGCGAGATAAGTTCGGTGGCATAGGTGATTTCTTTTCTGGTAAGCGAGGTTGTCCAGCATGCAGGATGCATGCCGTTCTCGTCGCCCACGTTGGCACCGCAACCCGTGAAGACGATGATGACTCCATCCACCTTGCCGTCGTCGTTGGTATCCAGTTCCTCTACCCTATCGGCAATCTGAGAGGCAAGAGAATCGAGTGCCTCGTTGCGGAAGGTTGTACGTCGGCTGGCACCCTTGGAGTTTCCGTAATAGCTGCGATTCTGTGAAAGTGTAACGGGTTCGGTAATAACGAATTCTGGCGTGAAGAGATCGTTGCTCATAGCACGGAAGTAATCCGCCACGGAATGCGTATTATCGCCTGCTCCAATGCCATTGCCATTGAAGAAGGTGTCAAACTCCTTCATCAAGGCCTCCTTGCCCTGGGCAACGGTGAACTTCACATCCGGAAACTGTGCCAGACAAACCACAATCTTGGGCGAACCTGTGGCACGCAAGCACGCATGCGACTGGTCTTGGGCTGTGCGGGTGTGAGGATGAGCCTCGGTTCCGTCCTCGTCCAGGATGCACAAGCGTCTTTGGAACTCCAGGGTAGGCATTCCATCCGTTTCAAACCCGGACATTTGGGCATAAGAAAATATACTACAGAGCAAACCTGCCAAAACAAGTATCTTCTTTATCATATTCCTTTCTTTCAATATATATTATAAATAATGTATAGCATGAAAAATATGCCATAACGGCGACAAAGTTACGCTTTTTAGACCAAGCAGACAAAAAAAAGGGAGCAAAACTTCTGCATATCGAAAAAAAAGCATACCTTTGCATCGCAATTCAGCCAAACGGGGGATTAGCTCAGCTGGCTAGAGCGCTTGCATGGCATGCAAGAGGTCATCGGTTCGAGCCCGATATTCTCCACAAACGAAGAGAGCAAATCATTGATTTGCTCTCTCTTTGTTTTGTGGCAGGTTCATGAGAACCTGCCATGTATCAAATTCTGCCACCTCTTTCAATCATCATCCTCACCTTGTCGTTGAAGGCATCGGCCTGCATCAGTTGCTCTATGGTAAGATGCATACGATAGCGCCAATAGTGACGGGGATTGGCAGGGATGTTTATGCGTTCCTGCTCTATGTTGTCCGAACGAAGGGACTCGTCCATGGACAGCCAGTCCTGCAATGATATCAGGCACAGCATGGACGGCGAGAACAGGTGGCGTGCCACAACCTCCTCGCAAAGCCATCCGGGCATGACCTCGGGGGCACGGCCGTCCTTCTGGAGCATCTCGTTGTAGTATTGCTGACGGCGCTCTGCATCCTCCTGCCACCAAAGGCGCAAGGTGGGCATATCGTGGGTGAAGATGGTTACGACGGACATGTAGGGGTTATTCTCCAATCGTCCGAAGCGCAGGCCGAAGTCCTTGGGCATGGCCTGGATTTCCAAAGAAAGGATGCGTAGCCTGCTCATGACCGGAGCCACACAGGCAGGAACCATACCCAGGTCCTCAGCACAGCACAGCATGGAAGTGGCCTCCACCAGGGCAGGGAGTTTCTTCATCGCCTCCTCGCCCCAGAAAGCATTGTGACGATAGTAGTAGAAATCATCGTAGATGCGGTTGAATACTTCGCGTTCGGCCGAAGAAAGGGACTCGTAGATATATGTCTTTTGTGCGGAGATGCGAGGGACAAAGCCATCGCCAAGGGGAATGAACAATACATTCTGCACCAACTTGCACAAAGCCGCTCTGATGGCCAGCGCATGCGTATCATCATCTATATTGCCAAAATGCTCGTATATCTGCTGTTCTGTGCGGAAACCGCTGCGAAGGCAATACCAGTCGGGTCCCATGGCCTCAAGGAAACAGGAGCGCACCTCCTCTACATCCGCCTGTGAGGGCAATAGGGTACGCAGGAAACGGTCAGTAATGTATGGAGTGGTGAAGAAGGACTCACGCCACTGAAGACCGGCATTCTCTATCTCTTCCACACTGAGGGGCAGGCATGGCTCGAAATGACCGAGCAGACCGCTCCTCGCCGATGTGGGAATCTCCCAGATACGGAAGAAACCCAGTACGTGGTCTATGCGGTAGGCATCAAAGTATTCCGCCATCTTGCGGAAACGGCGTATCCACCATCTGTTGCCATCCTGCTGCATACGCTTCCAGTTGTAGGTGGGGAATCCCCAGTTCTGACCGTCGGCGCTGAAATCGTCGGGTGGAGCACCTGCAGAACCCTGCATGTTGAAGTACTCCGGTTCAGTCCATGCCTCCACGCTGGTGCGGGAAATACCTATAGGAATGTCGCCCTTGAGCAAAACCCCATGGCTGCGGGCATAGGCAGTGGCATGCGACAGTTGGGTTGAAAGAAGATACTGGACATAGACATAGAAGCCTGTCTCCAATGCTTTTTCTGTCACATATGCACGAACCTCCTTTTCATCGTAAACCGAAAGCATGCTCCATGTAGGGAAATAACTGGTGTTCTCCTCGTCGCGCCGATGGCAGAAAGCACTGTACGACACCAGCCACTCTTCGTTCCTGCGCACAAAGTCCTTGCATGAAGACGATGCCAATACGGCTGCTCCCTCCTGTTCATAAAGACGGTGCAGATAACGCATCTTCATGCGGAAAGTGCGTTCATAATCCATTTGGGGCAGAGAATTCAATTCCTCACACTCCCGACAATAATTCTGCATGAAATCTTCATCCTCGATGGCAGGCAATGAACTCAAATCGACATACAATGGATGAAGGGCATAGATGCTGATGGCATTATAGGGATAACAGTCTGTCCACGTGGAAGTCTGCGTGGTATCGTATATGGGCAGCAGCTGTATGACACGCATACCCGTCCTGTTGGCCCAATCCACCAACATGCGCAAATCTCCGAAGTCGCCACAGCCCTGGCTTCTGCTGCTACGCAAGGAAAAAACAGGAATGACAACACCGGCAGTCTTCCAGTGCTCATCGGCCATGCGAAGACGACGGTCCCAGATAACCTGCACGCTATTGGGCGAGAGAAGCATGGCGTCTCTGGCAACAACCGGAGCATAGGCTTCGGAAGCGCCGGTTTCCGGTGCGAAGTTATCCACCTTTGGCGAAACACGGTTCTCGCCCCCCTCCCATGCAATGAGGTCGCCACTAGCCTCATCTATGACAACGTACTTGTATTCAAAGGGCAACTGCAATCCTGTTGCGCTCAATGCCAGACACCACTCATGCGTTCCGCCACGGCTCATGCGCATGGCACGCTCCGGCATCCATTCGCCAAGCTGGGGCAATGAACCAAGAAGGGCCAACTGCTGCCCCTTTACCAACTGGGGGGCCTGTACCCTGAACAGAAGAGTACGGTCATAATAGGTGATTTCGGGTTCCTGGGCAAGGGTCTGCGCCACGCAATGACTATAGGCCGAGGAATACAAATGGCTTAACAGAGGGATTTCCTTCCAATAATCCTGCAGAAGGAACGTCTTGTTCTGGTCATAAGGGAACGTCCTCGGCACTCCACACCACTCGCGACGTACGGTTTCGTCGCCGGAAGCAATGAAGTATGTGTAACTGAACGACCTGGCCTCTTTCTCGTGGAGGACCAACTCGCCACTCCAGTTCACACCATCCTGTGTATTAAGACGATGCGATTGGACAAAGTCTGCTCCGCGCCTGCGCTTGACAACAATCTCCACACGGACATCTTGTCCCCAATCCGTACGATACTCTAACTTGAACTGTAGTTTCATATGATGAAATAGCAATATGTTTTCTATACAAACCTATCGCAAATATAGTAAAAAAACAAAGACCCTCCAATTATCCGGAGCATTTCTCCGAAAAAAAGCAGGAAAAAGCAAGCGTATAACGTATTATTTTCGTACCTTTGCAACAGATAAAAAATAATGCCACCTTGGCTCAGTTGGTAGAGCAACGCATTCGTAATGCGTGGGTCGCGGGTTCGAGTCCCGCAGGTGGCTCAGCAAAGACAAAGGAGAGTTCCTGGGAACTCTCCTTTATTGTTCCTGCCGGAGACGAACCGTCAAACGTTCGGGGAACCATCAAGCACCAGAAAACTGACGTCCCGAGGACAGAGGCTTGACGTCCCGAGGACCGAGGCGAGAGTTCCCGGTTCTTTCGGTCCGGTCCTCGGGAGGACCCCAAAGAGGGCAAAACGGACAATGCCCGCATTACAACGCCAGCAGGATATTCGTTTATACCCACACAACCGAATGTTCTTCTCAGTAACGGATACGTCTGACTATGTGTATGCTGAATTCATACAGAAGCCACATAGGCATGGACACAAGCAAAAGCGTGAATACATCGGCAGTGGGGGTGATGACTGCGCCAATGACGAGCAGGGCAACAATGACATGGCGCCGATAGTGGCACATCATCTTGGCATTGATAATGCCCATCCGACCCATTATCCAACATACCACGGGAATTTCAAATACAAGTCCCATGGAGAGGCTTATCATAAGGAGGGTATCTATGTAGGACTCTATGGTGACGGTGTTCTCCACAACATCGCTGACCTGATACGTTCCGAGGAAACGGAACGTGAGGGGAAAGATGAGGAAGTAACTGAGCATCATTCCCAAAAGGAACATGACGTAACCTCCGGTTATGAGCTGTACTGCATAACGCCTTTCATTACGGTACAGAGCCGGAGATATAAAACGGAACAATAGATATATAATGTATGGCGAGGCCAAAATAAAGCCCACGTAGCATGAGGTCTTGACGTGCAAAAGAAACTGCTGCGCTAAACCCGTGTTAATAAGCCGTACGCTCATGGGGGACATGCTGCTACCTTCCCCCGCTTCCGTAAAGCGTTCCGTTATCAGTTGCAATACACGATAGGTAATAAAGCCTGATTGCTGAGGGGCGAGAATGACACCGAACAAAGCATCCTTGAAACAGAAAACCACAATGGCGCACACAGCCACGGCAATAATCATGCGGATGAGACTGCTGCGCAATTCATCGAGATGCTCCCAAAATGTTTGAGGTTCAGACACAGTTATCCGGTTTAAAAGACTACAGGGCCCTTAAAGTCCTGACTTTAGGGCAGTCATTCTTCCTTTTTCTCTTCTTCCTTGCCGTTCATGCCGTCCTTGAAACTACGCACACCCTTGCCAAGACCCTTCATGAGTTCCGGAATCTTCTTGCCCCCGAAAAAGAGCAGCACCACAAGGGCTATGATGATAATCTCCTGAAATCCTATTCCAAACATATTTATATCGTTTTTGTTTCTTGTTGTTCTCGCATGAATCCCCCCTTATAGGGTATCCTGCTTAAGTTTCTCTATGAAAGCATCTATCTTGTGCAATTCCTTGGGGATGTTTATCCTCTGTGGACAGTGATGATTGCACTGCTTGCAACCGATGCAATGGTCCGCCTGGCGCAACTTGGGAACGCTA
The DNA here is from genome assembly GCA_017628845.1 of Bacteroidaceae bacterium. Taxonomy (GTDB): domain Bacteria; phylum Bacteroidota; class Bacteroidia; order Bacteroidales; family Bacteroidaceae; genus Physcousia. The sequence goes on from JAGBYI010000058.1 coordinate 48,441, forward strand.
CGGTCATAGCCCACTAAGAAGGCACGTCGGGCCTTACGGTAGTTTTCGTCCTGACGGCTTTCAGGCACATTGCCTTCGTTCACACATTTGTTGTAATGAAGAAGTATGGCCGGTATGTCTATTCCGTAAGGGCATGGCATGCAATACTTGCAATCATTGCAAGGGATGGTGGGATACTGCTCTATGAGTTTGGCGGTATCGAAAAGGAATTGCGTTTCATCCTCAGTTAACGGCACAAGGGGCGAGAACGAGCGTATGTTGTCCTGCAGATGCTCCATGTATGTCATTCCACTCAATACGGTAAACACATTGGGCTGAGTTCCCAGGAAACGGAATGCCCATGAGGCGACGCTACGTTCGGGACTACGCTGCTTCAACCTGCCCACAATGTGGTCGGGCAACTTGGACAGACGACCGCCAAGGAGCGGTTCCATCACCATCACGGGTATGCCGCGCTTGGCACATTCGGTGTAGAGGTATTCGGCACCTATGCCGCTACCCTTGGCAATGTGCCAGTCCACGTAGTTCATCTGCAGAAGCACGAAATCCCAATGGTACGTATCGTGCAGAGCAAGGAGTTCGTCGAACACCTCCTTGGAACCATGGAAAGACCATCCGAGATGGCGGATACGGCCTGCCTTGCGCTCCTCCTGGAGAAAATCCAACATACCGTTGTCCACATAGCGTTTGCGGAAGTTGTCCATACCGCCGCCACCTAAGGAGTGGAGCAGATAGTAGTCTATGTAATCTACCTGCAATTCACGGAAAGAGCGGTGGTACATGGCCAAAGAGTTCTCGCGGGAGGAGTCGGAGAAGTTAGATAGTTTTGTTGAGACATAATATGACTCGCGCGGATGACGTTTAAGGGCTATACCAGTGGCACGCTCCGACTTGCCCTGAACATATACAGGTGACGTATCAAAGAAATTAACACCGTGCTCTATTGCATAATCAACCAGACTGTTCACAGCCTCCTGGTCAATGATGTCTCCCTTGCCCTCCGGATTGGGTATGGTAGGCCATCGCATGCACCCGTAGCCAAGCAGGGAAACCTTGTCTTCGCCCAGGGCAGGAAAACTCCTATAGGTCATCTTGTCTGCAGGCACCGGACCCAGTTCGCCCATTGTCCCTGCCTGTTCATGTCCCGCATTACATCCCGCCAAGGCTGCCGTAGCGGAACCTATGCCCAATATCTTGAGAAATTCGCGTCTATCCATAGTGTTCTTTCCTTAATTCTATTATATTATACGATGGGTGTCGTGGCCTTCCACATAAATGGCACTGAAAGGACGTGCCGGACAAAGGTTCTCGCATGCACCACATCCGATACAGCGTTCTGTATTGACAACAGGTATCTTCAATTTCTTCTTGCCTCCATCCTCCATATCTACCATCTGTATGGCTCCGGTGGGGCAATGACGCTCGCAATTGCCACATGCCTTACCGTCGCGCACAGGAATACAGTTCTTCCTGATCCATACAGCATGACCTATCTGCACGGAGGATTTTTCCTCGCGTGTAATGGGACGTATGGCACCTGCCGGACAAACGTCGGCACACTTGGTACATTCGGGACGACAATATCCGCGTTCGTATGACATCTCGGGCTGCATCAGTCGCAAAAGGTCAGAGGAAGGTCTTAGTACACCATTGGGGCAAGCGGAAACACACAGCTGGCACGCCGTACAATGCTGGGCAAAATGACGTGCGCCCAATGCGCCTGAGGGCAGGATATGCTTCTCGCGCTTGGGGGCAACCTTATCCTCGATGGTTGCCAAACCGCCATCCACCTTCATCTTCTGGGCCTTGAGGGCTGTGGATGCGACAAAGGCTGCACCACCGGCCAGGAAGGCACGACGTGAATCCGAAACTTTTTCCTGTGCTGGTACATCACATTGGTATGAAGAGGTGCATCTGGAAGACTTGTGAGCATAGCGTATGGCACCCTTCCTACATTTCTCTATACAATCCATACATGATACGCAACGGCTATAGTCAATTTTGTGAGCGGCAAGGTCTATGCAAGATGACTTGCAATTCTTGGCGCAAAGTCCGCACTCTATGCACTTGTCGGTATCTATCACAGGACGAAGCCATGAGAAGCGTGAAAGGAAACCGAGCACAGTTCCTACGGGACAGATGGTGTTGCAATACGTACGTCCACCACGCCATGCCAGTACGGCAAGAACAAGCAGGGTGACAACAGCCACGCCAAGAGTGAGAGCGCTTTTCATCCATACCTCGGTTTCATAGAAAAGATAACTGTCTGCACGCTCTGCCAAATATGCCAAGGCATTGTTACCCCATTGCCACAAAGGGGCAAGAAGAGTACCTGCTATACGGCCATAGGCACTGTATGGAGCAATTAGTTTGGCAAGAACACCACCTCCTAATGCCAAAGAAACTACGAACAACACAAGAACAATGTATCTGAGCCACGACTTGGCCGGTGAGTAAGTATAGCGGTTCTTCCTGGCCTTCTTGCCCATCCATGCAAAAATATCCTGCATAACTCCAAGCGGACAAATGATGGAACAGTAAACACGTCCAAACACAAGAGTAAGCGCCACAAGCAGCGCCACCACTCCAAAATTCAATGCCAGTACGGCAGGAAGGAACTGCACCTTTGCCATCCATCCAAACCATAGATGGACAGTACCGGTGAAATCAAGGAACAAGGCCGTAACAAACAGAAAGAATACCGTAGCCAGGCCGATTCTCAGTTTTCTCAACATTGCAGTATCGTATTTGAAATTTTAATACCTGTATATCTATTCTCGCCACAGAATACATCATACTGGTCTGTATTTGCTCTTATGGCATAGCGGAAATGCAATTTCCCCGTGCTAAATTACAAAGAAATGACCAATCGGGCAAAGTTTAAGGCATTTATTTTTGCTTTGCAGGCTGTTATTCATATATTTGAGGTGAACTCGAATATACTTTCACTCGTTGGGAAAAATATTCAAGCAAGCTTGATATCTTTTCACTCGTTTATCAGTATATTTGAGGTAAACTCGAATATACTTTCACTCGTTGGTAAAATATTCAAGCAAGCTTGATATCTTTTCACTCGTTTATCCGTATATTTGCAAACAGAATGGACACACAACTTCACTTTGCCCCCTTGCAGGGATACACGGATTTTGAGTACCGGAAAATTCATGCCAGACATTGCGGCGGCGTGGACACATACTACACACCATTCATCAGATGGGAGAAGGGGGGCATACGCGATAAGGACATCAAAGACGTCCTGCCTGAGAACAACGAGGGGGTACACCTCGTACCGCAAATCATCTGTTCTGATACCGATGAGTTCAACCGCCTGGCGGATGCCGTGCAGGAACTGGGATACGGGGAGATGGACCTGAACATGGGATGCCCTGCACCCATGCAGACGAAACTGATGCGCGGAAGCGGCATACTGCCCCACCCTATTCGTGTACAGGCACTGCTCAAGGAGATGGAGCGACGCCCGGAAGTGCACTTCTCCGCCAAAATGCGCCTTGGCCTTGATAGCAAGGAGGAGTGGAGGGAACTGACCGACATTCTCAATTCCTCCAGCCTAAAACACCTTACCATACATCCACGCATAGGCAAACAGATGTACAAGGGCGAGGTGGACATGGAGGCATTCCTGGAGGTGTACAATGCCATACGCGTACCTATTATATATAATGGAGATGTGACAAGCATGGAGCAAGTTTCTTCTTTGTCCGAAAGGTTACCCAATCTACTTGGCATAATGATGGGCAGAGGCCTGCTGGCACGCCCTACACTGGCACGGGAATGTATCCAGAAAAAAGAAATGTCCACTGGAGAACGCACGGAAATTCTTATGCAGATGCACGAGGACATGCTCGACTACTGCACACGCAAGTACAAGGTGGACTCACAGATACTCATGCACATACACGCCTTCTGGGAGTATCAGGAAAGTCAAATGGAGCGCAAGATCTGGAAAAAGATAATGAAGGCGGGCAACATGAAGAACTATCTGGAAGCAATAAGAAAACTATGAATACGCCACCAATGGCATGTCGGTATAATCATCTACAAACATACACAAACATGAAGAAGACCATTTTACTCCTCGTCCTTGCCATATCAGCCATTGGCATGAACGCACAGACCCAACTCCCCAAGGTCTACAACGAGAAAATCAACCCCATGACCCAAATAGACCAGGCCGTGGCAAAAGCCGCCAAGGGAAAGAAAAACATCATCGTGCAACTGGGTGGCAACTGGTGCCCATGGTGCCTGAGATTTGCCGATTTCATCAGCAAGGACTCACTCATTAGCGCCACCATCAAGGAAAACTACGAGTACATACACGTGAACATACCCCGCCGCGGCACTCCCGAGGAGAAACTGGCAGAACCCCTACAGAAGCGACTGGGCAATGCCGGCCGCTTCGGATATCCTGCCCTGGTGGTACTTTCTCCGCAAGGCAAGGTCCTGCACATACAGGACAGCAGCTTCCTGGAATCCGGCAATGGCTATGACCACAAGAAGGTTCTGCGTTTTCTGAAATGCTGGACACCGGAGGCGACAAAGAGTTATAACAAACCACAAAAATAATCCGAGGAAAGCATACCTTTATATCATACCCCTGCCCGTAGTCGGGCAGGGGTATGATATAAAGGTACAGTCTTTGTGTCTGTGAACCGCTCTACAATCCCAGCGCTTTTGCCAAACCGGCATCTACACCGGAGAAGCCCATGAAGGCCATAGCAAGGAGGCCTGCGGTGACAAGGGCAATGGCCATTCCCTGCATGCCACGGGGAATGTTCATCAGGGAGAGGTGCTCGCGAATGCCGGCAAAGATTACCAGAGCAAGAGCAAAACCGAGGGCGGTGGCAATGGCATAGACAACGCCAGTGAGGAGATTGGCCTCAAGTCCCTGAGTGTTATAGGTTCCCTGTGCAACCAGGATGGCAACACCAAGGATGCAGCAGTTGGTGGTAATCAAAGGCAGGAACACGCCCAATGCCTGATAGAGCGAGGGGGAAACCTTCTTCAGGACTATCTCCACCATCTGCACCAGGGCAGCGATAATCAGGATGAAGGCTATTGTCTGCAGGTACTCAAGACCAAAGGCATTAAGTACATAGATCTGCATCAAATAGGTGACTATAGTAGCCAGAGTGAGAACAAAGGCTACGGCAGCACCCATGCCCAGGGCAGTCTCTACTTTCTTGCTGACGCCCAGGAAGGGGCATATGCCAAGGAACTGGCTCAGTACGACATTATTTACGAATATCGCTGTTATAAATATAAGTATGTATGCCATGTGATTAGTTCTTTAATTTGTTGATTATCGCTATCAGGTATCCCAAGGCTATGAAGGCACCGGGAGCAAGAACAAAGACAAGGGCTCCGTAACTGTCGGGGAAGATGGTCATGGAGAAGATCTTGCCAGTCCCAAGGAACTCGCGAACGGCACCAAGCAGAGTAAGGCCAAGGGTGAAGCCAAGTCCCATGCCTATGCCGTCGAAGACAGAACTGACAGGGCCGTTCTTGGCGGCAAACGCCTCGGCACGTCCCAAGATGATGCAGTTTACCACAATGAGGGGTATGAACAAGCCAAGGGACTTGTCTATCTCGGGAGCAAAGGCCTTGATGAACATCTGCAGGATGGTTACCAAGGATGCTATCACCACTATGAACGAGGGAATGCGAACCATGTCGGGGACAAGATTCTTGATGAGGGAGATAATCAGGTTAGAGAAGATGAGCACTGCCATTGTGGCCAAGCCCATGGACATGCCGTTGAGGGCAGAACTGGTGGTACCCAGTGTGGGGCACATGCCCAAAAGGAGAACAAAGGTTGGATTCTCCTTGATGATACCGTTCCAAAGTACTTTTAATTGGTTCATATCTAATGTCCTCCTTTATTTTAGTTCATATCCTTTGCCGTAGCTGAAGTGTGCACATCTGCCTCGGCATGGGGGTTAACAACCTTGGCATACTCAGCATAGGCATTGTTGACGGCACGCAGGAAGGAGCGTGTAGTGATGGTGCTGGCGGTAATTGCGTCTATATCGCCATTGTCCTTGGTTGTGGCGAGCTGACCTGCCGTCCTGCCTACAATTTCGCCCTTGCCTCCCTTTTGGAACCACTCGTCGGCCTTAGCTCCAAGACCAGGTGTTTCGTTAGAGAGCAGTACGGTGTAACCCAAGACCTGAAAGTCCTTGTTGAGGCCAACCATGATGGTCAGTCCTCCACCGAAGCTGCCATTCAAAGGGTCGGTGGTCTTCACTGCAGCACCATTGTCAGTAAGATATAGGACTACATCACCATTGCTGACAGTATCCGTTATCACCGCATTTTCGTCGCAAAGGACTGTCTTAATGGCCTGTGCTTCGTTGCGTTGCTGAATTTCAGCAATGGGGCCCTTGGTCAATTCATTGACATAAGCCAAGGCTGCACCTGCCACCACAGAGATGACGGTGAGCACTATGGCCATGTTGTACCATGTGGATTCAAGCTTCTTCATTTCTTGGCCTCCTTTCTGACTACCTCACCGAAACGACGAGGCTTGCAATATGTATTGATAAGAGGAGTGAACGCATTCATGATGAGGATGGCAAAGGACATGCCCTCGGGGTAAGAACCCCAGTTGCGTATAACCACGGTAAGTGCACCTATGGCAACACCATAGATAATCTGTCCCTTGGGCACCATAGGAGAAGTAACATAGTCGGTAGCCATGAAGCAGGCGCCAAGCATGAGACCACCGCTACAGAGCACGCTGATGGGGTCGGCATAGATTGGGTTAACGAGATGCAGGACACCACTGAGCAGCGCTACAGTACCAAGGATGCTGACTGGGATGTGCCATGTAATGATCTTGCGGACTATCATGAACAGGCAACCAATGAACAGGAGAATGGCAGAAACCTCGCCAAGCGAACCACCGTGCGCACCGATGAGCATATCCACAGAGGAAGGAATATCCTGGAGCACGCTGGCATCGCCCGACTGGATGGCCCACTTCATCAGCGCCAGAGGTGTGGCTCCAGTCTGCGCATCAAGATACTCCACGCTGCCACTAACGGGCCATGTGGTCATCTGTGCAGGAAAGGAGATAAGCAGGAACACACGTCCTACCAGTGCGGGGTTGAAGGGATTCTGGCCAAGGCCTCCGAAAGTCATCTTGCCCACACCTATTGCCACCAGGGCTCCAATGATGATTATCCAGATAGGCAGATTGGAGGGCATGTTGAAACCAAGCAGGATACCGGTCAGGATGGCAGAACCATCCATGATGCTTGTCCTCTCGCGACGGAGAATGAACTTGGCGATGGCCCATTCAAAAAACACGCAGGAAACGATGCTGGTGAGCAATACCACAGCAGCACCAAGGCCAAAGAAGTATAAACTGGCCACTAAAGCCGGCACCAGGGCCAGGCATACTCCATACATGTTCTTCTGGATGCTGTCGCCAGAGTGGACATGCGGAGAAAGTGAAACTATTAATCTGTTTGACATTGTATCTTTCTTTCTGTGTTCTACTATTTCTTTGCCGCTCTTTCGCGAATAATGCCCATTACGGTGGACTTGCCAAGGCGGATGTTGTCCAATAGCGGACGATGGCTCGGACAGGTGAAGGCACACGAACCGCACTCTATGCAGGACACGATGTCTTCCTTCTCTGCCTCTTCCCACATGTACTGGGAACTGATCTTGGCAAGCAGGTAGGGTTCAAGTCCCATGGGGCATGCGCTGACGCACTTGGCGCAACGGATACAGGGTTCGGGAGCAGCACGGCGTGCTTCCTTATCGTTCATGATCAGCAAGCCGCTGGAACCCTTTGTCATGGGAATATCAAGGGAGATGAGAGCCTTGCCCATCATTGGACCACCACCGATAATCTTGCCCGTGTCGGCAGGCAGGCCTCCACACTCGTCAATGAGTTGGGAGAACGGTGTTCCCAAACGTGCCAGAAGATTGGAAGGGGTCTTCACACTTTTGCCCGTGACGGTGATGATGCGGGAAATGAGGGGCTTGTTCTTCATCACTGCCTCGTAGATGGCAAAGGCAGTACCAACATTCTGCACCACCGCACCTACGCTGATGGGGATGGCAGGAGGTGCCGGAACCTGACGGCCTATAACGGCATCTATCAGCTGCTTTTCACCGCCCTGAGGATATTGTACCTTCAAGGGGACAATCTCTATCTGGGGATATGCCTTGGCCTTCTCCTGCATCAAACGGATAGCGTCGGGCTTATTGTTCTCTATACCGATGTAGGCCCGGTTAACGTTTACCGCCTTCATTATCAGACTTACACCGACCAGTATCTCGTCAGTTTTTTCAAGCATCAGGCTATGGTCGGAGGTCAGATAAGGTTCGCACTCCACGGCATTGATAATGACGCACTCAGCCTTCTGACCTGGAGGTGGACACAACTTGACATGGCAGGGGAAGGTAGCACCACCCATGCCCACAATGCCGGCTTGCTTTATCTTCTCTATGATAGCCTGTGCGTCCAGGTCGGGGCGGTCCTCCATGCGAACAAGGTCGGGAGTACGATCTATAGACTCCTCCCACTCGTCGCCTTCAACATCCACATACACTGCCATTCGACGTGTATCACTGGCATCCAGAGCAACGTCCACCTTGCTGACCTTACCGCTCACGCTGGAGTAGATAGGTGCGCTGACAAAACCTACAGCCTCGCCAAGCAGAGTACCCACCTTCACCACATCGCCTTTCTTCACGACTGGTTTGGCAGGAGCGCCTATGTGCTGGAACATGCTGAAAATGGCCTGCTTGGGCAGAGCAGCCTCGCGGATAGGACTGCCAGCACTGAGTTTGTTCTCGGCGGGATGTACACCGCCTATTCTAAATGTCTTCATACTGCAGTCTCGCTTTCTTTTTGGGTTTCCACTTTCTTTTCAACAATCGGTGATGCCGATGCCTTTGCTACGGTTTCCTCTACCTTGGGGGAGGCTGGCGACACAACAGGAGCGGCCTCTGCCTTGGGCTTACGTGGAGGGAAGTTGAACGCCTTGATGGCACCACGTGGACATGCCTCCTCGCACTTGCGGCACATCTTGCACTTGTCGGGATCGATGTGGGCAAGGTTGGTGCCCAAAGTAATGGCCTCGAACTTGTCGCATACCTTCACACACTTGCCGCAACCTATGCAGCTGACCTTACATTCCTTGGTGGCAAGGGCCCCCTTGTCCTTGTTGTTGCAAAGCACCACTACCTTGCGGTTCTTGGGACCTTGCGGAACCAGTTCAATAATACCACGGGGACAACTCTTGGCACAAGCGCCACAACCGGTACACTTGCTCTCGTCCACCTCGGCAATGCGGGTGGCAGGATTCACGGTAATGGCCCCGAAGAGACATGCCGCAGCACAATCGCCCTCGCCCAGACATCCATACAGGCACTGAGTTTCGCCCATACCCGTCATATTCTGGATTTTGCACGAATGCACACCATCAAACTCAACTCCGTGAGGACGGACATCACATGTGCCCTGACAACGAACCACCGCAACCTTGGGAGCTGCTGCAGAAGCCTTCAGACCCAGGATACCAGCCACCTGCTCCATAACGGCCTGACCACCTGGAGCGCAGTTCAAATCACTAAGACTTCCGCCCTCAGCAGCCTTGACACATGCCGAGGCAAATCCCGAACAGCCTGGATAGCCACAACCGCCACAATTGGCTTGAGGGAGAACATCAGACACCTGCTTGATGCGAGGGTCTTCCCATACGGCAAACTTCTTGGAGGCAAGAAACAGTACCAAGGCTGATACGAGTCCCACCACACCAAGCACGATTACCGCAACAAGAATTAGGTTCATAACTTACTTGTATTTTTAATTATTCTATTTCTTATTTCTACTGAAATCCGGTTTCATCCACCTGATAACAAGAAAATACAAAGCCAAGAACATCAATATGCCCAAGGATGCCCATCCATCCCCTACCCGGCCATGCGCAACAGCCAACAAGAGCACAATACCCAACAATGGTATGACAAATGCCACCACTACGGCACGAAGGTCAGTCTCGCAAGCCTGACCATCCTGCTTGTCCTTACGGCTGCAAAACATAGAAATCTTGCATCCGCTACAATCCAAATCCGTCTGTTTTGCCATGTAGACTTTACATTTACCACACAAAGATACTCTTTTTTAGGTATAAACCGCACTTTTATCTCACCCTTTTTGTTAAAAAAGACCTTTTACTGCCAAAGTTATGTTCTAATGCCTACCTTGCCGACATACACACAACACCCCTTCCCTGCCAATAAGCAGAAAAGGGGATTATGTAGGGAGTCCCTGACGGGCACTTTTTATAAAAAGGTACGGTAACCTTACTACTTGACCAAGTACTTGTCGCCACTCTCCTCCACCATCTTACGGAGATAGTGCTCGGGATAACCAGGACGCAGAGGGGCTACAGGTTCACCACCAGGAGTGAGGATGTAGTCGCCCTTTTCGTCAACCTTCTTCACGCACATGTCATTGTACTTGACAATAAGTTTCTGCGCCAACTGCATCCATTCATCCAGCATCATAGAGGACATACGGAGACTATAGTCGCTGAGGAACTTCTTGCCCTCAACTTCACCCATCTCCTTTGCCTTTGCCTCCATGTAGTCCTGAACGCTATTGAAGTCCTTCTCCAGGCGGTCGCGCACTGCCTGAAGTTCAGGGAAGAGGAGGTTGTAGCGATAATAAACCATGTTACTAACCCAGTTGCACACCCAGTATGCATTGCGGAAAGAGAATGTTGTGGCATTTGCATGCTTGGCGCTATAGCAATCGGGCACGCTCTCCAGACATGAGTAGATGGGAGTCAGAGCCACCATGTTGGCATCGTCATTGCCGAACCAGAGGACACCACCAATATAGTCGGGCAACCAGTCGCGCATCTGAGCCACGTAGATAGCACTGGATTGCACGGTGCTGATGGGGCGCTCGTTGAAATATTCCTTGCCATCTACCTTATAGGACAGAGGGGTAACGCGATAAGGCATCTGCCAAGGCAAACCTCCCAGTCCTTCTGTTATATCCATAGGAGTTCCCTCGTAGTGATCACGCATCATACTCTTAACATCTTGAGTGCTAAGGAACTGCTTGGGCTTAACCCAAAGGGGCATTTCGTGAGGTATGCCGTCAATAGGTTGTTTCGTTTCGGGATTTACGTCCTCGCCCATTGCGTATGGCAAATATGGTTTCATATCCTCGGCTGCCCATTTGTTGAAGAAACTCCAAACACGTGCCTCGCAATAGCGCTTAGCACCGAAATCAATGGGAGCATATGCCTCGGAGAAGGAAAAGTCCTTGTCCTTGCCGTTGAAGTAGCCCTTCTTGCGTGCAAAGGAGATCACATCCTTTGAGTAGAGGCAGTTCTCCTTGTCCTTGAGAGGGAACTGACGGATACGACTATGGTTGGCATGTGCACTGATCATATCGTCGGGCATGCGGCGTGCCACCCATACGGCACCCATTTCTTCCTTGCCCTTACCGATGAGTTCCATAATCCACACCTCGTTCTTGTCGGCAATGGTGAAACTCTCGCCACTACACTGATAACCATACTTCTGACACAACTCGTCAATGAGCTTTATGGCCTCGCGTACGGTTTTGCAACGTTCCAGGGCTATCCACATCAATGAACCGTAATCCATGATGCCGGGACCTCCGTCCAGTTCGGGGCGACCACCAAAAGTGGTTTCCATTATGCTCAACTGGTATTCATTTAGAAAACCTGTTACCTGATACGTTTCCTCTGCTTCGGGTATCTCGCCCAGATAGTTGCTTGTCTCGTAGTGATATATGGGGCGCATGGTTCCCTTGGCATGCTTCATGCGAGGTTTGTAGTAAAGAGATGAAAACATGCCATAACTATCGCTACTATAACTGATTATCACACTGCCGTCGGCAGATGCCTTCTTGCCCACGATGAGGTTGGTGCAAGGCATGGCCATCACAGAAACAAGCAGAAGGCAAATGAAAGAAAATATCTTGCGCATATTTTATTTTTAGTTTATTCGGAGTTTTCTGAGTAATCAGATTATTCAGATTACTCGGACAACTCAGATTATTCCGAGCTTTCAGACTACTTTATCACCAACTTATCAGAACCTGCTGCCTTGAAACTCATATCCAGTCCTTTTACGCTATGTGTCAAGGCACCAAAACTGATAAAGTCTACACCTGCCTGAGCGTATGGTATCATTGTCTCGAAGGTGATGCCACCGCTTGACTCTGTTTCGGCACGACCTGCCACGAGTTCTACCGCCTTCTTGGTGTCCTCGGGAGAGAAGTTGTCGAACATGATACGGTCGCAGCCCTCGGCCAAAGCCTCCTCCAGTTCCTTCCAGTTGCGAACCTCACACTCAATCTTCAAATCCTTGCCATGGTCCTTGCAATACTGCTTGGCACGAGAGATGGCATTGTGCACACCACCACAGAAGTCAATATGATTGTCCTTCAACAGAATCATGTCGAACAAACCGATACGATGGTTCATACCGCCACCTATCTTCACGGCCTCTTTCTCCAGCATGCGCATGCCGGGAGTGGTCTTGCGGGTATCGAGCACACGGGTCTTGGTACCGGCATCAATGAGAGCCTGCTGGTACTTGTTGGTCATGGTGGCAATGCCCGACATGCGCTGAAGGATGTTCAGCATCAGGCGCTCTGTCTGCAACAGGCTCTGTTCCTTGCCCTTAACGCTCATAACAATATCGCCTGGCTTCACATGTGCGCCATCCTCGATGTACACTTCCACCTCCATGGTGGGATCGAAACGGTGGAACACCTGCTTGGCGATTTCCACACCGGCAAAGATACCCTCTTCCTTTATCAGCAACTTGCTCTCGCCCATGCTGTCCGCCGGGATGCAGCACAATGTGGTGTGGTCACCATCACCAATATCCTCGCTGAAAGCCAGGTCGATAAGTCTCTCGTTCAATTCTTCTACGCTAAGCATAATTGTATGTTTTTATTGTTTGTATTTCGTTTTATAATATTTCCGCTCACCCGCTAATCGTTAAACGTTCAACGTTCACCCTATCCTCCCTCTCACAGGGGGACTGAGGGGGGGATTACCTCTCACTCATGATGATATGGTTCTCCATTCAGTATGGTCATGGCACGGTATACCTGCTCCACGAATAGCAGACGTATCATCTGGTGGGACAGGGTCATCTGCGAGAGGGATATCTTCTCGTCGGCCCTGTCATAGACGGCAGGGGCAAAGCCGTAAGGGCCGCCCACTATGCAAAGCAGACGCTTGGTGCCCGAAACCATCTTCTTCTGCATCCACGAAGCAAACTCTATGCTTCGCCTCTCCACGCCATGCTCGTCCAGAAGCACCACCCTGTCGCCGGGCTGTATGCGCGATAGTATCAGCGATGCCTCTGCTTCCTTCTGCTGCGACTCAGACAAGGCCTTTGTCTGGCGGAGTTCGGGGATTACCTCAATGTCCGTTGGCAGATAATGCCTCAGGCGTGAAAGGTACTCATCTACTAAGGCAATGATATGCTTGTCAGTGGTCTTGCCAACAACCAATAGGGTTACCTTCATTCCTTCTTCTCCTCCTTTTCTGCCTCGCCAATAGTCTGACGCTGTACATTCTCATATGCTCCGATGTCTGCTCGTCCGTCTGCTTGGCGACTTCTGCCAAGGCGGTCCAATGGGAACTCCTCTACACAATAGACATCGGCACTATCACAGAAGTGCGCCAAGGTGTCGGGGGTAAAGTCATATATTCGTGCATATGTATCGAAGAGTAAGAACTGGCGTCCGTAAGACATTGTATCCTCAGGATTCTCATAGATATTCTTCACGAAACGAACTGAATCGCCATCGCTATACACTGTATTGAGAAAACAACGTTTGAAATGATATTGCACAGAGTCCTGAAACTTGCTTTCCTTCAAGAAACTGCCCAAAATGACATCCTCACCATAACCAGTAATGATGCAGTTGGTAAAGTTCGCTCGCGACACATCGTAAAACATAGTATCGCCATACTCTACCTCATAATCACTCAGAGCCAATGCCCAACCTCTATTGGCATCAAAATTATAGAACTGAGCCAAGGTACAGAAGGTCATATCCGTCTCTCCACCAATCATCTGATAGAGATTGCCAAAAGCATTGCTTATCTGCGTATTATATGCCTTGACTCTACAATTCTTTGTCCACAGGGCATTGCCTCCTGTATTGTGTATCACACAATTGGCAAGTTCAATATCCGTATCTTCTGCCTTAATGCCAAAGGTACTGCTATGGAGATCCAAATACGTGAGTTTATGCCCCGAACCATTTAAGTACACACCTCCCCATTGTTGGGGAGTATTGTCGTAGGGCAGATAATCAAAGAGATTTCCTGTCCTGTCGCCACGAAAGACAACAGGATTCTCCAGCGTACCATTTACCACCAGCGTACCATCCACACACATAGAGGCTTGCTGATGGAAGTACAACTGTGTACCAGCCTCTATGGTCAGTGTGGTTCCTGAAGAGACATAAATGCTGTCGTATATCACCACAGGCCTGCGGCTATGCAGGACAGAGTCCTTGTCTATAACCCTAACCCCTCGCCAGTGCAATGCATTCTGTCCACCGGCGATAAGGGTGACATACTGCTGCACACCGCTTTCCAACAGGAAGCAAAGGCTGTCGGTATGCATGGCTACAGAGTCCGTATCAGTATCTGGCAGAGTAACCTCAACGAGGACAAAGATACTGTCGTTTCGCCTTACCTCGAAGTCGGATCCATGGCCACCATGCAGAAACTGGCCGTCCACATTCACACGGAAATGGCTCTTGCCGGCATGCTTGAGTCGCACATCGCTGATACGCACTCCGCTCTCGTTGTTGTTGTACACCAACAGGCGCTGGGTGCTGCTGCTAACCGTGCTTATGAGGGTGTCAAAACTAACAGTATCGCGCGCGAAGGTAAGCTGAGCCTGAGGGTCAGCAGTCCACGAGTCATAGTCGTCGCAACTGCTGACCATCGCCAGTAGTACACCTATTATATATATATATAATGGAAATCGTTTCAAATCCTTTTCCTTTGTTTAGATATTTGCTAATATAGCCAACAGATGGTCCCATACCAACTGTACGCTGGGAATGAGCATACGCTCGTCGGGGCTATGCACACCACGCATCGTGGGACCAAGGCTCACCATGTCCATACCAGGGAATTTCTCACTGAAGAGGCCGCATTCCAGTCCTGCATGAATGCCGCCCACGAAGGGTTCCTTACCATAGAGCTTCTTGTACTGGTCAACGGCAACGACAAGCAGCTTGCTGTTGGGATTCATCTTCCAACCGGGATAGCCTTCACCGCTCACTACCTCTGCACCGGCCAGTTCAAAGGCGGCACGGAAGGTGGCAGCCATATTGTGACGCGCGCTGAGGATGCTGCTTCGCTGGCTTGAATTAACAACTATGGTGTGTTCCTCGGCATTCTTGCGGATGTTGGCCAAGTTGGAACTTGTCTCCACAAGGTCAATGTCCTGGCACATGGCAAAAATACCATTGTCCACAGCCTGCAGGGCAAGGATTAGGTTGCGAGAGGTTTTCTTGTCTACAATGTTATCGGATGCCTCCACGCTTTCCAGAATGAATTCCATTGTCTTCTCTGTACGACTATACTCCTCCTCCACATCGGCCTGGAATATGTTCCAATCAACACGTATCTGCTCCTTATATGCATAGGGCACGGATACCACGCAAGACGCTTCGCGGGGAATGGCGTTATGCAAACCGCCAGCCTGAATGTCGGCCAGGCGCAGGTCGGTCTTTGCCTGCTGCATATACAGGAAACGTGCAAGCAGTTTGTTAGCATTGGCACGCATCTTGTTAATGTCGTCACCGGAGTGACCACCAGTCAGTCCCTTGATGGTAAGACGAACAAAGAACATTCCGGTTTCAACTGGTTCGTCCTCGTAATGAAAGGTTGCAACTGTGCGGCATCCGCCAGCACAACTTACAAAGATATAGCCTTCCTCCTCATTGTCGAGGTTAACCATCATCCTGCCCTTCAGGAAATCTGCAGGCATGGCTTCGGCACCGGCAAGACCGGTCTCCTCGTCACGGGTGAAGACACACTCCAGAGGACCATGCTTGATATCATTGGCACGGAGGATGGCAATCTCCATGGCACAACCGATACCGTCATCAGCACCCAATGTTGTACCCTTGGCCTTCATCCACTCCCCATCCACATAAGCCTGAATGGCATCGTTCTCGAAGTCAAACTCTACATCGTTGTTCTTCTCGCATACCATATCCATATGGCTTTGAAGAACCAATATCGGACGGTCTTCCATACCAGGAGTGGCAGGCTTGCGGATGACAACATTGCCAATCTCGTCTCGCACTGTTTCCAAACCAAGACTGCGTCCTACCTCCAACAGATACTCCATCATCTTGTCCTCCTTTTTGGATGGACGTGGAACTCGGTTTATCTCACTAAAAGCCTCAAATACCGAAGCTGGCTTCAATTCTGTCATATCAATTAAATTATTTGGTCGTTGATACTAAAATAACGCATCGCCGAGGTGTTTTATTTGGCAGATTAGCAAATATTCACTATCTTTGCCAACCGAAACCGCGACTTTGCGCATGCAAATATACAAATAAATGTTGAAACTCTTACTTCTGACGCTTGGAATTTGCACAATCAGCATATTGCTGCTATCCATACGCATAATTCTGCAAAAAGATGGCAAATTCCGCAGCCTGCACATAGGGCAAAGCCCAGACATGCGAAAGAAAGGCATACACTGCGTTCAGAGTATGGACAGAATGATGCGCCATCAAAGTCCCAACAAGGTCAAGGAACATACGAACAAACAACATAAACAACAGAAATGAAAAAGTATCTTTTTCTGGTCATGAGCATCGCCCTGAGCCTTGCATCATGCAACAACAAGGAGACAGAAAACGCAGAAAACGCACAAACTACCGAGACTGAGGTAACAGGCCTGCGCATAGCCTATGTAGAATTGGACAGCCTAATGAGCCAGTACCAACTCTATAAGGATTATGAGGAAGTGCTCACACGCAAAGGCACTGACATCCAGAACACATTGGCCCAGAAACAGCGCAAATTGGAATCAAACGCAACAGCCATGCAACGCAAGTATGAGAGCAACGGTTTCCAAACACGCGACGAACTGGAACGCGCCCAGCAGAGCCTCCAACAGCAAGAAATGGAACTCCAGCAACTGGCAGCTAAACTGAACAACGAATTCAACGAGGAACAAGCACGCATCAACCAAGAGGCTCGTGACAGCATCCAGGCGTTCCTGAAGATATACAACCAGACCAAGAAATACGACTATGTAATGATCAAAGCCGGTGACAACCTACTTATCGCCAACCCCAAGTACAACATCACCAATGACATCGTAACAGGTCTGAACAAGCGTTATAATTCAAACAAATAACAGATTGGCGCTCTTTTTCTTGCACATCTCGCAGAAAAGTGCTAACTTTGCACCCGATTTATGCCGCTGAGGCTCAAAAAAGTGAATCACAAGATGATTCCGCCCCGCGGTCAAACCCGTTAAATAATAAATAAACAAATGTACGCAATCGTTGAGATTAACGGTCAGCAGTTCAAGGCTGAAGCTGGCAAGAAGCTCTTCGTTCACCACATCGCTGGTGCCGAGGCTGGTCAGGCTGCTGAGTTTGAGAAAGTGTTGTTGGTAGACAACAATGGTACAATCACCGTAGGTGCTCCCACCGTTGAGGGCGCTAAGGTTGTATGTGAGGTGGTATCTCCCCTGGTAAAGGGCGACAAGGTTCTTGTTTTCCACAAGAAGCGTCGTAAGGGCTACCGCAAGCTGAACGGTCACCGTCAGCAGTTCACCGAGTTGACTATCAAGGAAGTTATTGCTTAATCACTAAAATCACAGGAGGAACACAGAAATGGCACATAAAAAAGGTGTTGGTAGTTCTAAGAACGGCCGTGAGTCAGCATCACAGCGACTCGGTATCAA
>JAGBYI010000059.1 GCA_017628845.1 Bacteroidaceae bacterium
ATTCGCAGTTTCGTTGCCTGAACTAACACTTGCATGGCTTAATCTATGACCGAAGTGTGCTTCCTTGGCAGGATCAACCAAGTATAACATACAAAGGATTGCTAAATATCTCCTATAGCTTGGGGCCACTGTATGGTAGTGACGTGTCCATGAAGGACTTGAGAAGTGTCTATGTAGTATACGATTTGCTCGAACTCTAACAACTGCGCCCACTAAACACAGCTGCGAACATAACCTAGGTGATTCTCCCTTTGTACAGGCCATGTTCCCATCCAGAACACTCTGCTACTGCTTCGTGTCCCTTCAGACTCTTCCCTGTAGTTGGCGTTTACCCCCGCTTTACACCACACTTTTTTTGCAGGGGTGGGTATGCTCATTTTGTCACTTTTACGGGTAGACGCATCAAGCTGGTTTGATATGTTAGACTTGCTCAACAAGAGCAAAGGACGCGGAAACTGAGTATGCAGGCATGGACCACATTGCGGACAGAGCCACGGAGCTGAATTTCGCTGGATTCCACAATGTGCATCGCGGCACGCATTCTCGATTCACATGATGAAGACGCGAGAGAGAGAGTCAAAACACACTCAGTAGCAATGGATAGGGACCCAGGAGTCGGAATATCCGCATCTGGGGTGGGGATGGGTTGCGACCCAAATGCGCATTTCGGCACCGACACCTTCCATTGAGATCGAGCGTGATTTTGGCACAGCGCGCATCAGACACAGGTCCTGAGTCGATATCCCGAGTTTGAGCCTGAGGTCTGCGGAACTCACGAAATCGACTGCCAAGGGGAACTTGCTCTCCCCAGGCAAAATCCGATTTTTCGCGAAAAAATACGGTGCAGTGTCATTTCGGCGTGGGAGCGAGATACGGCGCTTCTGAGCACATGGTCCGAACGTGCGTGCGATGGCGCGTGCGGCTGTGCTCAGAACGCGTGTTCCGCGACTGCTTCCCCACGGCTCGATCGAAGCGCTGCGCCGCTGTCGAAAATGGGCATCCAGTGTGCCAAATCGGCGGCTGTGCGCCGCGTGCGCGGCCGAAACTTGGCACGGGCACTCACTAGGGCATGCCGGTGCTGCATTTCGGTTTTTTGCGCGAAGTCGCGGGGGCACCCAGAAATGCGCATTCCCATTCAGCATTTTCGGATTTTTCTCGCGACCTCGCCCAAAGACCCGAAATGCGGTACCAGCATGCCCTAATGAGTGTATCTGTGCGGTATTGCGCAGTCGCGCATCATACTCTTCCCCGAGATGAGCGTGCCGAACACGTGTCCCCCGTTTTCGGCGCAGGCGCGCGCATTCCCACTTATACGTGCCAGGCGTGCGTTCGGCGTGGAAATCGCGGCTCCTGCTGCCCGCGGCGAGCGTGGCGTGCCTCCTTCGCATCAACGCGATACAGTAAAAGTGACACTTTGATATTATAGCAAACGAATGTTTGCCTGACAACATAATAACCAGCTACAACATAGGCTGACCCTCAGCGGGTCGTGACTTAATGCCACTCCCACGCTTACAGGACCCTCGTTGATACAACGTCTTCTACATTGGGTTACCCAGACCTGCTCTGTTCAAAGCAATGCTATTCTTCCCAGAGCTTGATGGTCTTATCCATCACTTTCTAGATGAGTTTCTGGCTTAAGAGGCCTTCAGCCATTATCCCAGACGGCGTAGCTGCGCGACAATATCGTTTCCGATAATCGCTAACCAGAGGCCATAATCAACGGTTCCTCTCGTACTTAATCAATCTACTATCATGATGCGATATCC
>JAGBYI010000060.1 GCA_017628845.1 Bacteroidaceae bacterium
CAAGAAATCGGCTACCATCCCGCGTTTCAAGGCATCGTGCTCAACGCTGGCGGATATACGCATACGAGCGTGGCATTGCGCGACGCGGTGGCATGCTGCTGCCTGCCTGTGGTGGAAGTACATATCTCAGACATCACCCAGCGCGAAGCATTCAGGCGCGTGAGCCTACTCACCGACGTATGTGCGCACACCATCATCGGACACGGCACCGACGGATACCAAGAAGCTGTACAATGGATTATCAATCAACACTAATGAAACATCACTCGCTCATATATTGCCTATTAACCATTGTTCTGGCATGGGGTAGCATCGCTGCCAATGCCCAAAACAACCCCTACGTGGACGACAAACTCCTCCACTTTGGTTTCTTCCTCGAGCTGGACGTGCTGTCCTATCTCGTAGAGGAAAACGATAGCTTGACGCAGCTACAATTGCCTCAAGCTAACGGCAATGTCTATCACCTACGCTCTTCTGCCGTAGGAGCGGGCTTTGCTGCAGGATTCATCGCCGATTTGCGCTTGAGTCGCCATTTGAACCTACGCTTCACACCCGCACTGCATTTCGGCGAGCGCACATTGCAATACAAGAGCTACACCACCCATGTAGAAGGTAGTACCGACGCTTTGCGCGACAAGATTGGCGTACTCACCATACCGATCTCTATCCCACTCTACCTCAAGTGGTCGGCGGAGCGAGAAGCCAACTATCGACCCTATGTGATCGTCGGTGGCGGCGTGCAAGTGGAGTGCTTCCGCAAGAAAGATGCCGTCATCTTGCACCAACCATTCGATGCCTTTGTCTCCGCTGGATTCGGTTGCGACTTCTACTTCCGCTGGTTCAAGTTCTGCCCTGAAATCAAATACAAGATTGGCTTCTTAGACGCACATGTGCCTACATCCCGCACCGAAGCTGAGGGATGGCAACTCACGGCACAAGACTATTTCTACACCAATGCCATCCGTCGATTGACACACCAAGAATTATCCATCGCCTTCAACTTCGAATAATGAAAAAGTGGTTTATCATATTGCTCGCTATTGTCGGATTCATGTCCTGTAAGCAGGATATCTTGTCCTCCGACCCTACCCTCATGCTCCGATTCTCGCACGACACCGTGCTGTTCGACACCGTCTTCACCTCCATGGGGTCGTCCACCAAGCGAGTAATGGTGTACAACCCTACTGCCAATGCACTCCTAATCGACCAAGTCTTGCTGCAAACGGGCAAGTATTTCCACATCAACTTAGATGGCGAGAACAACATAGACCACTTGCGCGACATCACCCTGCGCGGAGGTGACAGTCTCTTTCTCTTCGTGCGCGCATCCATCGACCCACTCGCAGAGAATAGTCCAGTGTTCATCGAGGATAATATCACTTTCCGTGTCAATGGCAACATCCAGCATGTCAACCTACAAGCCTACGGACAAAACGTCAATAAGATACAGGGCGAAAACGGCTTGAAGATCTACCAAAGCCTCTCGCTCAGCGACACCCTCCCTTACCTACTCTACGACACCATCGCCGTGGCTGGTAACCTCACTATCAACGCTGGCGCCACCATCTACATGCACGCTGGAGCAATGATTTATGTCTATGGCAGCCTCAATGCCAAGGGCACGGCCGACCGTCCCATCATTTTCCGAGGCGACCGCACCGACATGCTTTTCGACTCCGTTCCCTATCGCATGGCATCTGGGCAATGGAATGGTATCTACCTCATCCACACCAAAGGGCAACTGCCACCTACCCACAATCTCCATTATGTAGATATCCTCTCTGGCAGTATCGGACTATATGCCTATTCCGAAGCTACGGGCTTGCTCCTGCCCAAACTCAATCTCCATAATAGCCGCATACACAACCATTCCATCTACGGGCTCGTGGTGCAAAACATGGATGCCAAGGTCGTCAATTGCGAAATCAGCAACTGCGCTTCCTATTGCGTCTACCTCGCTGGAGGCAAGCACGATTTCATCCACAACACCATCGCTGCCTACTATGGCTATCCTTACACCAATCTCAATATCCACCAGAATATCCTCCCAGAGGACGTGGCTGCCGTCTATGTCAACAACTTGAGCAAGAATACCGCCAAGACCATCAGTTCCTTCACCAACTGCATCATCACTGGTGGCAGAGCCAACAACCTGCTCATTGCCACGCCATTACCTGAGTATTACGAGGGTACTATTTCCCACAACTACCTCCGCGCGGATTCGCTCCACGAGGCATATGCCAACAACAATGTATATGCTTCAGATTCCGACTCATGCGTCTTCCGCAACACCTATTACCTCTACAAGGAATACCACTACTACGATTTCCAACTCGACACCCTCTCGCC
>JAGBYI010000061.1 GCA_017628845.1 Bacteroidaceae bacterium
GGCTATTATCATAGACCAGGCAATCAAGATATGGGTGAAGACCAGCATGTACATGCACGAGGTCATTGAGATTGCTCCATGGTTCAAGATCCTATTCACCGAGAATAGGGGCATGGCTTTCGGCATGGAACTGGTGGACAAACTCTTCCTTACCTCGTTCCGTATCGTTGCCGTTATATTCCTTATATATATTATTGGAAAGCAGATAAGGCAGGGCGTGAACTATCTCTTCCTCATATGCCTTTCGCTCATCCTTGCCGGTGCCACGGGCAATATCATCGACTGTCTGTTCTATGGCATGGTTTTCAACAACCCTCCGGCACCTCTCGTGGCAGAGTTTGTGCCTTGGGGCAACGGCTACGACACGATGTTCTATGGTAGGGTGGTGGACATGTTCTACTTCCCCTTGGTGGAATGGAACTGGCCCGGATGGATGCCCTTCTTCGGAGGTGAGCATTTCATTTTCTTCTCTCCCATATTCAACTTTGCCGATGCCTGCATATCATGTGGTGTAATTGCCGCTCTGTTGTTCTGCAGACGGCAAATGACGGATTTTTTTAAATAAAAAGGGATATCTGTAAATGAAGCATATCTGTTATCTTTTGCTTGTCTCGTTTTTATTGGCATGTACTCCCCAGAGACCTGCAGGAATTCTTTCGGAAAAGAAGATGGAGGATATCATGGTAGATTACCAGATGGCTCTTGCCATGGCAGAGATTCAGCGTGGTGATCTACAGGAGAACAGATATATTCTGACACAGGCTGCGCTTAAGAAGCATGGTGTAACAGAGGCACAGTTTGATACTTCGCTGGTGTATTGGTGCCGTAGTTCGGAAAAGATGGTCAAGATATGTGACCGCGTGTGTGAACGATTGACCTATATGGCGGAGTCACAGGGTGTGGAGCGTCAGGAAAAGAATCCATATAGTTTTCTCGCTACAGAGGGAGATACTGCCAATGTGTGGAATTTGAGAAAGAGTGTAGTGCTCGTTCCTAACATGGTAGATAACATATACTCTTTCTCTATAGATTCGGATACGACGTACTTGCCTGGGGATCATTTCATGTGGGCGTTCAAGACAGAGTTTTTGAGCAGCGACAACAGTAGCGAGGCATATGCTGTCTTTTCAGTACACTTTGAAAATGACAGTATAATTGGAACAAGCCGTCGACTGAGTTCAAACAGACAGATGGAGATAAAGTTGGATTGTCCTCAGAAGTACAGCGATGTTCCTATTCGTAGTGTAAATGGAACGGTATATATACCAATAAGAGACAATGGATTTGGTATCCTGGTTTTGAATGATTTTGTTCTTGTACGCTATCATGATTTGACACAAAAAAACACTGTTGTCAAGGAAGGAGCAGTAAGTGTTGTGGATAGTACTTCTATGATAGAAACTTCAGACACGGCACGTATTCGCCAGAATCCATACGATATTCGAAATGAACAGTCAACTGACCGTAAAATAAATATCGTCAGGGACAAACCTTTGAGGATAACCCGTCGTCAAAGATGAGCAAATACGGGTATCATAGAATTAGGTTCTCCTCGGGTCAGGTTGTGGAGGGACCGTTGGTCGTAGACCTTGACGGCAAATCCAATCTGATAGAATGGCACATGTTAGATGGAGAGGAACCTATGGTTCAATGGATAGGAGGAACCATTCATATACATGATTCCAAATTAAAGGCCGATAATAAATTTCTGGAACCTTAAGGAATCCGTGAAGGCCACTTGACAAGTGGCTCTTAAAAATCAGACTTTCGTTTGGTATGTAATTGAAGGATTCTTGTTGTATTTGCTTTTATGCAGTAACGGTGGTCTATTTCCCAGCCCACAAGCCATACTATATTTCCGTTGGCCGTGTCGATTGCAACGAACTGGCGCTGCTTGCTCAAAAGATCAACTTTCCTGTCAGTCAGGTAATCGCTTACAAGTTTTGTACCTCTTTTCATTCCAAAGGGCTGAAAGCGATCACCTTTCCTTACAGGGCGCAATTCAAGGGTCCCTTCTATGCATCCTGCGTCTATGAACGCTTGAGCTTTATTTTGGAAATCTTGTATTCCAGGTTTTGTATCAGGGGCAAGTTTTGTTATGTATAATTCGGGTACGGTTGATGCACTATGCTTTCCTTTTTCCTCAAGTACCCAATTTCCTCTGTCCATTAGCAAGACATGTGTTGCGCTACACCATTGTAGTCCGGAATCTTTGGTGTTATTTCCTTTGTTCTGTGGTCTGTGTGAATATATGTCCAATATCTGTTGCCTATTGAATCCAAGCGGAGCAAGCCACTTATGGTATGCCCCTTCGTTTGAGGCGGAGTCAAGTTCCATACGTACATTTTCGGCCGTGCGTACAAGGCAGTTAACTACATTGGGATTAAGTTCACGCATTAGGGGTAGCAGGTCAAGACGGATACGGTTACGAAAAGCATTTCGTTCCAGATTTGTACTGTCTGTAACGAAGTCCTGTTTGTGTTCGGTCAAATACTTGAGAATGTCTGCTTTGGTTATGTCCAAAAGAGGGCGTATAATGTGCAAACCGTTAATGGTTCGCTCTGAAGCCATGGCAGCAAGTCCGTGCAATCCGGTGCCACGAATCAGGTTTAGTAATATAGTCTCAGCCTGGTCATCCTTGTGGTGCGCTACACAGATAGCCTCTGCATTCATGGCACGTGCCTGTTCTGCAAACCAGGAGTAACGGAGTTCGCGAGCCTCCATCTCTATGCTGACC
Source organism: Bacteroidaceae bacterium (assembly GCA_017628845.1). Classification (GTDB taxonomy): domain Bacteria; phylum Bacteroidota; class Bacteroidia; order Bacteroidales; family Bacteroidaceae; genus Physcousia. Next base: position 2,738 of record JAGBYI010000061.1, read on the forward strand.
TTGTGCTCTTTGGCAGAGGATAAAGCGTCAAAATGCGTTACTGAAAGTGGAATGCCATGTTCTTTGCAAAATTGGCATACAAATTTTTCGTCGCGGTTGGATTCCTCTCCACGAAGATGAAAATTGCAGTGCAACGCATGTATGTTAAGTTTTTGCTCATTCATCATGAGGGCAAGTGCCACAGAATCGGCGCCGCCACTAAGTGCGACAAGATACAGCTTGTTTGGAGAAAGATCCTTGATGCTCATTGTTGTAAGCCCAATAGAGCACGGGCGTTGTTTAGTGCTTCCTGAGACACACTGCTTCCTGAAAGCATGTTTGCTATTTCATTGATACGTTGTTTTGAATCGAGGTATGTTATGTGACTTCTGGTAATTCCGTTTGTTTCCTCTTTCCATACTTTATAGTGGTGACGGCCCATGGCCGCAATTTGTGGCAGGTGTGTGATACTAATGACTTGTCGTCCTTGGCTGCCCATGTTGCGCATGATTTTAGCCATAGCTTCGGCAATGTGTCCGGATACGCCTGTATCTATCTCGTCGAATACAATGGTTGGCAACGACATTGCTCCGGAAAGGATTGCCTTCAGAGAGAGCATTACACGTGCTGTTTCACCGCCACTGGCCACCTGCGAGATGTTTTGCATGTCTGCCCCAAGGTTAGCAGAGAACAGGAAGGTAATCTTGTTCATGCCTTTTGGTGTCGGTTCTTCTGTCGGCGTAATGCTGACTTGGAAACGTACATTAGGCATGCCGAGTGTTTTTAGGCCAGCAATGATTTCTTTCTCTACCTTTTTAGCTGTTTTTGTGCGTACTTCTGTAAGTTTTACGGCAATATCCTCTACAGCCTTATGTGCTTTATGCTCCTCTTCTTGCAGGTGTTTGAGGTGTTCGTCGCAATTGTCTATGGCGTCAAGTTGCTCCTGCATTTGATTTAATACGGCAATAAGACTATCGCTGGAATCGACGTGGTGTTTCTGTTCCAAAGAGAATAGAGTGTTTAGACGGGATTGTAACTCTTCAAGGCGCAAGGGATCATAGTCAATGTTTTCCCCTTCGCTCTCTAATGAAGTTGCTATGTCCTGAAGTTCAATGCGACAACTTTCCAATCGTTCAACAAGTTCCTCGGCTTGAGGGAAATAGGATTGTATGGAAGAAATCTGGTTGCGAACTTGTCGTAAAGTGTCGGTTACGGGCACATCTCCTTCAGATAGAAGGCCATATCCTTGCATTAGGCTTGTCTTTATGTCCTGTGCATGTTCTAACATATCGCATTGTTGTCGCAGATACTCGTCTTCTCCGGATTGTGGACGGAAGTTGGCAAGTTCAGAGACAAGGAATCGCAGATAGTCCTCATTCTTTCTGTCTTCTTCAAAACTTGTACGTGCCGACTCAAGGTTCTTAACCGCCTGCCGCCATTTGTTGTATGCCTCGGTATACGACAAATATAAATCAGACCGAGACGCCATGGTGTCCAGCACGGAAAGTTGGAAATCTTCTTGCCCCAGTAGCAGATTTTGGTGCTGGGAATGTATATCTATAAGACGATTGCCAAGTTTCTTTAGAACAGATACTGTAGCAGGTGAGTCATTTATGAAGGCTCTGCTTTTTCCGTTGGCACTCAGTTCGCGTCGTATAATACACTCTTTCGGGTCGTATTCTAAATCCTCTTGATTAAAGAGGTCCTCTAAGTCGTATTCTTCTATATTGAACGTTGCCTCCAATGTGCACCGTTGTTTGCCGGTTTGGATTACAGATAAATCAGCCCTGTCTCCTGTCAGCAGTCCAATTGCGCCAAGCAGGATGCTTTTGCCTGCTCCGGTTTCGCCTGATATGACAGAAAAACCGTTGTTTAAGTCAAGATCCAGTTTTTCTATCAGTGTATAGTTTTCAATATGTAGATGTGTCAGCATTGCCTATTTCTTTATCTTTTCCCAACTTGGATTTTGACTGGGGTTTATGGCGAAGAGTATTTCGAACACACGTAGACGCTCCTGTTGGTTAGCGTGTTTACTGAAGATGTTGACCAGTTCTTCTTTCTTATATTCGGTAAACAATTGGGGGACATTGCTCATTGTGCGCCCTTGTCTTGCCTGATCCAGGAGTTCCATACTCTGCACCAGTGCAGGATATGCTTTTTCCGTGCTGTCGCATAGTTGGTCCAAGCCTTGACGATGATACATGTAGTTCATCTGGCGCATTGGTTCCATGCTTCCGTCCATATAGTCATTGAGCAGTGCAAAACGGTTGTTGCTTTCGTTGAAAGCGCTCCATCCGCTGTACCCAAGGTTCTGCGCCTTGTTTACGATGTCCTCTGCTGTTTGTAGAATGGTGGTACCTCCCAATGGAGCAAACGTATCAAGATCCATTCCTATGATGATGTGTGCATAATAGGAAAGTAATGCCACCAATTGATTGTCGAGATTGTCAGGATTGTACTCTAACTGGTCAGCTGGGTCAAACTTGAAGTCAAAGTGTTGATCGCGCGTGTTGTATAGCGTAGAGGTATATGAGGTTCCCCAGACTGGACGACTGCTATTTAGAATCAGTGTACACTCAAAAGTTCCGTCTTGGGCAGAATATTTGTTTACTGTAATGTTAAATGTACAGTCTATGCGTTCCACCTCGTTAAAATGGATTGAGGTCCACTGTTTGTTGTTGAGGAATTCCTGTACTTTCTCCTGAAATATCTTGCATGCCTCTGTATTGGTGTTGCCTATCTGCGAAGTGTTTATAACCACCTTGGCATTCAGTTCTTGCGACATCAAGCAACTTGGAAACAAGATTAAGGTAAATATGGCAAAAAGGTATCTCATGGAATGAACCTGTTTAATATTTCTTTGGCAACGCTGTTTTTATTCTGCAGGGGCAATGCTTCAACCTTGTCTGCCGTTATTATTGTCACCTTATTTGTGTCCACCTGAAAGCCTGCTCCAGGGTCTTGCAGACAGTTCATTACAATCATGTCCAGTTTTTTGCGAATTAGTTTTTCCTGGGCATGTTTTAGAGCGTCATGTGTCTCCAATGCAAAACCGCATAGTTTTTGGTTCTCGGTCTTAAGTTTTCCTATGGCCGAAGCTATATCCTTGGTTGGTGTCAGGTTAAGGGTTAGGGAGTCTGCTTCCCGCTTTATTTTTTTGTCTTCACAGGATACTGGTGTGAAGTCTGCTACTGCAGCACACATGATGCCGGATGTACATTTGGGAAATAGCGATGTTGCAGCGTTGTACATTTCTTTAGCACTTTCAACGCGGGTTGTGTGAAGCAATGAGGAATTGGGCAGAGGGATGGAACAAGGTCCCAATACCAGTTCTACTTCAGCACCCTGGCACACACTTTCGCGTGCAAGGGCTATACCCATCTTGCCGCTGGAGTAGTTGCCAATGAAACGGACCGGATCCAATCTTTCGTATGTAGGTCCAGCGGTGATGAGTATTCGTTGACCACGTAAACGTCCCTCCCTAAGGGCAAAGAATTCGGTAAGTTCGTCTACTATTATTTCCGGTTCTTGCATTCGACCTTTGCCCTCTAAATTTGAAGCAAGGAAACCGCTCCCTGGCTCTATTATCGTTACACCTCTCTGCTGTAGCAGTTGGAGATTGTCTTGAGTGGAGGCGTGGACATACATATCAAGATCCATTGCCGGTGCCACAAGGACAGGTGCCTTCATACTGAGGTAAGTTGTGATGAGCATGTTGTCTGCTATGCCATGTGCCATCTTACCTAATGTGCTTGCAGTGCAAGGTGCTATAAGCATTGCATCTGCCCATAGTCCAAGGTCGACATGGCTGTGCCATGATCCGTCGCGTTGGTTGAAGAACTCCGAAACAACAGGTTTGTGTGTTAAGGCACTCAGTGTGATGGGAGTGATGAATTCCTTGCCGGTCGGAGTGATTACAACCTGTACTTCTGCTCCTTGTTTTATGAGCAAGCGGATGAGCGTACATGCTTTATATGCGGCAATACTTCCTGTAATGCCAAGAACGATCTTTTTACCTTTCAGCATTGTTCGTGTTCAATGTGTTGAGTATAGAACCTATAGGGAATATTTGTATTTTAAACGTGTGAGGACCTGCTTGGTGTTCATGGTGAAGTCACTTTGCATCATCCAGTTATAATAACTTGGCTCCACTCTTAGTACATCCTTTACCAGTCTTCCTTTGTGCTTGCCGAAGTTTACTATCTCTTCTCCTTTCTCGTTATAGGCAAACCTGCCTGCAAAGTCAACGAAATTGTCTCTGCTACTATAGTCTGCCAGAAAATCGATGTCGTTGTGCAAGTCGTTGGGATAATGATCCAGTTGTGCTTCAAGTACTTCCAGTGTAGCCTCGGTGTCTGCCAATGCAGAGTGTGCATTTTCCAAATCCTTGTTGCAATAAAACTTGTATGCAGCAACCAGAGTCCTGCGTTCTAACTTGTGGTATATGTTTTGGACATCCACACGTCTTGGGCTGTTGAGGTCGATGTTTACACCTGAGCGTATGAATTCTTCTGCCAAGAGTGGGATGTCGAATCTGTTGCTGTTGAAACCAGCCAGATCACATCCTTCAAAGATTTTTTTCAGTTCTTCTGCCTTTTCGCGAAAGGTGGGACAATCTTTGACATCGGTGTCATATATGCCATGTACAGAACTTGCTTCTTCGGGAATATGCCTTTCTGGGTTTATTCGGAGAGTCATGGACTGTTTGTTGCCATTGGGCTCAATTCGTATAAGGCATATTTCTACTATACGGTCTGTAGCAATATCGATGCCGGTTGTTTCTAAATCGAAGAATACAATCGGCTTGGTGAGATTTAATTTCATGGTACCTTAATCGTCTACGCGCATTGGCATCAGCAACATGATAAGTTCCTCGTTCTCCTTTTCCTGTGCTGGGCGTACCAAACCAGGACGGCTTGGGTCGGCCAATTCCAATATTATGTTCTCGCTGTCTATGATGTTGCAGATTTCTATAAGGAACTGGCATGAGAACCCGATGCTGATGGGCGTGTTGTCGTATTCGCATACTAGGAACTCTTCTGCGCTGGTAGAATACTCGTTGTCCTGACCTGTAAGGTGGATGTTGTTGTTTGTTAGTTCCAGCTTGACCAGTCCGCTGCTCTGGTTGCAGCATACGCTGACGCGCTTAAGTGAACTTGCAAATGCCTGACGGTCAATGATGGCGCGGAATGGGTTGCTGGTAGGAATTACTGCGTTGTAATTGGGGTAGTTGCCTTCAATCAAACGGAAATGCATGGTCATGTCTTCTGTTTGGATGGTGGCACGGTCATTGGTGTATACGATACGTACTACATTTTCATCCTTGTTGACAACACTCTTCAAAATTGTAGCGACTTTCTTAGGTAGGATGAAACTGCCATTAAATCCTGGTGTTGTACTACGTATAATGTTCTTGACCAGTTTGCGACCGTCTGTACCAGCAAATATAAGTTGGTCCTCCTTGATGTCAAAGAATATACCGTTCATTACCAATCGCACTTCGTCATTGGCGGTGGCAAAAAGAGAACGGTTGATTCCTGACAACAATGTTTCTGCAGAAATGTTCAGAGTGTTTCCATCTGTAACAGGGCGTGGAGCAGGGTAGGGGTCGGCGTTCTGTGCCATAATAGTAAACTGACCACTACCATGCTTTCCTTTGAGTTCATAGGTGTTTGTGTTTACTTCAATGGTAATAGGTTGTTCGGGTATTTCACGAAGACTGTCCATCAGGGTCTTTGCTGGAACGCAGAAACGGCCAGCACTATCCTGCTCCAAAACATTGAGGTTTGCGATGTAGCATTTTTCCGAATCGCTTGCCGTTATTGTCATTTGGCCATTGTCTGATACTTCTATAAGGAAGCAGTCCAGAATTGGCATTGAGTTCTTGCTGGCCAGAACCTTGCTGGCACATGTTAAACGGCTGTTTAGAGCCGAACTGGATACCTTGAAAATCATGTTAAGTATTATATGTTTATTGTTAACGTATTTCTATGCAAATTTACTCGTTTTTATTTATAATGCCAAAAAAAGCAATCTAATTTTTTGTGCATGTAGGTATTTTGTCTTAACTTTGTGGTGGATTAAAAGTATTATATATGGAATTGATAGGAAAAATTATTCAGGTATTGCCTGAACGTAGCGGTACTTCAGCACGTACAGGAAGCGAATGGCGAATGGGTTCTTATGTATTGGAAACTACAACAGACCGTTTCCCTCGTAAAATGATGTTTGAGGTTTTCGGTTCAGACAAAATACAGCAGTTTAATATTCAGGTAGGTGAAATGCTTCGTGTAAGTTTTGACATTGATGCACGAGAATATCAGGGTCGTTGGTATAATAGTATCCGTGCCTGGAATGTAGACCGTAATCTAAACGATCCCATGGTTCAGGCTCCTGTAGCCGGTTTGGATACCACTCCTTTTGGTGAACCTGTTGCCGCTCCAATGCCTACCACAGTTCCAGAGGCAGCACCTTTCGCTTCATCTAATGCTGATGACTTGCCTTTCTAAGGTTATCTGAAAATATACAACAAATACCGTCCTTGATTCCGATAATATGTTGGTCAAGGACGGTATTTGGTATTTGTATTTAATAAATTGTCGTGCCGCTTATGGCATAGTATTATGGCGAGATTTCTCTTCCCGATTCCTCAAAAAAGTCTTCCGTATTTTTCAACGAGTCGTCTCGTTTTTCTAACGATTGCCGAAGTCTTTTTTACATTCCAGATACCTGTTAGAACTGCACCATAGATAGTTTGATGGTTTCCTTATTTCACTTTCTTTGTTAGCCAACGGCGTACGGGTTCGTCCCATAGTTTCAGGCATGTGTAGGCAAGGGTGATATTTACGGCAAAGACGAGAATCACAACGGGCCATGTCTCGCCAAGGGTGTAGAGCTTGTTCTCGATTAGCCATGAATAGAACAGGTACATAACGGGATAGTGCACAATGTAGAGGGGGTAGGAGAGGTCGCCCAGGAACTTGCACACCTTGTGCGACACCTTGCCAGCCATATTGCCAGATGCTGCAAGCCATACGATGAGGGGGAAGACAAGGACGATGCACGCGAGTTCGTAGGCGCTGTTCAGGCTGATGCCCTCGGCGCAGGAACAGAGGTCGGCAGGGATGTAAGGCACGGAAAAGAGTGCAAACAATACGGCTATGGAAATCCAGAATATGCCAGGCACGCGGACGGGTTTGAAGTTGCGTGCAATGAGCATGCCCAGGGTGAAGGGGAAGGTCATGCGGAGCAGACCTCCGAGGAAGTTGTTACCTTCCAGTGTCCATCCAACACCAAGCATGTCGTAACCCGACACATTGCCTATGGCAAACCATGCCCACAAGGCACCGCTTATGGCCACCAGGCATGCAAGGGCCTTGTTGGGCAGACGACGGATGAAGAGGGCATACATGATGTTGCCAAGGTATTCGAAGAAGAGCGACCAGCTGGGACCGTTCAGCGAATACATCTCGCCATTGCCACGCACGTCATATCCGGCACCGGGATAGGCAGGAAGGAGCAGCATGCCCATAAGCAGAGCCACTATGACCCACTGGATGGGAGTCTCTGTGCCGTCCCAGTGCACACCACCCTGAATGAGGAAGGTGGTCATACCTATGAGAGCACCGATGATAATCATTGGGTGGAGGCGGATGAGACGGCGCTTAAAGAAGTTGCCAAGTGTGAGACGTTTGCCAGCGTGAGCCTGCCAACGGTCGTCGTAGGCATAACTGATTACGAAGCCCGAGAGCATGAAAAAGAAGTCCACGCCCAAGTGTCCGTGATTAAAGGTGTCTATGCCCGTGCTCTGGGCAAAGGCAAAGCCCTCGAACACATGGTACCACACCACCATCAGTGCTGCTGCACCACGAAGTCCGTCCAGAATCTCATAGTGAGGCTTTGTGTCGGCAAAGGAGGCAGACGAGGCAATTCTCTCTGTTGTTTCTTTCATGTTCTGTTTTCCTTTAATGTTAAGTGAGTTTCATATCTGTACAAAAAGTCTTCTCTGTATCATGTAATACATCTGTAATCAACTCTTTGGCTGCATTTGATTTCTCTCATTTTCTTGATTGGCATGGCTAACATACAAATAAAATCAGAGAAACTCACTCTTTTGAAAGGGTGGTATATTTTCCATTATGGAGCATATTGATGTTCTTCTCTCACCACATTGGAACTCCGTTGCAAAAGGTTCGGTTGTCAATATGGCGAGATAATCAGGTCTACATCGTGCATATACTTGGGTGGAGGTTACTGCATGACAACGCTTTATTAAAGGCCTTGTCAGTCAGCAAGTTTCTCCAATGCCTTGTCCAGTGCCAGCAGGTCTTCTTCTGTGGTGGCCCAACTGGTTACGAAGCGGCACAGGATGTTGCCATCGGGGAGTGGAGACCACACTTCAAAGGCGATGGACTTCATTAGTTGGTCCTTCTCCTGCGGTGTAAGGATGACAAACTGCTGGTTGGTGGGAGAATCGACTCCCATGCGCTTGCCGTGGGACAGGAATATGTCGCGCAGACGTTCTGCCATTTCGTTGGCATGACGTGCCACACGGAAATAGAGGTCGTCGGTAAAAAGGGTGTCGAACTGGAGGCCAAGCATGCGGCCCTTGGCAAGGAGCGCTCCGTGGCGCTTGATGGTGGTGAAAAAGGCACGGGGAGCCTTGGTATTGGTGAAGACAACGGCTTCGCCGAACATGGCACCTACCTTTGTGCCGCCGATGTAGAAGGCATCTACGTGCTGGGCAAGCCACGGAAGGGTGACGTCCGATTGCGAAGAGGTGAGTCCGTAACCGAGGCGTGCTCCGTCGGCATATAGCAGGAGGTCATAGCGTCGGCACACGGCCAGAATGTCTTCTATTTCCTGGCGTGTGTAGAGCATACCCAATTCCGTAGGCATGGTGATGTACACCATACGGGGCAGTACCATGTGGGTATATGTCTCGTCGGCAAGGAAGGCCGACATGTACTTGTCTATTCCCTCGGCCGTGAGTTTGCTGCCCTCGGAGGGGATTACCAGTACCTTGTGTCCGTAGGCTTCTATGGCACCGGATTCGTGCACGTTGATGTGTGCCGATTCAGCTGCAATGACACCTTCGCATCCGAGGAGCAGGGCATCGATTACGGTTTGGTTTGTCTGTGTGCCGCCTATTAGGAAAAAGATGTCTGCATTGGGGCATTCTATGGCCTGGCGTATCTTTTCCTTGGCACTTTGAGTGTATGGGTCGGAACCGTATCCCGAGGTCTTTACGTTGTTCTCCGCTATAAGGCGCGAGAGTATCTCGGGTAGGGTTCCGTTGTTATAATCGCTTTCAAAGGAAACTCTGTTCATAATGGTATTGATAATATCTTTCCCCGGTGCTACTTGTCTGATTTCTCATGCTGTGCACGAACACGTGACAATGTTTCTGGAGTCATCTGCAAGAATGAAGCAACGTGAATCATGGGTGCTCGTAGAATAATCTCCGGTTTCTCGCGCAAAAGTCTCTCATAGCGTTCCTGTGCGTTCTCAAATCTCTGGGAGTCGGCATGATGTTGTGAACTGATAAGAGCGTGTTCTGTTATCTTGCGGTACAGTATGCCAAGTTCTGGACATGTATCTATTATCTCCAGTAGTTTCTTGCGGGGCATGGCATAGAGATGGGTCGTTTCCAATGCCTCGATGATAATCTGGCTTGGAACATGTTTCAGCAAAGATTCTATGCACATGACTATGCGACCTTCAAATGAGAAATGTTCTGTTACGTCCTTCCCATTCTTGTAGTAGTATTGGCGTACCATTCCCCGTTCTACATAGTACATGCAGGTACATTCTTCGCCTTCGTGAAGGACGATTTCTCCGCGAAGGAACTTCATCGGGATAAGTAAATCTGCCAAAATCTCTATGCTTTGAGGTTCCAAACGGCAGTATCTTCGCGCAATTTCCCTTGCAACATCTCTTCTGTAATCCATGGTGTTTGTGTTTTTGCGTTATTGGATGGTATGTATGGGGCAGGGTATGGATGCCCCATTTGTATGAAGTGGTTAGTCTAATTTCAGAACAGCCAAGAAGGCTTTTTGTGGAACCTGGACATTGCCTATCTGTTTCATGCGCTTCTTGCCTTTTTTCTGTTTCTCCAGTAGTTTGCGCTTACGGCTCACGTCACCGCCGTAGCATTTTGCCAACACGTCCTTGCGTAGCTGCTTCACGGTTTCGCGTGCAATAATCTTTGCGCCTATGGCTGCTTGTATGGCTATGTCGTATTGCTGACGTGGCAGTAGTTCCTTTAGTTTCTCGCACATACGGCGCCCGAAGGTTTCCGCATTGTCAAAGTGTGTCAGTGTGCTAAGTGCGTCCACGGGTTCGCCGTTCAGCAGAATGTCCAGTTTTACGAGTTTGGATGGGCGGAATCCTGACTGGTGATAATCGAATGAGGCATACCCCTTGGATATAGATTTCAATTTGTCGTAGAAATCTATAACAATTTCTCCAAGTGGCATGGCATATTGCAATTCCACACGGTTTCCGGAGATATAATCCTGCTTGAGCAACTCGCCACGTTTGCCAAGGCAGAGAGTCATGATGTTGCCGATATAATCCGTACGTGTAATTACTGTGGCATGAATATATGGTTCTTCTATTCTCTCTATCAAAGTGGTCTCGGGCATGCCGGCAGGGTTGTGTACCTCGCGCACTTCACCGTGTTTGTCGTAAACCTGATAACTAACGTTGGGTACGGTGGTAATCACGTCCATGTTGAACTCGCGGTCCAGGCGTTCCTGTACTATTTCCATGTGAAGCAGACCAAGGAAACCGCAACGGAAACCAAAGCCCAGAGCCACGGAACTCTCAGGCGTGAAGGTCAGCGAGGCATCGTTCAACTGGAGTTTCTCAAGCGAAGCACGCAGGTTCTCAAAGTCCTCCGTTTCAATTGGGTATAGACCAGCAAACACCATGGGCTTTACCTCCTCAAAACCGGCAATTGCTTCCTTGGCAGGGTTGAGGGTGGTGGTTATGGTGTCACCCACCTTAACCTCGGTGGCTGTCTTAATGCCCGACACGATATAGCCTACGTCGCCGCAATGCAATTCCTTGCGAGGCGACATGTCCATCTTGAGCACACCTATCTCGTCCGCCTTGTACTCGCGGTCGGTATTCATGAATTTGACCAGGTCGCCCGACTTGATGCTGCCGTTTACTATCTTGAAGTATGCAATGATGCCACGGAAGGAGTTGAACACGCTATCAAAGATAAGAGCCTGCAAGGGGGCGTCTTCATTGCCTTCAGGGTGGGGAACACGTTCCACCACGGCACGGAGGATTTCAGGTACACCCTCGCCGGTCTTGCCGCTGGCACGGAGAATCTCCTCGCGCTTGCAGCCCAGCAGTTCTATAATCTCGTCCTCCACCTCCTCGGGCATGGCATTGGGCATGTCGCACTTGTTGATTACGGGAATAATCTCAAGGTCGTTGTCGATGGCCATGTACAGGTTGCTGATGGTCTGTGCCTGCACGCCCTGGGTGGCATCCACAACAAGCAGAGCGCCCTCGCATGCAGCAATGGAACGGGAAACCTCGTAACTGAAGTCCACGTGTCCCGGAGTGTCGATGAGGTTCAGTGTGTAGCGTCCGTCCTCAATGTCGTCGCTAACGGGCAGAGGACTCTCGCCGGCACCTCTCACATAGTCGTATTCCATCTGTATGGCATGGCTCTTGATGGTGATGCCGCGCTCCTGTTCCAGGTCCATGTCGTCCAGCATCTGGCCGTGTGTTGTCTTGATGGTTTCTGTTATTTCCAATAGTCTGTCGGCCAGGGTGCTCTTGCCGTGGTCGATGTGGGCTATAATGCAGAAATTGCGTATATGTTTCATTCGTTGTATGTAAGTAATATTCTGTTTTTCAGTCTATTTGTTGTGTGAGCGTTGCATTGCTTTGGCATGCTCCTATTTTACCCACCATACCCTGTTGGCGAATACTAGTCACCAACAGGGCATGATTTTCTTAGTTCCGATGACTAAGAGTACAGGAATCTTTTGATAGAACGCTTAGGCGTCTTTTCAAATTCCTCCTTTTGAAGTATGATACCAGCCACCTGTTCGTAGGCAGGTATCTGAGTGTTGAGGATTTTTCTGTTCTCCTCCATTATTTCCTCTAACTCCCTGGGGGAGGTGTTGTTCTTTTTTATCAGGTCGGGGTCGGGATATACCAGGCCATATAGCTTGGCATCCCTCTGCACCACTATGCATTCCTGGACATAGGGCAGGTTGTTGAGTTTGTCCTCAATCTCCTCGGGGTAGATGTTCTGTCCGTTGGCAGAGAGTAGCATGTTCTTGATACGCCCCTTGATGTATAGGTTGCCATGGCGGTCGATGACACCGAGGTCGCCCGTGTGATACCATCCGTTGCGAAGTGTCTCGGCCGTGGCCTCTGGGTTCTTGTAGTAGCCCAGCATCACGTTCTGTCCGCGAACCAGTATCTCGCCAGGTATGTCGTATGGGTTACGGCTGTCTATCTTCACCTCCATGCGCTTTACCACCTTGCCGCAACTGCCCGGGATGAAGCTCTTCCAGTCCTCTACAGAGATGAGCGGAGCACATTCCGTGGCGCCATAGCCTACGGTAAAGTTGAAACCTATGTCGTGCAGCAGGGTCTCCACCTCCTGGTTCAAGGCCGCTCCGCCAACAACCACCTCATAGAAGTTGCCGCCGAAGGCATTGCGTATTCCCTGGCAAATCTTCTGCTTTATCTTTCTTCCAACAATGGGAGTCTTGAGCAGGAGCTTTATCTTCGGGTCGCTGATTTTCTGCATCACAGCCTTGCGAACCACCTTTTCCAGAATCATGGGCACGCACACGAGGGCAATGGGACGGATGTCGGCCAGAGCCTTTAGCAGAATGCTTGGAGTGGGCATTTTGGGCAGGAAGTAGACATGTATGCCAAAGACAAACTCGAAGAGGAACTCGAACGACATGCCCAGCGTGTGCGCCAAGGGAAGCATGGACAGCAGCGTGTCGCCAGGCTTGGCGTTGTTGCCTATGAGTTCGTTGGCACATGCTATGTTGCCCGTAATGGCACGGTAGGGAATCATCACACCCTTGGAGTTGGATGTGGTGCCAGAGGTGTAGTTTATGATGGCAAGTTCCTCTGCCTGGTCTTCGTGATAGCAAAGGTCTTTTTTTCCAAAGCTCGCTGGATACTTCTCGCCAAAGCACTTGTTGAGATTCTCCACCGTGTGCTTCAGTTTCTTGTTCTTGGCACCGAGCAGTGTCCAGTCGTTCAACTGTATTATGCCTTCCAGATTGGGCATCTCCTCGGCAGAGAGTTTCTTCCACACGAGGTCGCCAACGAAAAGAATTCTTGATTCGCTATGGTTTACGATGTGGTGCACCTGTTCGGGGTGGAACTCGTGCAGTATGGGTACAGCCACGGCACCATAGGTGATGGTAGCCAGGAATGCTATGCCCCAACGGCTCATGTTACGGCTGCAGATAGCCACCTTGTCGCCCTTTTCTATGCCGCTCTCGGCAAAGACAATGTGCAACTTTGCAATCTCTTCCGCCACGTCGCTGTATTGGAAGGTGCATTGCCCGTAATCAGACACAGAGGACAGGCTCCAATGCTTTCGGAGACTGTCTTCTATGATTTTATTTAATGAGTTTGTCATTGCCTTTTAAAACGGAAAAGTTAAAAACGCTCACCGTAAAACGTTCACCGCTCACCGCTTATCGTTAAACGTTAAACGCTCATCGCTCTTTAGATCTCCTCGTCCTTGTAGAGGAAACGCTTGATAGAGCGCTTGGGAGTCTTCTCGAATTCCTTGTCCATAATCTTGAAACCGCAAATCTGCTCGTAGGCAGGAATCTGTGTGTTAAGTTCCTTGCGGTTCTCCTCCATGATGGTTTTCAGGTCTTCGGCACTGAGGTCCTGAGCCTTTGCTGTATCCATGTCGGGGTATATGAGGGCATACAGTTTCTCGCCCTTCTGGATTACCACGCACTCCTGAACCATGGGCAGGCTGTTCAGTTTGTCCTCAATCTCCTCGGGATAGATGTTCTGTCCTGAAGCGCCAAGGAGCATGTTCTTGCTGCGACCCTTGATGAAGACGTTTCCTTCAGCATCTATGATGCCCAGGTCGCCGGTTCGGTACCAGCCGTCCACCAGAGTCTCTGCCGTAGCCTCTTCGTTCTTGTAGTAGCCCAACATCACGTTGTCGCCCTTGGCAAGAATCTCGCCGGGGATGTTCTGTGGGTCGGTGCTGTCAATCTTCAGAGTCATTCGAGGTGCAGCCTTACCGCAGGAACCCTGCTTGAACTTGGTCCAGTCCTCGTATGCCAGGATGGGTGCACATTCCGTTGCGCCATAACCCACGCAATAGTTGAAACCGATATCCTTCAGCAGAGCCTCAATCTCGGCATTGATGGCAGCGCCGCCGATGATGGCCTGATAGAAGTTGCCGCCGAGTGCTTCCTGCAAGCCCTGGCAAATCTTTTGCTTAATCTTATTGCCAATGATGGGCATCTTGAGCAGAACACTGATCTTGGGGTCCTTCACCTTGGGCAGAATGGCCTTGCGCACAATCTTCTCCAGGATGAGGGGAACGCATACTATAATCTTGGGCTTGACGTCGGCAAATGCCTTGAGCAGTACGGCAGGAGTTGGCATCTTGGTGAGGAAGTGCACTTGTACGCCACCAACAAACTCATAGAGGAACTCAAATGCCAGGCCATACATGTGTGCCATGGGCAGCATAGAGAGCATGTTCTCGCCAGGCTTGAGCTCGTGTCCCAGCTTCTCAAAGCCAAACAGCACATTGCTGTGTATGGCGCGATAGGGAATCATTACACCCTTTGAGTTGCTGGTAGTTCCAGAGGTGTAGTTGATCATGCACAGTTCCTCGCGTTCGTCTCTGTGGTATGAAACGTGTTCGGGTCGGAAACTGTCGGGATACTTCTCGCCGTACAGTTTGTTGAGACTGTTGCGTGTCTCCTGTAGTTCTGCCTCTCTTGCATAGAGCACCTGATAGTCCTCGGTACCGAGGATACCAATCAGGTTTGGCATTTCCTCGGCATTTATCTTCTTCCATATCTTGTCGGCGGCAAAAAACAGGCGCGCCTCGGAATGGTTGGTAATCTGGTGAATCTGTTCTGGGTGGAAATCGGGAAGTATGGGCACAGCAACGGCACCATAGGTGATGGTTGCAATGAAAGCCATACCCCAGCGTGACGAGTTGCTGCCGCAAAGAGCAATTTTGTCACCCTTCTTTATACCTGTTTCTTCAAACAAGATATGAAGTTTCGCTATAATTCGTGCTGCATCCTTATACTGGAAGGTTATCTCTCCATAGTCTGACAATGCATTGCGGTTCCAATACTTCTTGACGCTCTGTTCAATAGCCTCATTGAAACTTACAGGTAAGGTCTTCATAGTTTCTGTTGGTTCTAAATTACTTTTGTTTAAACTTTCGCCTACAAAGATACGCTTATTTTGCACATCATGCAAATCTTTGTGCATATAAAAGGGGGTATAGAACAAGTTTTTTGCACATTTTTAATAGTTTCTGTGCCCAAATATGCTGCTTCCTATGCGTACAATGTTGCTTCCATGCTCAATTGCCAGCTGAAAATCGTCGCTCATTCCCCATGAACGGAACTGCATTGATGATGCCAGGTCAGGAAATTCCTTCTGGCATTGCTGGAAGAAGGCGTTGGCTGTGGCAAAGTCCTGTCGGATGCGCTCCTCGTCGTCGGTATTAGTGGCCATGCACATGATTCCCGCTATGCTTACGCCGGCAAGAGTGCGGTACTCTCCTGTGCGCAGGTATTCCAGGCATTCCTGCGGTGTGAAGCCAAACTTGGTTTCCTCCTGTGCCACATGCAGCTGTAGCAGGCAGGGGATTACACGTCCGCATTTCAGTGCCTGACGGTTTATTTCCTGAAGCAGTTTTGCACTGTCCACGGCATGAATCAGGCTTATGTATGGCGCTATGTACTTTACCTTGTTTGTCTGCAGGTGTCCTATGAAGTGCCATTCTATGTCCTGTGGCAGTACGGGCTGTTTCTGCCTGAGTTCCTGCACGTGGCTTTCGCCAAAGATGCGTTGTTCGGCATCGTATGCCTCCTGTATCATCTCGGCAGGATGGTATTTGCTCACGGCACACAGCTGCACCCCTTGCGGCAAGGTGCCGAGTATTGCCTTTATTCTTTCAGAAACCATTTTCTCTTTTATTTGTTGGTTTAGCAGGTTCCGCTCACCGCTCATCCGCTCCTCCCCCTATAGGGGGATTGAGGGGGTCTTAATCCAATCACTCCTCCACCTTGTGGCGGAACACGTCCATCAGTGGAGTTTCCACCACGCTGATAATCTTGTAGTCGCCCAGTGTGCCCTGCATGCACTTCTCCAGAGTCTCTATGGCGTTCTTCAGGTCGGTGGCCTGTACCAGGTCGGTCTGGGTGATAATCTTCTCCTTCTCGGTCTTTTCGTCGAACGAGATGAATCCCACCTTCACGCGATACCAGCGGTCGGCATTCAGGTCCTCGTTCTCAAAGAGTTCCGCTATGCGTGCGCGCTTTATGTCGCTCACCACGAACTCGCCGCTCATAAAGGGCTCCATCTCCTTGGTTATTGTCTCCTCTGCCTCGGTGAAACTGAGGGCATCCACCAGATATGCCTCCTTGGTAGACTTGATAAGTCCGTTTTCCTGTGTCTTGTCGTATTGTACTTTACATTCAAACCATTCCATAGTAGTGTATGTATATATATTAATAATGTGTGTTTGTATTCTTGTTTTTTGCGGTTCCAGACCCCTCCCCAGCCCTCCCCTCTATGGGAGGGAGTGGTTACATCATACAAGTTAGATTTTCTGAGCATTATGCTCCCCTCCCTTGTGTAGGGGGTAAGGGGGTAGGGCCGCCCTTCCCGTTTTTCGCTTTTCCATGCTTTCTTTCGAAGAAGAAGGACTTCTGCCGTTTCTTCTCCTCTGCATCGTGTTCGCAGAAGACCTGCTCCATGGTGTAGGGATGGTAACCGGTGGCAAAGATTGTTGTTGCCACGGTGAGCGGTGTTGGCGTGAAGTCCTGCACCTGGTCGGTGTCCAGTCCCATGCTCCTTGTCTCCCTGGCCAGGTTTTCCATGTCGTGTATGGTGCATCCGGGATGCGAGGAGATGAAGTAGGGTATTATCTGCTGGCGCAGACCTGCCTCGCGGTTCACACGGTCGAAGATGCTCTTGAAGCGGTGGAACAGTGCAAACGAGGGTTTGCGCATGATGTCCAGCACGTGGTCCTCGGTGTGCTCCGGAGCCACCTTCAGCCTGCCCGACACGTGATGCTTTATCAGTTCGCGCGTGTATTCCTCTGCGGCACGTTTCAGTTCCTCGTCCTTCCAGTCGTGCAGGAGCATGTCATATCGCACTCCGCTGCCTATGTAGGAATGCTTTATTCCCGGCATGGCATCCACGGCACGGTATATGTCCAGCAGGGGCCGGTGGTCGCCGTTCAGGTTGGGGCACACCTTGGGGTGTATGCACGAAGGCCGCACGCACGCCTGGCATGCCTTCGGGTTCCTGCCCTGCATCATGTACATGTTGGCGCTGGGTCCTCCCAGGTCGCTCAGGTTGCCGCGAAAGTCGGGCATGCGTGTTATCTGCTCCACCTCGCGCAGTATGCTCTCCTTCGAGCGGCTCATGATGAACTTGCCCTGATGCGCCGATATGGTGCAGAAGGCACATCCGCCAAAGCATCCGCGGTGCATGTTCACCGAGAACTTTATCATGTCAAAGGCCGGTATGCGCTTGCCCTGGTATTTCGGATGAGGCAGACGTGTGTATGGCAGGTCGAAGCTATGGTCCAGTTCCTCGGTGGAGAGAGGAGGGTAGGGCGGGTTCACCACCACATATTCCTTGCCCGTCCTCTGTATCAGGCGCGAGGCATGCACCTTGTTGCTCTCCTCCTCCACGTGCCGGAAGTTCTCGGCATGCAGGCGCGGTGTGCGCAGGCAATCCTCGTAGGAGTGAAGCACTATGTCTCCCTCCTGGGGTTCCACCTCCTTGGCCATCACCACGGTTTGCGGCAATGCCATCTGCTCCACCACCGCCTTGCGGAAGGCCTTGCGTGTCATCAGCGTTTCGCCCGTCACGGGGTCGTACTCCAGCGTCTCGTCGTAGGTGTCCAGGAACGACTCCAGTATGCGCACCAGTTCCAGGTTCACCTTGTCGCCCATGCCATAGGTTATCATGTCGGCACCCGAGTCCACGAGTATCGACGGACGTATGCGCTCCTGCCAGTAGTCGTAGTGTGCCACACGGCGCAGCGAGGCCTCTATGCCGCCCAGCACCACGGGCACGTCGGGATATAGTTGCCTGAGGCACTGCGTGTACACTATGGTGGGGTACTCGGGGCGCATGTTGTGCCTTCCGTCGGGCGAGTAGGCATCCTCGCTCCTCAGTCGGCGTGCCGCCGTGTACTTGTTCACCATCGAGTCCATGCACCCGGGACTGATGCCAAAGAACAGGCGCGGACGTCCCAGGCGCTTGAAGTCGCGCAGGTCGCCATGCCAGTCGGGCTGCGGCACTATGCACACTCGCAACCCTTCCGCCTCCAGCAGTCTGCCCACCACCGCTACGCCAAACGAGGGGTGGTCCACATAGGCATCGCCCGAGAACAGTATCACATCGGCACGGTCCCACCCGCGAAGGTCCATCTCCTTGCGCGTCGTGGGCAACCAATCACTCAGCTGGTACATTTGCTGCTATCTTATCCTTTTGCCAATCCAGGTACAGAAGTATCAGCTGGTGCAGTCCCAGGGCCTTCATGTTCTCGTGGAATACCACGTCGTGTGCCAGACTCACAAGTTCCGGAGCACCATTGGTGCCCTCCAGCAGGGCACGCACGTTCAGTTGCAGTTTCTCCAGAATCATCTCGTCCACTATGCCGTTGCTATCCAGCAGGTTGCTGAAGAGATAGTACTTGTCAATCGTCTCCAGGTGCTCGTCAGTGATAGCCATGGTGCGAGTGCCCTTCATGTTGCAAATTATCCTGTACATATAAGAATTGTTTCTTTACTGATTTTAGCATACAAAGGTATAGAATAAAAACAGAAAATGCAAGAGAATGGGGGAGGAACTTTGATGAATGGTGGATGTTTAACGGTGAACGATTAACGATTAACGTTTAACGATTAACGTTTAACGATTAACGTTTAACGATTAACGATTAACGATTAACGATTAACGATGAGCGGTGCTTACGGTTGTAACTGACTGTCCCCCTGAGACAGGTGGGCGAAGAGGGTCTTTAGAAGAATGACTTGATGTCATTCTGTACCCTCTGAGGGTCGCGCGCCCCTGGGTAAAGAGCGAAGCGACGGAGGGGGTGGATAAGGCTTTTTCACTTTCTCCACCATATTATGCCATATCCCATTCTTTTTTGCTACCTTTGTCTCCTGAATTCCGTCACCCCAGAGGTGGTGTGAGAAAGGACTTTATTAAACCCAAATCGGTCATTAGACTGTTCTGCGCTAATGAAACCTTCTTTTTGTCATCTGTTTCGTCACTTCTCGGTTACAATGGAACCCCATTGCGCCCTCAAAGAGGCAAAACATCTGTTCAAAAATAAAAGCTATTATCATCATAACGCTAATGACCGATTTGGGTTAAAAAGGTGTTATTGACATTACAAATCTATAAACAATAATTTTATGAAACATTATTTACCCAATTCCTTGCGTGCACTGTTCCTGTCCCTGGCGGTGCTCCTGTCCCTGCCCATGCTGGCAGTAGAGGTTGAGATTGATGGGATAAGGTATCATCTTAATGCAGAGACAAAGCAGGCTACTGTTATAGCGAAGAGCAGTGGCGAGTATTCTGGTGAAGTTGTTATCCCAGAGTCTGTGGAGCATGAGGGTACTGCCTATAGTGTGACGAGCATAGGGAAGGAGGCTTTCTATGGTTGTTCTATTTTGAACTACATCGGTTTAACAGAATAAAGAAATAGTTATCGTCCTGTAGCTTGTAGATATTCTGTCTTGCTTATTTCGTATTTAGAATTGGCTTCTGAATATTTGTCACGACTTTGTTGATAGAGTTGTTGTGCTTCCAACAAGTCACTCATGCTGGTTGTACCGGCTTTGTAATATTCCTCGTTTAATCGAAGGTTTTCTGCTGATTGCTCAATGGAATTACGGGCAATAAGCGCTTGTTGATATGCATTGCTTAAATCTATTTTTGTCTTTTGCATCCGAATCATCAGCTGTTCGCTTCCATTGTTGAATTCGGTGACGGCATTCTGATAGCGGTATTTATATTTCTTGACGCTATATGGAGCCTTCCACGAAATGGGAATCGATACATTCAGCATACCGATAAATGAATTTTGGGAAGGTCCCATAAAGTCATTGTATATATATCCTCCTTGCAAAGCAACTGTCGGTAGGAATTGTCCCTTGTTCAGACGCATTTGCAATTTGGAAGCATCGACGGCCTTGTTCAACAAGTTATATTCCACAGTAGCATCCAGGCTTTCTGTATGATTGACATAAAGAGTCTCCGGCGAACTGAGTTCCTGACCAACGGCTGTCTTTACCTCAAAGTCATTCTGTTCCGTTCCGATGTATTGAGCCAACAGCATCTTGCACACGGCCATGTTGTTCCGGAC
Source organism: Bacteroidaceae bacterium (assembly GCA_017628845.1). Lineage (GTDB taxonomy): Bacteria > Bacteroidota > Bacteroidia > Bacteroidales > Bacteroidaceae > Physcousia. The sequence continues at coordinate 23,343 of JAGBYI010000061.1, forward strand.
ATCAAGAACCAGACTCTCTGTTTCATTCTTTCGCAGTTCTACTTGCAACAGGTCGTTGCGGTTCTTTACACCTGCGTCAACGGCTACTTTGGCATCGCTACTGATTTTTTCAAGTAAAGCCTTTACTCGTTTCAAAGTTTCCAACTTGGCATTCAGTACCACAATGTTCCAATAATATTGGTCAACGGTCAGTGTCACTTCGTTTTGAGTCTGCTTCATTTGCAGTTCGCTAATTTCTACTCCCAACTTCGCCAGTTGGTAACCGTTGTATATCTGACCTCCGGCAAAAATAGGGAGGGTTGCGAAAGCTCCACCGAACAATCCTTCATCCACCATCTTCAAGGTCTGTTCACCCATGGGCATCTGAAGCAATCCGTCATCAGCTTTCATCGCAGCACCAGCAAGTGAAATGGAGGGAAAGAAGTTAGTGGTAGCTTCTTTTTTCTCCAGTCTTGCCATCTTGGATTTATTGCCGGCTATTTTCATTTGGGCATTGTGCTCCAATGCCAGTTGGCGGCATTCGTCAAGCGAGTACATTTGTTGGGCTTGGAGGGTCGGACTAAGCAATAGGCAAATTCCCAAACCTATAGTTGATATTATCTTTCTTTTCATCTTATTATGCTTTAATCGTTGTTGAAATAATGGCTTGGTGCTTCTTGTCATCGTTTTTCTTGTCGTAAAGTTTCCAATAGATAACCGGCAACATGGTCACAAGCATAATCAATGCTCCGATACCACCGGCAAAGATGCTTACACCTACCGGCATCCAGAAACTGGTAGCAGCCACAATCATCGGGACAACACCTACGGCAGTAGTGGCGGTTGTCAAGAAGATAGGAACCATACGGCGACGACCGGCATCGAATGCCGCATCACGGGCCGACCAACCTTCCTTTCGCAAGCCCTCGGCATGTCCAAAAATCAATATCTCATTACGCATGACCATACCCATCAGCGTGATGACACCGAACATGGCTGTAACCCCAATGGGACGACCAGCAATCCACAGACCTAACAACATGCCCGGGAAGCAGAATGCGATGGCTGCAATGCTGACAAAGGTCAATTTGTAGCTGCGGAAATTGAACAAGAGGAAGAAGAACACGATGACGAGTGAAATCAACAACGATTCCACAATGGTTACGGAAACCTCAGCATCGTCTTCCGGTTCACCACCCACTTCAAAACGTACACCGTCCGGTATGTTCACTTTTGTTTCTATCAATTGGCGGAAGTCGTTTTGCAAACCGTTGGAATAGACTCCAAATTTCGGTTCCAAGCCCACCGTTATGCATCTCACCCCATTGCGGTGCATGATTTTCGTTTCTTCCCAAGCCGGTTGAGCAGTTCCTACATGACGCAAAGGCACCGATTGGTTTCCGGCAGTCAGGTATATATCGTTCACCTCATCATAGTCCAGTTCTTCATTATGGACATCCTTCAAGATAAGCGGTACCTGATAATCGCCTTCCCAAACTTGGCCGATTTTCATTTCTCTGGTGTTCAATGCCAGTTCCAGTTCGGCCAACGTGCGGTTCATTCCTAATTGCGCGGTAGTTATCGGATCCAGTTCTACTTCGATGTAAGGGCGAGGGTCATCCCAATCCGTCTTAACATTCATTACCCGTGAATCCTGACGCATCAGTTGCATGACATCATTGGCTACCCGATGCAATGAATCCGTATTCTCGCCATAGAAACGGAATTCAAACGGAGTGAAAATCTGATAGTCCAGTTGCTTGAACTTCACAAAACCATTCGGGAAGTGGTCACTCATGGGTTCAAACTTCTGAAGTACCTCTTCCGTGGCATGAGTGGAAACGGTGTTCACGATGAGCTGTGCATAGTTCCGTCCACCGGGTTTCGGAGCATATGACGTATGGAAACGAGGCGAAGAACTGCCTATAAAAGAAGTGACACAGACTACCCGTTCGTCCTGACGCAAGGTAGAAGCAACAGAATCGGCAATGGATTGGGTCTCTGCCAATCCTTTCCCTTCAGGCAAGGTAATTTCAACGGCGAACTGGTTTCTGTCTGCCAATGGCAACATTCTCACCTTCAGATTGGGAGAGATGAACAGGATGGAAGCTACTATCAATGCCGTTCCACCTACAATCGTTTTCCAAGGGTGACGGAACGTTAATGCCAATATCGTGTTATATCCCTCCTGTACATAGTCTGTAATGGATTTCTTGTTCGGATGAACATTGGCTTCATCTTCTGTTACATCTCCTACACGGCTTGTCGGTTTGGAAACGTCCACATGCTTGTTCTTGGTTATCTTCCGTTTTCGGATGAATGATGCTTCCCATACCGGCAACACCACTACGGCCAAGGCAAGGGAGATACCTAAATTGATGGTCAGTGTCCAAGGCATGTAGAAACACATTTCACTGATCATACCGGTTGTGGTGAACAGTGTCGGGAAGAAGATGGCACAAAGACATACTGTAGCCAACGTCATCGGCATGAAATATTGTTGCACCGATTTGCAGGCTGCTGTCCAACGGCTCATGCCCTTGTTCAAGTATTCCAAATAACCGTCGAGCACCACAATGGCATTATCGACCACCATCCCCAGCACCACAATGAGACCTGCCAAGGTAATGATGTTGAGTGGAATGTTGCACATATACATGACCCCCACCGAGCAGAACGTAGAAAGAGGGACGATGGCGCCTGCCACCAATGCCGTTCTCCAAGGAAACAGGATAAGCAACACGATGATAATGATGACCATCGCTTCGATAAGGTTGACAAGAAAATCCTTGACCGAAGCATCTACCACCTTGCTTTGGTCGGTGATGCACTGGATGGTCACATCATCAGGCAAGACATTGGCTGTGTAATCGTCAATCACACGCTGCACTTCACGACCGTATTGAAGAATGTTGTTACCTGCCATCATTTCCAAAGAGAGGATGGCACAAGGATGTGAATTGAATTCGATGTACGATTCCGACTGGTCGTATTCACGTTTCACCGTAGCAATGTCCTTTACACGAACCACATTGTTTTCGTTGTCGCTGAAAATGACTATATTCTCTATTTCCTGTTCGCTGTTGGTCATCGGCTTGACATGGATAGGCATGTTCTTCTGCCAGTTGGTTATGCTTCCGGACAAGGTTGTAAAGCCACCGCTGTTCAAAGCCTGCATCAGTTGCATCTGTCCGATGCCGTAGGCCGAAAGGCGTTCTCTGTCCACATAAATGCTGATTTGCTCGGTTGTTTCTCCGTACAACGTTACATTATCCACCAATTCAATCCGACGCAGTTCATCCGCCAAATCGTCGGCATATTCTTTCAGTTCCCGGTAAGTGCGATTTCCACTTTCAATCGCCACAAGGGTTTGACTGGTTGCATCAAAATCATCGTTTACAATAATAGTCAGCACACCTTGCGGCAATTGGGGCTTGAAGCTATTCAACCCATGGCGTATCTTGGACCACACTTCATCCATATTGTTCACCTCATCGTGCAGTTCCACCAGCATCATGCACATTCCATTGGAAGACGTGGATGTCGTTTTCCGACGTTTCACTTCCTCGAATGTGAACAGATAACGTTCCAACGGACGAGCTACCTGCATTTCTACTTCTTCGGCTGTGGCGCCCGGATAAACGGCTACGACCACCCCTTGGCGGATGGTAAATTCAGGGAATTCTGCCTTGGGCATTTTCTCCAGACCTAATATACCCAATAAGAAAATGGCTGCCACCAGCAGGAAGGTAAGCCGATAGTTGTGCATCAACCAGGCTACCCAATTCTGTTTTGTTTTCATTCGCAAACCTCCATTCCTTCACTTAGTTTCTGATAGCCTTCGGTAATGACGGTGTCACCCGAATTCAATCCATTCAATACAACCATTCTATTACCGGTTGCTTTGCCTGTCGTTACGACTGCCTTGTGTGCCCGTCCGTCTTTCTTCAACCAAACGTAGTTTTTGCCATTGGCATCCTTGCGAATTGATGTAACTGGTACTGTCAACACATCCGCCTGGGCTGCATGGGTCAGTTCTACCTTAGCTACCATACCCGGCAATAATAGCTGACCGTTGTTGTTGACATTCACCTTGATGTCGTAAGTGTGGGTCATGGGATTGGCTTCAATACATTTCTCTATCTTGCCTCCCTGGAATGTTTGGTTTGGAAGAGCATCCAATGTGATGCTTGATGAAGTCGATGTTGCGATAGCTGCAATCTCCTTTTCAGGAATGCTTGCCTTGATTTTCACCTGATTGATGACAAGTACTTTAGCAACGGGAAGAGCAGGCAGTACCACTTCGCCTACATTCATCACTCCTTTGCCGATAATCCCAGTCTCGGGAGCATAGATGCTACAGTCTTCCAACGATTTCTTGGCCATTTCAAGTGAAGCTTCTGCTTGTTGCACTTTGCTTTGCACTTCCACCCATTCCATTTCCGGGAGTGAATTGTTGTCATGCAGTTGTTTAAGACGTTTGTAGGCATCATTGGCTTGTTCCATTTGTGCCTTTGCTGCCATAAGCATATTCTGTGCTTGGGTCTTGTCGATTTCAGCGATGAGCTGTCCTTTCTTCACCGTTTGTCCTTCACTGACACAAACTTTGCTGATGGTACCACTACCGGTAAACCCTACGGATATGGCCAGTTCTTCTTCCACCACACCGACATAACTCTTTGTGTGAACATCCGAAGAGGGATGGACAACCTCACTTTGAACTCTCATCGGAGCTGCATTCTTGGCTTTTTCTTCCTGATTGCTGCATCCCGTAGATAGTATCATCATGGTTACGGCAATCCATGCTAAAAGTACATTCTTTTTCATTTTTTTCATTCGCTTTTTATTTTACTGTAAAATATGATTCGTTTTTGGTCGTGCAAAAGTAGAAAGCGGCTTCCGATTGTTCGTGTCCTGAAAGGGCAGCAGAATTATCTATCGTTCTTCGTGAAGAATATTGAGACAAAAGTGGAGAGAATGCAAGCATAAGAAATGAAACAAATTGGTTACCTTTGCAAAGCCATAACTCAAGATAAATTTCAAATGAAACCTAACAACATTAAAGAAATCGGATTTGACCAGATACCCGAATGGATAAATTTTGACTATATAGACAATGATGTGATTCTCTATTCCGATGTCAAGGAATTGCCATTTACGGATGATGTATTGAAGACAAACATGGTTACTATTGCGGTATGCTTGAAAGGGAAAATGCAGTTGGACATCAATGCCAAATGGTTACAGCTGGAACAAAACAACATTTTGGTTTGTCTTCCTAATACATATATTAGAAATGTATTGTTGAGCCCGGATTTTGGATGTAATATATTGTGTCTTTCAACGCGTGTCGTTACAGATTTTATCCCTGAAAATAAATTATGGGACAAAATCAACGTGTTGTCTGCCGATTCAATTATCTATGTGAGCAATGATAACCTGCATGTGTTCGAATTGTATATGGATATATTGAAGACCAAGCTTCAGGCACCTTCATCCAGATATAAGAAAGAAATATTATATTCCATCATCAAGACTTGTTTGCTTGAACTTTTGGAAAATATCCATATGAACGAACCGTCTCAAAATGATTTCAGCCGGAAAGAAATCCTGTTCAAGAATTTTATGAAACTGATTACTTCACAGACGATAAAACCCCGTTACTTAACTTGGTATTCAGACAAACTTCATGTTACTCCTAAATATTTGTCAACGACATGTAAGGAAGTTAGTGGTAAAACTGCTTTTGTTTGGATAAATGAATATGTTGTCAATGACATCAAACACTTACTCTTAAACACTGATAAATCTATAAAGGAAATAGCCGATTATTATAAATTCCCAAACTGTTCTTTCTTTGGAAAGTATATAAGACAACATACAGGATATTCACCTGGAGAATATCGTAGGTTTCTTATTGATGACAGAAATGCGTCACAAATTTAAGATTAGTGACATTTGCTATAATTAAGAATTATTGTTATATAAGCCAGTAACAATCCAGCCCCTTCGATCATCTAACATCAATCCTTTATCTCCTTTGTCAGATGCAAAGGTAGCCAAACCTTCTTTAGAATAAGAAATGGTCAAGCGGTAAACCGTTTGGAGCAGTTTCTTCCTCCGTGGGAGAGTAAACAGCTCCAAAACCTTTTCCTATCCATCGGCTTGGAATGGAGAAGAAGTAAAGGATTTGGTAATCCCAGATGGTGTAGAGAGCATAAGGGATAATACTTTCGGAAATTGCTCAGGTTTGACCTCGGTTACTATCCCCAATAGTGTGACGAGCATAGGGCGGTTTGCTTTTGAAGGATGTCATTTTGTCACAGAAAACTTTGTTAACAATTCATCTTTGTCTGCTGAAGAAAATAAATATTGGGGAGCAGGACTGCACGGCTATGAAACAGAAGACGGGTTATTGATAGATAGCACAAATGTTGCATTTTGTCGAAAAAGTGCTAATATTGTTACTATCCCCAATAGTGTGACGAGCATAGGGACTTCTGCTTTCTTTGGTTGCAAAGGTTTAACCTCGGTTACTATCCCCAATAGTGTGACGAGCATAGGGTATCAGGCTTTCATGAATTGCTCTGGTTTGACCTCGGTTACTATCCCCAATAGTGTGACTAGCATAGGGTTGTATGCTTTCGGTATTTATAATCAATCTCCAACTTGTCTGATAGGCGGAGAAGGTTGAATCCCGTGGCATAGTAATACTTGCGTCCAACAGTGTATAGCCATTTGGCATCAGAAAAATTGAAGTTTCCAAAATGTCGATACAGGCAATATTCGATATAGCGAGCGGAACCTTCCATCGTTTCATACAACTGCTCCAAGGCTACAATGTCTATACCAAGTTTCTTTTTCACCCTTTCCCTGCGTTCGTTACGCGACTTAAAGAACGACTGGATATAGGCTCTTGACGCCTCAATATCGTTGGCATCAATTGCTTTTAGCAGAAAGTCGTTCTCCAGAGTGATGCTTTCTTTGTACCAACCATGACAGGCAGCTAATGCGATTAGAGTATCTGGCAAAACCGTATTGGTGATTGTTTCGTAAGTATCTAGATAGCCATCGTTCTTGAATTGGAAGCCATGAAAATACTCATGCATCACCATCGTAGCCCATTCGTTGACTGAAGTGACATCTGGAACAGCCCTACTAGTCAGCTCTAGACTGCTGCATCTCATGAAGGGTGTGCGGTAGTCGATGTTGCTTTCCTCATCTGTGAAAGTTACATGCATGTGGAATGGTTTATCATCGACTTTCTCCGTCTGATAAATCTGGATGTTGTTGTCGCTATGTATCAAGACTGACGGATAGTTAGCCAAGAACTTCTCCGTGGGATTCACCACATAGCAACAGGTATCGCCATAATATAGTAGAGGTACATCATATTGCTTATCAGCAAATCCACTCCAGACGCTATCGTTGATGACCACTTTAAGGGCATAGACATATTGCATCCTCTGAACATCCTTGTTAAGCCTCTGTGCATCGGCTGACATGGCGACGAGGGTGACTAGTGCGGTGATGATGGTTTTCTTGTTCGTTGATTTATATTGATTATGCTTTATCTTGTTTCTTTTGTCAATACGTAAATGAGCAAGTCATAAACATCCCCAACCTTTATGACGGCATTTGGTATAGCACCTTTATACTTGAAACCATTCTTCAGTAGCACCCTTATTGAAGCAATGTTTGGCTGAAAGACATTGGCCGTTATATGTTCAAGCGATAAGATCTTGAATGCAATGGAACATACCTGTCTGACTGCTTCTGTGCCAATCCCTTTGTTTGAATATTCATTGAGAAGCATATAACCGATTTCTGCATCATCATCTTTCTTCTCAACCGATATGCTGCCTATGAGTTTCCCATCATATACAATAGCTCGATAGATACCGGTAATTGCATCATTATTGGTAACCATCTTCAACCATTCTTTCGCATCCTTTTCCGTATAAGGATTGGGCAGACGGTCTAAAAGGAAACGCCTGTCAACTGCATTACAAAGGCTTGTCAGTTCCATTGCGTATGCTTGCGTCCAATGTCTTAGTTCCATTTTCAGATGTTATTTTTGCTTGTTTGGGCCGTAAAGTTACAAAAAAGCATAAAAATAGCCCCTTGGCTAAATCTATTATATAAATGCCAAGGGTAAATGTCTCAACTTGGTTGAGAGTTTCTATCTGTTATAGACTATTACCTGTCGCCAAATGTAATATCACGCCGTATTTTGCTGACAGTATTTGGATGGACGTTCAAGAACGAGGCGATGTCTTGTAAGTCAAGAAACTCCATGATACCAGGACAGCGTTGCAGCAACATCTCGTAGCGTTCACGGGGCGTAGTACAATGGAGGTCAAGATAGCGTGAGCGGAATTGGCTGAGGATGTGCTCGCCAATCATGGCTCGTAGTTTCATCGTTTCCTTGTTTTGATTGAAGAATTGTTCCAATTGCTGGCCTGTAACCCTCAGTACA
>JAGBYI010000006.1 GCA_017628845.1 Bacteroidaceae bacterium
AAGACCCTGAAGTGGATGTAAGCAATTTCCCCTTCGTTGTCGGGGAAGATCTAATCAGGATCCCCAAAGGCACTGTCCTGAATATTTTAAGAATGGGACCTGACGTGTCGGCGAACACGATGCAGGATATAGCTCTGCGCGTTGAAGGTGATGTATTTTCAATAGTGCAAGACCCATCAGGGATGTCTCCCATTGAAACTGGTGGCTTTGTCCCCCTGGGTGATGAAGGAGTCCTCGATATTCTTGACTTCTTGATTGACGGGACAGATGGTACCATTTATTTCGAGATGCTTGTCGAGTCGACGTATAACCTTCAGGTCGCCATTCCCGCCTCCGCCGACCCCACCAAAGCGCGCAAGTTCACCCTTGCCGTCGAGACGGATACGGAGACCGAGAGGGTTGTTGAATGGCAGGGCGGTGAAGTGATCGAAGCGGCCCCCGGCGCGTCGAATCTCGTTCCGGGATTGACCGTGTGGGATGTCGCGGAGGTCGCGCCCGGCAAGTTCAAGGTCGAACGCGCATCCAGCCCCGCGCAGTCTGCGCCGCTCACCCTCACCGCACCGAACGGCAGAGTTGCAGAGCTTGCGGTCGATGATGATTTGGTACTTGAAGTTAAGGAGATATGAAAATGAAAATTCAATTCTTGGCAATGCTGAGCTTTGGGGCATTCGCCGCATTCGGCCAGGGGCGCGTAGCGTACGAGTCGTACGTGGATGACAAGGTGCAGGCGGTGAAGTCCACCGCTGACAGCGCCGCCGCGCAGGTGCGGGCGCTGAATGGTACCGTCACGGGTGATGACTTCGCTGTGACGGTTACGAACTACGACTCCCAGACTAAACTCCCGGCTGCCACCTTCCGGTTTAAGAAGCAGGACGGCAGCGGCGAGTACCGTGTTGTCTGGAACGAACTCGACCGTTGGATATGGTTCTTCGGCACGTGGTGGCCTTCCAACGCTTACACGAAAGCACAGGCGGATGCGCGGTTCGCCGATAAGGCATGGGGGCAGTATGAATCTGGTACGGGCTATGATTCACCGGACGGTCGTTTGTGGGTGACGCAGCCCGTAGTCATGTCGAGTGGCATGGCTTACATGCCGCATACGATGGAGTCCGGCGGGGCAATCTGGGTATTGACCGCCAACGGCTTGGCTCCATCCGTCGCCACAAACGGCTTTTTCCGCTTGTCCGATGATACCGGGAAAACGTTGTTTGAAGTCGTCAAGGGCGACAAGGAGCTCGTTGGTGCGTATTGCTCAGACATCAAAACCCAGAGCCAGCCGTCGGCACCGCCGATTGTGACGCTTGAATACGTAGTGGACTCGCCACCGACCGTTGAGGCAACGGTGCATCTGGGCGAGCTTACGGAGTGGCAGGATATCCCGGAGGCTTGGACCTCAACGACCAAAATCGATAACGGGTACAAGGTTGTAGTTACACCGCCGACCGGTGCGGTGCAGTACTACTTCTTTCGCGGCAAGTATGAGCGCGGCACAGAGAGCTACATACGTAATCTCGCGCCGGTCAAGGTTGACAGCGGCCTTGTTGTCAGCAACAAATTGGACGGCACATCGGTCAAGATACGCCCGGTTGTAAACGGCACGACCGTCACATGGGAGGTAGTGAAGTGAAGGTCAAGAGCCTTGCATTTCTGCTGATGTGCGCTGTTGCCACGTACTACGGCGGCGCGAAGTTCATCAGTGAAACGAAGCGCGTGAACTTTCCGCGCACGGATCCGGATGTGCAGCACATCGTGGATCACGGCAGTTATGTCACGAACGATTGCGCATACATTTCATTCAGCACAATCGCCCTGCCGTCCGATGCGCTCATTATTGTTGCGTACGCGCCGCCGGACGCGACGAACGAGTCGCAGGTTGTGACGGTTGCAGCCCTTACGCGCTCCCAATGGCTCATGCAGTTTCCCGGCAAGGATGGAGCGGACGCAACTGCACGGTTTGCGTGGGACACCGCGTGGGGTGACAAGGCTACCGACTACGTCTGGTACTGTTACACCACCTGGGCCCCCGCGCCATCGGTGCATACGAACGGCGTACTCAACTGCTATGGCATAAAGGTCAGCAACCTCGGTATTCTGAAGCGCACGGTGCTGATCGAGAATGGGCGGATTCTTTCGCCCGATGAAATCCTTGGAGATTTTGAGGATAGCAAGAATGCGATCCTCAACGCGGAAACCTACGAAGGAGTGGAGAGAAAGCCCTATGAACTTGAAGAGTATTTTGATATTAACCGTTAGCGCGGCGGCGTTTTGCGCAACGGCGTTTTCTCCGACAGGTCGCGTCACGAAAGCAACCGTGCATGCTGCGCCGTCTGTCGATTTCCTTCTGGCTCACCTTGCGCGGCAGTACTCCAACGATATGCGCTCTGTCACCGGGCGCGTCAAGTGGCACGGCAAGCCGGTACGCCAGGAGATTGACACGACCAACCGCATGTGCAAGATTGAGCGGTACGCCGACGGTACGGTGCACGTCGAGCCGTTCGCGCCGCCCAGTCGGCTTCATGTTATGACCAACTCACCGGCGTGGAAGAAAAAAGCAGCCGCCCTCCGTGCCGCCATCGAAGCGCGGCGCAATGTCTTGCCGGGCTTGAAGGATGCGCAGCTCAAGGCGCACGATGCGAAGCACTCTGAGTCGAATGTTACAGTCAATATCAATATCGGAGGCAAGTGATGGAAAAGCGATACGCAAAGACAATCGAGCGTGACGGCAGACGGCTCATGGCCATCGCCATCGGTGGCAAGGATGAAGCGTGGTATGAGAAGCACGGCTTTCTTGAGTACGGCGGTGTTGAGCCTGTGCGCCTTCACGGGCGCAAGACCGTCGCCACGGTGCCCGTCATAATTGACGGCAAAATCATACGAGCCCGAATCTACGACAACATGTCGCCGCACGATTACGATGTGGTGATGGAGAATTACATTACGGAAGTGCGCTCACAGCGTGGCTACACGCTTCGCGAACCGAGTTCCTACAAGGATTCGGCAGAGCCGCGCTGGCGGAGCGATGCTGCCGACTGGCCGCCGTTCCTCGATGCCGTGATGCTCTATGGCCTCAAGGTGCAGAACGAGTACGCCGCGACCGGCAAGGCTCCAACGATCGCGGAGTTTGTCGCCGGGCTTCCCAAGATGGAATGGAGCTACAAGGAAGAGGACCAGACCTCTGTCAAGATTGAAGAGCATTACACGGTGGAGGGGTAAGCGATGGGCGTGAATCAGATTTTAACGCAGAGTCGCAAAGGCGCGGAGAAGCAGAGGGAGTTAGGAATCTCTGCCGCTCTGCCACTCTGCCATCTCTGCGTTAAAACAAATGACAGAGAGAATGACAGAGAGGCGGTGCGGTAAATGGAACACCTGAAGAAAAAGATGGAGGATAACGCGATTGATGCGCTGTCGAAGCCGAATCCGTCAATCAAGGATGTGCGCGATGTCCTGAATCTCATCATCGAGAAGATGTGGAGTGAAGAGCGGCTGGCGGAATACATCCATCAGGTCCATGATTCGCTTTGCGCTCAATGTCCGCATGTCAAGAATGATGAAGGTAAGATGTCCGGAAAGCTGATCGCGCTTATAGGCTCGCTTGTGACGGCTGTTCTCGGGCTTGCCGGTGCGGTTGTAAAGCTTGCGATGGAGATCAAGTGATGGCTGTAAAAACCGAAATCATCGGCGGCACGACATTCTGGAATGGCGTTCCGATGCCGTTCGTGACGCCTGGCGTCGTCGCCGGCGAATGGCGGCTTTCGCGCATGTTTCATTTTTCGGGCATTCTGCCGGATGGGCGTGTGTTCGAGATCTGGATCCACGAAGGGTTCACGTTTGACGGCGCATCGATTCCGCGCTCGCTCTGGCGCGTGTGCGGTGCGCCGATGGAGATCCCGCGAATCGCTGCGGCTCTGATCCACGATTGGCTCTATCGTGCCCAGGTGTGCGAGCGTGACCTTGCCGATGAAATCTTCAACTTCGTCTGCAAAACCGTCGGAATGGCGGCATGGCGTACAGGTCCGGAATGGGCGGCGCTTCGCGCGTTCGGCGGATCCGCCTGGAATGAGAACCGCAAGGAATGGGCGAAGGTCTCGGCGGCGCGTGAAATAGGTTATTTTGTGATCCAAGGAGAAAAGGAAACATGAGAAAGAAACTCTGCGCACCTTTGCGCCTCTGCGTCTCTGCGTTGATAATTTCGGCTGTTGCCGGTTGTGGTATCCGCTCCATCGAGCTTGTGCGCAATGCGGACGGCTACGATTTTGAATACACGAACATCGGACTAAAAACCGATGTGACGCGCATCGAGATTGAGAAATCCACAAACGGCACGGTGCGCTGCGTCATCGATGGCGTTGCGACTGACGTTTCGGCCGAAAACAAGCGAATGATCGAAGCGTCCGGCACTGCTGTCGGCAACGTCGCGCAGAAGGTCGTCGAAGGTCTCAAGTAGCTGCGGCGTTCAGCGCTGCCCTGGTTTGCTCGAGGTGCGCGGCGTGATCGTAATGCGCCGCCATTTCGTCGGTTCTGTGGCCGAGGATCCGCTTGCGCGTCTCCATGTCTGCTCCGGCTTCCGCGAGCCGTGTGGCGGCCGTATGGCGCCAGGAGTGAATTGTGAATCCCTTGCCGGCGATTCCGGCGGCGGTCATGACCTCCCTGAAGCTGAGCTCTTCCCGGCTCGCCCTGGATCGGTCGCCGTAAAGCTCCGCGTGGAGGGGAAAGAGGAAGTCGCCGCGTCGTTCCAGGGCATCCACGGCTGTCTTGGCGGCATCCACAAGCGGAATCATTACGGAGATCTTGCTGTTTGCGGTCTTGTGCGGCACGGTCTCGAGGATGCCGTCTTTTATGTCGCTCCACTGCAGACGCGCCACGTCGCTGTATCTGAGGCCCGTGTGGCGCATTAGGATGCAGACGGCATACCAATCCTTCCCGATTTGCTTGGCGGCTTCCAGGAGCCGTTTTTCCTGTTCTGGCGAGAACGCGAGGCCACGTTCCGAGTCGGTGTTGCGCGGCGCAAGATTGCCCCATGGATTTTTGATGTCGGTGGAGGCTTTTTCAAGCATGCGCCAAATGCAGCCAAGCTCACCGATGATGTTGGCTCTTGTTTTGGTCTTGAGACCGAGGTCTGCAAGGTGTGCGGCGAAACCGGCGGCGATGGGCCCGGTGATCTGCTCGGCAGTTTGAATCGTGCCGCGTTTCGCCTTGAGCCATTGGATCAGCCGGTCGAGCTGATTCTTCCGCCTGACCATCCCGCGTGGATCTGCAGTCTGCTTGCCGGTCGCTTTTGCCAGGCTCTCGTATGCGGCCCATATTGCATCGAGGGCGATCTTGCCGACGGCGGGTTTTTCGGGGTAGAACTTCCGCAGCACTTCCACGGCTGATTCAAAGGTCGGCATCTTCCTGGCGACGTCGATCTGATCCATCCAGAGTTTGGCGGCGGCGTAGGATGTCGCGCCGGTCGACTGCCGGTATCGCTTGCCGTTGGCGCGGTAATCTATCCACCAATACTTGCCTTTTTTTGAGAGCTTCATCTTTTTGCGTCCTTTTCTAAATGGTCATAAAGCGGACACTCTATTTCCCCATGCTTTTCTTTAAATTCCCTTATTTTACTGCATTTTTCCATGGTGGAGGTGGGGGGAGTCGAACCTTTGTGTGTGTTGTTTAAGTTGGGGTTTTGTTGGGATTCTTGGATATGAGCCTACTTGAGCTGAAATTTTTGGTCACATTTTGGGCTGGGTGTGGTTGTTTGACCTGATTACGAATAATGACCCTTGCAGGCGGCGATTTCAAGAATGTCGCCGGTGATCCGGAATATGAGCCGGTCTTTCTGGTTAATCCGTGCGCTCCACCATCCCGACCATTCGTTGCGCAACGGCTCTATGTTGCCGATGGCCGAGTATCCGTTGCGCTCGATGCTCTTTATGATCGCGTTGATTCGATTGAGGGTTTTCCGATCCTGGGATTGGGCTTCGATGTAGTCATCCCACGCAGTTTCGTGCCAGGCCTTACGCATTGCCCGAATCCTCGACAATATCGCGAAACACGACGTTTCTGCCTGCATTCATGTCGGAGATCGCGTTGCGCAAGTGTGAGGTATTGGGCTCACTGAAAAAAGGATCGGTTGCCGATGCCATCTGGGGAAGACCACGTGTCGAGACGATGACCGTCATCGCATAGGTGACAGCATCATCGAGTGTGCGCCCATGACGGCGCAACTTGCGCTCTGCGCGGAGCATCAAGTTGCGGTCCAGCGTAAATGTTCTTTCCATGGTTTTCATGGTGCAAATTATAGCACATTCCATTATTCTGTGACGGCGGAATATTGTGAGATATTATCCCATCCACAAAAAATAATAAAAAATAATATTTTGTACTTGCATTGGTGTGTGTCACCTGTTATAATTAGCGCCGTTTTCTTTTGGAGCCAATAGGGCTTGAGAGGAAATGAAAGGCAAAGGACGAAACAAAATGGCTACACTTGCGATGTTCAAGGGAATTCTTATCAGGATGAAACCTGAAAGGAATACAAAGCATCACCGTGCCCATATCCATGTATGGTATCAGGGCATGGAGGCCACGTTCGATATTGTCACCCGCAAAAAGATGCGCGGCGAATTTCCGAAGGACCAAACCTTTCATGTGCAGTCGTTCATTGCCGATCACGAGGCGGAACTCCTTGCCAACTGGGAATCAATCAACAGCGAAAGCGGCACATTCTTCAAAATCACTCCTTGAGGAAGGTGGTATCACATGGGATATCAACTCATAAAAGAAGCTAAGGCTCTTGAAGATTATCGTGTTGCCGTTGTGTTCGACAACGGCGAGAGCGGTATATTCGACTGCAAGCCATATTTCGATATGGGATATTACAAGCCGCTTAAGGATGCAGCGCTTTTCAAGTGTGTGCGCGTTTCTTACGGCTGGCTTAATTGGCCGGGAGATATCGACATCGGTGCTGATGATGTGTGGGCTGATGCGGAGAGATCCGCGCCGAAAACGGCGCGGCGCAGGACGGCCAAGCGCGAACCTGCCATGGGGTGATCTTCGCGAATAGGCTGAGCGCAGCTCAGCCATCTTCACTTGCTTTCATGCCAGCATCTGGCGAATCAGGCGGGGCGCGGATGTGAGACGGAAGCCTGAGCAGGCGGGGCTGTTCCCAATTTTTTTTTTTGACATCTTGTTTTTGAAAGCACATCTGATATAATACAATACAAAACACTTTTAGAAGAAGAAAGGAGTTTTGTTATGTTTGCTTGCTCAGAAAAAGTGTGTGAACTGTTTTTCTCTCTGGATAACATACGGATTGTTGTGCTGTGCGCAGTGATTGCGGTGTGTGGAGCGTTTGGAGGCGTTGTCGGTGGCTTTTACCGATGGAAATGTGGTATTTGTCCGAAACCTTCTTCAAGGATGGAATACTTTTACTTCGCCCTTTTTGGGATAGTTGCAGCATTCGCAATAATGTTGGTGTGTAAATGGATGGGGTTGGTCTTTGATAATCCAGGATCCCTTTCAAAGGGGTTATATGTAATTGGTATATCTGTGGTTTCTGGTTTTTTTGCAATGCGTATTCTTCCTCATTTGGGAAGCGTTATAGAAGACCGGTTGAGTCAGCTTTCTCAAAAAGTCGATGAAACTCAAAATCAGGTCGCCATGAATATTGCAAGAATTAAGGATGATGAAGACTATGGTAGATTACTTGGTTGCGCTGAAATGGCTTTGACGACCGGCAAGTCAGGCGATCGTCAGGAGGCCATACGGTGTATTGAAGAAAACTTGGAGCGTTTTTCTCATCGTCGGACTCTCAACATCTACTATGGAAGGCTATTGCGAAAAGAAGGAAATATTCATGAAGCAATAAAAGTGTTGGAGAACTTCACGCATAAATTAAGGGCCCGGCGTGCAGATTGTCTGCATCGCAATGATTGTAGCGCATTGGGGGCTGCGTATTTCAATATCGCTTGCTATTATGCATTGCTTTTCGTTGACGAGAGGAACCGAGGAGATGAAAAGCTTCTGGGGAAAGTGAAGTCGTCGCTACAAGAAGCAATAAAGAATGATTCTATATATGAGCGGTTGTGGAGAGATGACGATGATCTGAAACCTATTGCGGATGAACACCCTTGTTTGTTGCAGGATTCCTTGCATGGATAAGATGGATTTGATATAATTAGGCATCTTTTTAAAAATAACACAGGAGTGAAGATGATGAAAATGTTCAATTTAGAGCGTGGTTTTTAAGCGCACTGGCTTTGCCAGACATAAAACAAGACGCCTTGGCTTTGGGCTGTGGCGTCTTGTTTTTTGCTTTCAAGCTATCATTTTCCGGATGAGGCGGGGCGCGATTTAGGTGCCTCGCCTTTTTTATGCCTATTCAAAAATATTATCGCGTGATACATTTTATGTATCCCATAAGTTCTTCGTCGGATGGTGGTGGCAGGTTAATTTTCTTCTCAGTGAGTCGTTGACATGGACTACGCCTGATCATCAAACATATATATTCGGGCTTATGCACATGAGGAGAAATCACAAACTCCAAGTTTCTCCGAAAGCAGTAAAAAGCAAGCTTTGAAAAAAGTTCGGGACGCACAAGGTCGATAATTTCAGTGCATAGCCAGGTGTCATTATTAATTCGGTACGTCTGCCACTTTTGCGAATTTTCAAACATACTCTTAAACAAAGGGTCGTTGACAAGGTGCTGATAATCACGCAATGGAGTCTTTTTCATTTTAGGATCTCGTGGAAAAGAATATGATTGCTGATAGTTGCTGTCCTGTTTCATCGGGTAGTTCCTTTCTTTGTGTTTATAGTTTGCTGAATTAAAGACCTTGTTCGATTTCTTCAACCGTTTTCAGAAAGGCGGTTGCCTGTTCTACGGCCTTTTCCGCTTTCTGTTTGAAGTAACGAACTTGTTTTTTCATTCCATTTTCGTGTGATAAATTTTTATCGGTGCTACACGAATTTGAATTGCTGCGGACATCCGACAGACCGAGCAACCAATCGGCCGAGCAACTATTCTTTATACAGATCTGTATAATCTTCTCTCCTGAAGGAGTATTTTCACCCTTAAGATAACGATCCATCATGGGCTGTGCTATACCACATTTTGTCGCAAAAGCAGATACATTTTGCGATCCTTTTAAGATTGCAAGCCTTGCAACCATAAGCGATAAATTTTTATTCATTTTCGTATTGACCTTTTACACGAATTAGTGTATCTTATCCCCCGTTCTGTATAACAGAAGGTTTTTAATCATAGCAGAAAACGAAGAAAGGTCAAGAAAGATGGGCGCAGAAAAAGCAGAGTTGCGGATTGTGAAACGCGAAGTTCCTTCGCGCATGCGTGCGTTTCGGCTTATGCCGACCGAGGATCAGATGCTCGAGGATTATGCCCGTACGCACGAGGCGACTGTGAGCGACATCGTGATCAGCGCGTTGCGGCAGACCGGCGTGTTGCCGGAGGCGGGGGAGTGATAGGGCGATCGGTAGGCCGAATGCAATTCGGCCATCAACACTGAAAAAGGAAAGGTCAAGAAAAGATGAGCAGAGAGAGAGATCGAGACTGGATGAGAAACACGCTGGCGCGAATTACGCAGCTTGCGCATTCCGGCTTTGCGGATTTTGATACTGCGACGGCAGAGGAAACAGATTGCCGCATAAGATCTGCGTTGCGTCAGATCGGGCGACTTCTCATCAACAGGGGCGTCAGCAGTGACGGTGTGCGTATGGCGGATCGGCAGATGTTCCGGAAGTGTGCGTTAGACTGGCTTGAGCGCTTCGTCAAAGAGCTTGGGCGGGACGATTACATGGAATCGGCATCCGGTGGCGATGCACTTGAGGTGCTTGCGACGTTTGTATGTGTTAATAGCTACGATATCGTTGCAGGTGTAGCAGATGAGTTCGGACTTGATCCCGCGGTCGAAGCACGACGGGCAGATGAGCTGGGGGCTGTCGCCAGGAGAGATGTATTCGGGTCGGAGTGCGTAGACGGGGAATCCGCCGACGGTGATGCGGCGATAGCGGCTGAGATGGTCCGGCGCGGCTTGATTCGGCGTCTGGGGTTCGCATTTGCGCTGCAGCTCGCGGATGTCGCCAAGGGCTGTATCGAGTTGCGTTTTGAGGGATGCGATCTCAAGGTTGAGCGTGGCAATCTTGCGGCGGCAAAGAAGCGCACCGAAGCGCTCCGCGTATTTGCAGATGCACTCGCAAAGCTGGAAAACGGCGGGGATGTCGGTGATGTTCATGGGATGATGGATTTTGTCGGTGAAGTTTTGTGCAGAAAATTATATCAAAGAAACTGAAAGGGAAAGAAAAGA
The DNA here is from genome assembly GCA_017628845.1 of Bacteroidaceae bacterium. GTDB lineage: Bacteria > Bacteroidota > Bacteroidia > Bacteroidales > Bacteroidaceae > Physcousia. The sequence goes on from JAGBYI010000006.1 coordinate 10,305, forward strand.
TGAATATGAATTGGGTAGATTGGGCGGTCCTTGCGATGATGGCCGTGGTGATGTTTTTCATTCCGATCGTGATCGGCAAGTACATCGATATGCGTGTGCGACTGTCGGTGAAAGATAAAGATTTGAATTGGTTTCGGAGTGCGGCCTCGATGTCGTTTCTCCTGGTGGCGAAGATGCGCCGGTGCGTTCCCGGGCGTGCGCTCGTAATCCTGCCGGACGGGCGCGTGTTCGCGTTTCTGGGAAGCGAGGTTGCGGAGGCTTCGATTCTCGGATGTGAGGCGGTCTATTTTGAGGTGATGACGGACCGCGACCGTAAAGGTTTGAACGACCAGGAGATCAAGCTGCGGGTTCCGGATCAGGGAACGCTCTGGCGCGGAAAGATGGGCGACGTGATTGTGTATTTTGATGCGGTGTTTGGCAAGGGTCTCAGGGACGCTCTTGGGGTTGACGCGTGTGATGCGGCGGCGTTTCACGTTGAGCTGCAGAGCGTTCGCGCCGGCGAGCTTGATTGAGATCGGATGTAAGAAAGGAAAAACGCAATGATCGAATGGGTATCTAAGAAGGGCTGCCGCGACAAGGTGGCAGAGGTGCCTGACAACTGGCTTGTGAGGTTTGCGGCGAATCAGCCGAACGATATCCGGAAGTTCGGAGACGCCAGGAATTCGACGCTGTTGTTCCGGACGGCGGCGGTTCTGGCGGCGGTGGAGGCTGGTATGTACTTCGCAACGGAGGAGGAGAAAAAGAAAAAGGCGGAGGCGTCATGACTTGGCAGTTTGAAAAAGGTGGGGCATATTTTGCGATTCCGGCGACGCCGGGACTTCCTAAGCGCGTCATGCTGTGCGTTGCGAAGGACGGCCGCCAGGCGACGTTCTCGCGGCTCGGCGGCAAGATGTACCGTCCGGACATCATGCAGATGTGCGGACGTGAGGTTGCCCAGGTGAAAATGGCCGACTGCGGCGTTTGCACGATTTCGGCGGCGAGCGAAGCAGATCTGCAGATGGCGGCAGAAGTTGCGGAGGCTATGGGATGATAAGCGCGAAGTTCTTTCCGTGCGTGCTGATCGCGCTCGATGTTGCCGCCGCAGCGGTGTATGGGTGTCATGGCGACTGGCGGAGATTTATCTATTGGATCGCTGCGGCGGTGCTGACGGCGACGGTGACTTTTTAACCAACAATCTGGAGATAGTGAAAGATGAGCATTTGCGAAAAGTGCGGGCTTGCCTTCTACGGGAAGGAAGATCAGGCATTGTGCGGGAATTGCAGGCGAAAGGACGGGGCTGCACCCCGAACCCCAGAGGATGGGAAGGGCGAGAAGAAGGGCTTTTGGCGGCGCTGGTGGGCGAAGCGTTATGGCGCGGGCAGGGGCTGATAGGTAGGCCGATCGCAGATCGGCCATCTCCACTGGGACATCGCCATTTGAGCACAATCTGATAAAGGTCAAGAAGGTATGAAGATTGAGGAATTTCTAGAGTGCCTGGAAGGCGTGCAAAAGAGCAGCGGCGGCTGGATCGCGCGGTGTCCTGCGCACGGCGATTCGAATCCGAGCTTGAGTGTAAGCGAATCCGGGAACCGGATTCTCGTGCATTGTCATGCCGGTTGCAAGCCGGATGAAATCGTTGCGGCGATGGGGCTGAAGATGAAGGATCTTTTTACGGATTCAAACGGACGGGGCGATGCCCCGAACCCCGATTTTGCGGAGCGCCGCGATGGTGGTGCAGCAGAGCGGGCGGCATTGGGGACTGGAGAGCTGAGCATTAGGCCAGATGATGGGACTTCCAGGAATGGCAAGAAATCCGGGAAGCGACCAGCGCGGAAATGGATATGCGAATACATCTATCGCAATGTTGATGGATCTGCTGCGTACAAGATTGACCGGTTTTTGATATTGGAGGGGAAGCGGGCCGGCGAGAAGGATATGCTCCACATGAGACCAGATCCGGAATCGAAATTTGGGTGGAGCTATGGATTGGGGAATGCCGGAATCAAACGACTTCCGTACCGCTTGGATCGTGTTGTGGCGACGGCGAAGAAGGGGCGGCAGATTATCATCGTCGAGGGCGAGAAGGATGTAGAGAGCGTGGAGAAGGCTCTCGGGATGGTAGCCACAACCAATTCGGGCGGCGCCGGTAACTGGGGGCATCATTGGCCCGAAAACTGGGGCGAGTGGTTTAAGGGCTCGAGCGGGATTCTGATCATTGCCGATAAGGATCCGGAATTCAAACGTGACAAGAAGACTGGTGAAATGAAGCCGTGTTGGCGGGGCCAGAAACACGCCTGGGACGTGCGGCGGCAGTTGATAGCTGCGGGGTTTGACAAGCCTATCAAGCTCATGGTGATGCCGGATGTGGACGGCCAGAAGCCGGTGAAAGATTTTACGGATTGGGTGGAAGCTCGCACTGCTGCGGGACTTTCTGCGGATCGGGCGGCATTCGCCGAGGCGCTGAAGACGGTCGAGGAATGGCCGGAGGAATGGGAGTTTGACGATGCGACGCTTACGGCGGCTGCCAAGTCTGGTGCGCCCGCCTCTAAAAGCGGGCGCGCTGCCTCATCAGATGAGCCGGGCGCGTGGCGCCCGGCGGGGAGGTTCGGCCGGCGCTCCCCCCGCTCCCCCTCGCTGAAAGAGCGTTGGTATGAAGTGGATTTTCATATCAATTCCAAAAAGGTGGCGCGTTTTGAAATCGGTGTGAAGCGCTTCCGCTTCCAGGCGTGGCTGAAGAATGACGAAGGCGAATATGTCAAGGTTCACGAATGGTCTCCGATGGAGGGAACGCTGGATCAGTTCTTCGGGATGGCTCTCGGGTGTTTGATTTCGTGGGAAGAGAAATTCCGCATGACGAACTCGCAGCGCTACGAGCTTACATCCCTTATTTCGGCGGCGTGGTTTCAGGCGCGAGGTCGTTTCTTCAGCGACAAAAACAATCCGTGCTACGAGACATCGCTATACTTCGACGAAGAGACCGGCGTTCTTTACCAGATCCGGTCGAATGAGTTCGGCAGCTTCATGGCTACGGTGTCGAATGTGAACCGCGAAGATAAGATGTTCAAATTCATGATGTCGCTGCTCGACGACTTGGCGCTCGATGAGAAGCTGACTCCTCGCGTCGTGCCGTCCAAACAGTGGGATCGGCGCGGAGATGTGATATACATCTCGAACGGCGATTCCAAGGTGTGCAAAATTTCAGCCGGGAAGATCGAGCACGTTCTCAACGGTACCGATGGAGTCGTGTTTGTTCGAGGCGCAACGCTCGCGCCCTGGAAACTTGAGGCCGGAAACGGCGAGGATCCCTTTACGGAATCGTTGCTGTTCAAACATGCAGCTCTCGAGAAGGATACGGATCGGATGAACTGCCGTTTGTGGTTCCTGAATCTTTTCGCGTGCCATATCAACAAGCCGATTCTCCTTTTGACAGGTCCGGCACGCTCCGGAAAGACTCGTCTGTTGCAGGGCATGAAACAGTTCCTGGGGCTGCGCGAGGACGGCGAGCTTGACGATACGGTGACGGATATTGACCCCACAGACAAAGGACTTGACGCGTTCTGGGTTGTTATCGATAAGGGTCGGTTCGAGATTTTCGACAACTACGACTCGAAAATAAAGTGGGCCGAAAACGCGCTGCAAACGGCCGCGACGAACGGATCGAGCAAACGCCGCGAACTGTACAAGTCCGTCAAGCTGATTACGCTTCGAGCAAATTCGTACATCGGCCTGACCTCCAACAATCCCGTGTTCACGACCGAGGGCGGCGGACTTCCGGACCGAATCATCACTGCGAGGATCGGCGCCGGGCGCAAGGTCTCTATGGGCGGCGAGCTTCTGCTGGATATCCAGCGCCATCGTAACCAGTACATGACGTGGATCGTCCGTACGCTGTCGGCAGTCTTGGCCGACGACAAGCCGGTGGACGATTCGATAAACAAGCGACATCCGGACTACGGGATCTTCGCGACCAAGTGCGGGCGCGCGATCGGCGACGAAGCCGGCGCGATCCGGTCCATGTCGGCTGCCGAACTGGATAAGGCACTGCTGCCGCTCATGAATGATGTCGTGCTGAAAGAGGTAGTTTCGGTGCTGATGGCTCAAAAGCCCGTGGCGAGCCTGAAATTCCGGTCGTCCGATATGACAGAGATGATTCTCCGGAAGCTCGGAGAGGATGAAACGGACGATAAGACGGAGGTCATTTATGGCGCCCGGCGCATCGGCAAGGCGATCTCACGCATGGAGAGAGAGCTTAAGATGCTCTTTCGCTGGGAGTCGGCTATGGTCGAGGGCTGCACTCGCTACGATTTTCAGGGCCTTACGGCGGCCGGAGAGGTTGCTTTTGACCCGAATCGCGGTGGGTGTGGTGGGTTTCAAGGGTTTGTTTCGCAAAACTCCCCATGTGAGGGGAGCGCGGGCGCGGATTTTGCCAAACAAAACCCTTCAAACCCTTCTAATCCACCGTACGCGCACGCGCGGACACATTCTGATTTTTCTTCTTGTGAGAATGGGGAGATAGAGAGTTATGAAGATTTGGAATTCTGATTTCGAGATCGGCGCGGCTATTCATCGCCAGGTGGTGGCCGAAGGTGGCTGGATGGTTCATTCCGGAGAGCGGAGTTTCTTTGAGCGGCGTCTGCCAGATGGAACCTTTACCCGTAAGTTTTCGGCTGAACTCATGTCTCGGATGTTCACCAATGGTCGAGCGCTTAAGGTTTACGCCGCTTCTCGCCGGGCATCGATGGCGCGGATCGACGCGGAGCCCCCGGGTGTAGGTTCTTCCGAAACCCCTGCGTCGGCCAAGCCCAACACGCGAAGGTCTGCGTATGCGGGAGTGCAACGCTGAAACGGGGTTGGAAATTTCATCGAACCTAAAACTTCATCACAAAAACAGGAGAGGTCAACATGGCTAAATCGAAAAAGAGAAAGGCGGCGGTCGCTGCCGATGAAATCAAGCTCTACATGGACGTTGCGGACATTGCGCACGCGCCGTGGAATCCCAGGACGAAGGAGGAGCTCGACTGGAAGCATCCGGCGATGGTGGAGTTGGTAGATTCGATCAGTTCGCTCGGAGTGCTCCAGCCGATCGCGGTTTGGGTCGGAGCCAAGGCGGCAGAGTTCGCCGACGACGGCAGGAAGGTTCTGTGCATCGCCGGAAACCGTCGACTGGAGGCCGCGCGGGCGGTGGGTTTGAAGACCATCCCCGTTCATCAGTTTACGAATTTGACTGAAGAGGGGGCGCGGGCGATAACGCGGGCGGAAAACGAGGTGCGCTTCGGCGTGTCGCCGTTGGCGGATGCGGCGCTGGTGAAATCGATGATGAACCTCGGGCGGTCTCAGGCGGAGATTGCCGCGATTGTCGGTGTGAGCGAAGCGACCGTGTGCCGGCGCGTCAAGCTGCTTGATCTGGATCGGGATGTCATCGAAGCGATCGGTGCTGAGACCGTGGACGCGAAGTCGCTGGAGATGATCGCGGCGTATCCGGTGGAACTGCAGAAGAAGGCGGCGCGAGTATTAAAGGGCGAAATCGATGATGGAATAAAGATTAAGCCGAGTGTGGTGCGCTGGATTTTCGATGATGTTACACGGGTGATTTCGCGGGGCTGTTGGATATTTGAAGGCTTCGGCGGAAAGGCGCGTTGGGCACGTTGCGCGCAGTGCCCGTCGTGCACCGGCAACCAGCGCGACCTGTTCGATTTGGTGGATGATGATCGCGAAGATTCTTCTGCAGAAGGGGGACGGGGTGAAAAGAGCCTTGGCCGCTGTCTGAACGTGAAGTGCTTCTGCGGATTTGAGAAGGAAGCCAAGCGGGATGCAATAGATGCAGAAGTTGCGAGAACATCCTGCGGAGAGGGCGCCAAAGAAGTGTTCCTCTGCCGTAGCCGTTGGGATGATGGGTTCAGGGACGGATCTGAAGAAAAGAGCGAAAAGAACCGCTTTGCCTATGTGGTCTGGAATGACCGGGAACACAAGGCAGAGGTTCGTTGGGGAGAGGATCCTGCTGAGGAGAGGCAGAAGGCCAAGAAGAAGGAGGATGAGGCAGATGAGGCGAAGGCTGCTGCTCCGACTGAGTTAGATAAAGCAAGAAGCATTTATCAGTTCGTCAGGAAGTACATGCTTGCGGTCGATGAAGATGACAATGTGAATCTTGAGGCTTGTCGAGACATCCTGAAAAACGCTCCGCATGATTTGCTGATTAAGTTCGCCGTCGGATACGTGGAGATTATGTTTGACAGTGCCTGGGTGGATAGTGAATCTGGGGTAGTTGTCATGGATCTCATCCAAAACATTCCGGAACTTAAATCGTTGGTTGTTGCCGATGAACTGAAGGCGCTCCAGGCGTATGTAGAAAAATACGGGGACTGACCGGCAGATGACCAAGGAAGAGAGATTGAAGAAGGCCCGCGCAGCGCAGGAAGCGCAGCGGAAACGGCGAGAGGAAGCGGATGCGGCCGGTGAGGCGCGTATCCGCGAACTCCTCGCCGGTACATCCTGGCCAGAGGAACGGCAGCTGCCGCTCACATCTACGGAGCGGTCGCACAAATTCCGCGCCAAAGGCCGCGATATCGGCAAGTTGCCGCTCTGCCGCAATCCGTTCCGGGTGTGGGCTTGTGGTCTTTCGCTTTTGCAGTTCGGTCTCAAATACTTCCTCGGTCCCGACAAGATGATCCACCGTACACCGTCGCCGCGCATGATCCGATTTGTTGACGCGCTCGAACAGACTGTCCGTTTCGGCGGCAACCGTCACGTACGCTGGCCGCGCGGAAAAGGCAAGTCCACATGGCTGAAGGTGGCGGCGGTCTGGGCGTTGGTGTACGGATATCGTCGTTTCGTGGTCATCATCGCGGCGACGCGTCCAATGGCGGAGGTGGCTGTCGATGAAATTTGGAAGTTCTGTTCAGAGGATCCCGACTTTGCCGCAGACTATCCGGAGTTCGCCGTTCCGCTGGCAGATGTGTCGCTCACCCCGCAACGGTGCAAAGTGCAGACCTATCTCGGCAAAAAGACGCACATCTGCGAAAACGCAAAATACTCCTTCAAGCGCTTTGCCACGCTTGAAGGATATCCGCAGACTGGCGGCATTATCGCGGCTCGCGGCGCGGATCAGGCGATACGCGGATTGAACATCGATTCTCGCCGCCCTGACTTCATCTTCCTGGACGATCCGCAGACGGACGAAGATGCGAAGTCCACTGGCCCTGACGGGCGCGTGGATAAGATCGAGAAGCGCATCCAGGGCGCGCTGCTCGGACTCGGTGAGACGAACCGCATGATCGCCGCCGTTATGGCTTCCACGCCGATCGAGCCCGGCGACATCTCCGAACGCTTCGCGGATCCAGAACGGCACGGCGAATGGCTCACCACCACCGAGAAGCTGGTTGTTAAATTCGGCCCCAAGGAATGGATGGCCGCATATCTGCGCGAGCTCGCCAAGGATAACGCCGCGCACGACGTGCTGCTCACCCGCTCTCGCGAATGGTACAGAGAGCATCAGGCGGAGATCGAACGCGGCGTGGAGATGATGGACGATCAGGATTTCGATCCGGAACTTGAAATCTCCGCCTATCAGCACGCGCTGCTCCGGCTGCATATAATGAAATCGCGCGCATTCTACGCGGAATGCCAGATGCGCCCGTCGCGGGCGCAGGGCGTGTTCCGTCTCGAAGCGGTGAAGGTCGCATCGAAGGTGAACGGCTACGAGTTCGGCGTTGTGCCGCCGCAGTGCGATCACGGGATTGTCGCCTTCTGCGACGTGAACGACATTGTCGGCCTTCGTTGGGAGATTATGGCGTTCGGCGCTGGACGCGTCACCGCCACGCTCGCATACGGACGCTATCCGGCAGAGGGCCGCCTGTATCCGGAAGGGACGCCGCTTTCCGCCATCGCCTCGTATCTCAGTCCGGCGATACGCCACGTTGCCGCCGCAGTCAGATCCGCCTCGTTCCGGCGGCAGGACGGCACCGCGGCGAAGGTATCGGCAATCTGCTTCGACGGCGGCTGGCAGACCGAGACCGTCGCGCTCGTGTGCAATGAAATCGATGATCCGCGCGGAATGCGCGTCGTGTGGTCCAAGGGTTTCAGCTCCAAGAGCTATTCGCGCAATTTCCACGAAAAGGCGAAAGTGACGGAAGGCTGCCGCGCCGCTGAGGAATGCCACACGTGGATCACGGCGAACGGACACTATCTCGCCTTCAATGCCGACTACTGGCGCGAGGTGTCGCAGTCCTCGTTTCTCGCGGAACCCCTCTCGCCGTCATCGTCTTCGTTCTGGGGAACGGATACCGGCTTCCATTATGACTTCGCGGCGGAGGTCGCCGCCGAACAGCTTGAATCGAAAGTATCCGACATCCGCTATGGTGACATCTGGAAGTGGAAAGTCACCGGCGAGAACCACTATGGCGACGCCCATGCCGGATGCATGGCGTTCGGAGCGATTCGCGGAGATTTCGATCCTATCGCAAAACTTGCCGCCTCCAACATCCAAGAGGCGGCGAAGCAGAGAAAGAAGGTGCGTTATGTCTTCAAGGGATGGTAGGCGAAAGGTGCAGCGGTTGGCACCGGAGAGCCTTGTCGAGTGCGAAAGCTGCCGTGAGCTTGTAGTGTTCCGGCTGATTCGGACGGCGAAAGTCGCCGCCGAACCGAACCGCGTGTATGCCTATCTGGAGTGCCCCAACTGCGGCGCCCGCGCCACTCAGATGCGTTGGCGTCGCAGTGGAAAGGGAGATGGGCAATGATACCTTTTTGCGCGGGTGCGCAAAATGCCGCCGCCGGTCGCGAACGGCCCACATTGGGTGCGAGCAGGGGCGTACTCCCGTATGTCCTGGTTCCTAGGCCGGCGGCGGTCTGTTTCGCCTGAATGCAATTCAGGCATCATCACTAACGAAAGGTCAAGAAATGAAAATCGAAACGATTCATGATATGAAAGGCGGCGCCGGCGCGCCTGAACGCGGCAAGAATCTCATCATGCCGCGCGGAATCGTGATGAAGTACTTCATCGACGGCAAGGGCGACCGGCGTTATATCGGGCAGTACCGTCAGACGGATCCGGCTGCAGGTGCCGCTTCGATGCCGCGCCGAGTGTATTAGATTGACGTTGAGGCGATGTCGAGCGGCGGCTGCTTCGCATTCATCTATGAGGATGACCATATGATTGCGCAAATCGAGACGCCGCTGTCGAGGAATGTCGCAAGCGGCATGGCTCTCAGGTCTCTCTATTGGTTACTGGCCAATCGCGACAAAAAGAACCGCCGCAGATTGGAAAGCAGAAAAAAGGCCAAGGTGGCAAAGCGCGAGGTTGAAGCGAAAGGCGGTGCGGAATGACGGTGAAAAATAGGAACGATGGATCTGTGGAAATTCAAAGGGGGAAGTGCGGAGTTCTGCCGCTCGTACTTTGTGGCAAGTGGTTTGACATGATTGACAGCGGGATAAAAAAGGTGGAATTTCGGCGGGCTGAGTATTGGCTTCCGCGGGCATCGAAGTGGCTTGCGAAGTGCCAGAGGGAGAATCTGTGGCCAGTGCTTGAGTTCCGGCACGGTTATTCTACCGATGCTCGGCGTGCTGCTTTTCTTGCGGGGATAGTTCTTGATTTTAAGAGGGAGCAGGTGCATGTTTGTGAGAATGGTCGGTTTATTGTCAAGGACGCTGATGATGCTGTGGAGAATCCGGAGATTGGAGAGACTGCGATCAATCGGGTTTGCTTTTTTATCGGTACCCGCGTGCATCTTGTGAGAGATTAGGCTCATGACCGAGTTGGAGCAGATTCGTGCGCTTGCGTCGCACGGCGGCGATTCCTCGCCGCACGTGGAAACTGCGGATGGTGATTGAAATCATAAGAAGTGAATTGTCGATGAGGCAGCGTGAGCCGAAGCAGGAAGCTGAATCACGAAACGGGGAAGCCGAACCGGTGCGCAACGTGTAGGCTGAGAATCCGTGGTCCGAGGGGGGGGCTCGAAAAACTACCAATAAACCCCAAGCCTTGACCGACGGGCTTGTTAAAACTGGGGATTGCGGTGACGGAGTGGAGAGACACTCAGATTTTTCAAGTCTGATTTCAGGCGAGATGCGTCCCACACGTCACATGCGTCCTACACGTCCCACCTCAAATCTCTCCCCCTCTCACCCCCTCCCTCGCCCCCTCTTTATGAAAAAAGTTAGTACATATACTAACTTTTTTCGCCCGCGATGAAATTTTGCCTTGCGCCTGCCTTAAAATAAAAGGCATCATGACACGCACAGAGGCACAGGAACGCAAAAGAGAGCTCGAGAAGCGCAGGGATGCGCTTGTCGATCAGCTTGCCGCAGTCGATGCGCAGAGCGCTTCGATGTCGTCAGGCGGCGGCTCGAAAAGCTACACGAACCGTTCGGTCGCGGATCTCAAGGCAAAGATCGCCTTTCTCGACAAGGAGATCGCCCGCCTTGCCTATCGCCTCGGCACCGGTGCGAACCCTGACGCTTCGCGCCGCATCAACATCACTTTCAACGGCTGAGAACCATGTCCCGTAAAAACAGGAAAAGCTCTTTGCGAACTGACAACGCCGCCCGGACGAAAGCGTCCAGACCTTGCGCTTCCGCCCGTGGCGGCGCTGTCGCCTCTCTCGCCCGTGGCTACGACGTGATTGCGCCGCCCCAGGACAAGATGCGCCGCGAGGCGGTTGTCGAGACCAAGGGCGAGGATCACCAGCTTCCGGCGGCGAAACGTCTGAGGATCACGAACCTGCTGCGCGACATGCTTCGCAATTCCCCGGCGTTCGTGATGCAGAACCGCCAGATGTGCATCAACGTCGTCGGCTCCGTCGGCGGCAAAATGTACGCTGCATTCCCTCGCGGCTTCGAGAAGGCCGCCGATGAGGTGATGGACTATTTCAACCGCGTATGGGCTCCCTCGGCGGAGTTTACCTACGGCAAGGGCTTCAACTGGCTTCTCAAGACCGTCCTCACCACGAAGGACGTCTGCGGGAACGTGATTCTCGTTTTCGACGACGGCATCCTTTCCGGCGGCGACGGTTCCGGCAGGATCCGCGCCTTCGAGGGTGATGAAATCGCGGACATCTCCGATTTCACGAAGCGATTCCCGAAATCCTTCACGCAGTCGCAGGGATTCGTCTACAATCAGCTCGGACAGGTCACCGGCGCGTTCGTTTCCACGGTGCAGCGCGGCCGCAGCGTTTTCGACGCCGACTCCGGCGTGATCACGCTCCGCCGTGATCCGTTCGCCGCAATGCCCGGCAACTGGACTGTTGTCGGCGACATGATGCGCTTTAACCAGGGGCGCGCCGTCTCGCCGCTTTCGTCCGCTCTCATTTCGCTCATCGATCTCCATGAGACCGTATCGAACGAGGCGCTCGCCGCCAAGTTCAATGCGCAGCTCGTGGCGCAGATCGTCCACACGGGCAGCGAAGACGCCGCCCCGCAGGATCAGGGCGGCTTTGACGGCGAGAGGGATGCGTTCGGCGCTCCATCTGACGGTGAGACTGTCGAGACCGTCGAGATCCCCAAGAACGAGGCTCTCAAGAACATCGGGCTTCATGCCCAGGAGATGGCTCCGGGACGCAAGCTCGAACTCCTCGACACGAAGCGTCCTAACGCCAATATGCCGAACTATGTCGATTTCGTGCTCGGCATGATCGGCGGCGCCCGCGGGCTAGCGCGGGTGTATTCTTCTCTCAAGGCCCAGACCTCATACACCGCATTCCGCGGCGAGCAGATCATGACGTGGAAGTCCTTCGCCGACATGCAGAAGGATCTCGAGCGCGAAGTCTGCGACTGGGCCGCCCGCTGCGCAATTTCCCGCGCCGCCCGGATGGGGCTAATTACCTCTCCCCTGCCGGACGGCTGGGAGCATATGATTGCTTGGGTGTGGCCGCGCATGGTCGAGGTTTCCGAAAAGGATGCGCAGAGCGCTCTGCAGCTCAAGCTCCAGAACGGCGTCACGTCCCTCAAGCGCGAGCTGGGACCGGGCGAGTTCGAGAAGATCATGGCGGAACGTGCCGCCGAAAAGAAGGCTTTTGACGATGCCGGGCTCATCTATCCCGGCGAAACTTCCGTATCGGGCGAAATAAAGTCCGGTACCGATACCACTTCCGGAGACGGCGACGGAGCCGCCTCCGATGAAACCACAGACAACGAAGGAGGCAACAATGCCGATGAATAGATTCAAGCCGCTCAAGAGCCGCTTCCGTGCGACTTTCAGCGGAACCGAGACGGGTGTTCGCCTCGGAGAAGTCGACAAGGAAAACGAGGTGCTGCATGGAGTGCAGATCACACTTGAAGGAGAAGCCAAGGGACACGGCATCCATCTCGACCGCGAGTTCTGCGAAGCCGTCGCCGCTGCCGGAAACGCCACGGGCGATGTCGGGCTTAAGGTCCGCTACGGACATCCCGCAATGTGCAGCGATGCCCTCGGCACCGAACTTGGCCGTGCCAAAAACTTTGAGGTTCGCGATATCGAGCGCGTTACCGAGGATGGCGAGAAAGTCACCGTCGCCGGCGTTTTCGCCGATGTCGAGATTCTGAAGTCCGCCCACGCCGCTCCGCAGGGCGACATCGCCAAGCACGTTCTCGAAATGGCTGCGGAGGATCCCGGCCAGTTCGGCCAGTCCATCGTTTTCACGTATGCCGACTGGGTCGTAAAAGATGCCGACGGCAACCGTCACAGCTACAAGGCGGAGGTCTCCGATCCGGAAGACAAGAATAAGGCGCTTACCGGGGAACAGTGGTTCGCCCAGTCTGCAGACGGCAAGATCTACGCCGTTCTTGGCAAGCTGCACGGCACCGATTTCACCGACACGCCCGCCGCCACCGATGGCGTATTCTCCACTGGTACGCTCGCAGAGGAAGCCGAGCGCATGCTTGAGGAACATCCGCAGATTTTCGACGCGATCGAGAACTCCCCGAAATCGCTTCTGGAATTTCTCGAACGCACAGGTCTCGACAAGAAACTCGAATCCGCCCGCGTCGCCGGACTCCAGGCGGCGAAGGATAAGGAGATCGCCGCTCTCAAGAGCGAAATCGAGATTCAGAAGACCGTCAACGAACAGCTTCTCGCCGACTTCAATGCACAGGTGAAAGCCCTTGAGGCCGCCCAGGAGCGGAACAAGCAGCTTCACACCAAGTGCATCGAAACGGAGACGGCCCTTGCCAAAGTGCAAGCAGCCCTCGCCGCCGAACAGGAACGCTACCGTGCGCAGGTTGGCGCCGCGCTGCAGCAACCCACATCAGCCCTCACAAACCTCCATGGACGCGACCTCGCCGTCGCCGCCCTGAAGGCGAGAGGGGAATGATTAGTGGTTAGTGATTAGTAGTTAGTGGTCAGTGATGACCAATAACAAAAACCAAGGAAAAGTAAAAATGGCAAAAATTATCGATCTCGTGACGAACGCCGGTCAGGTCGACGTCACCCGCGGCATTGTCGAGGAAGCTCTCGCGGCCGTCCCCGAAATGCAGTTCTTCGATGCCGACGTTATCGCCGGTACCGTCATCAACACCCTTGCGCGCGTGTCGCTTCCGACTGTCGCGTTCCGCAACATCGGCGAGCCTGTAAGCTCCACCCGTTCCGGATACGAGATGCGCCCGGCAACGCTCAAGATGCTCTCCGGCCGCGCCGAACTCTCCGATGCGGAAGTTCTCGCGAACGGCCTTCAGACCAAGGATGAGCAGCTCGTTTCCGAGGCTGTCGCGGTTCTTATCGCCGCTTTCCAGACTCTTGCCAAGCAGATCTGGACCGGCGCGGACGCCAAGGGCTTCACGTCCGCCATGTCGCTCGTCGATGCCGCCATGGTCACGCGTGCCGGTGACGGCGCGACGAACGCCAACACGTCCGTCTGGTTCGTCGGCAACGGCGCCAAGACGAAGTGCGGTATTCTCTTCTCCAAGAACTCCGGCATCCTTTCCGACGCCGATCTTGAGTTCCGCCATGGCGACATCGCCATCAAGGGCGAAGACGGCAAGGTAACGGGCGTTGAACCCGGCTGGATCGGAGATCTCACCTCTTATGCCGGCTTCCATGTCGCGAACAAGAAGACCCTCGCCCGTCTCTGCAACGTCACGGCGGCGACCGGTCTCAACGACGACATGCTTACGGACTGCATCGAGGCGTACATGAAGGAGAACAACGGCGCGAAGCCGGACGGCATCTTCATGAGCCACAACGCCCGCAAGATGCTCCGCAAGAGCCGCAACCTCTCCATCGCCAAGGTCGCTGGCGGCACGCTCTCCGCGTACGCTCCGATTCCGGCTGACATCGATGGCATCCCGATCTTTGCGACGGCTGCCATTCTCGATACCGAGGCGACCGTAGCGGCTGCATAAGCCTTTGGCCTCGGCGGATGTGGGGTGCTTTACTCCGTTTACACCCTTCCTTTCGCGCATCCGTCGAGGCTCCTCCGGTGAGCCGCCTGCCGCTCCCTTGACCGGCGGCAAGCAGCTCACCGGAGGATTATCAACAGATATGCACAACTTGTTCGACAACCCTGCGGCATTCGCCCCGTTCTTCGATGAAGAAGCGACGGTGCGCGGCGGCGTTCCGGCTCGGCGGCACATCGTCGCCACGCTCAAGTGCTGCATCAATGATTGTGCGTTTGAGGATGCGCTTGACGAATCGGATGCAGAGTCGCGCATCAGGAAACTTGAAGTGTCCTTCCCTGTCGCAGGCTGGCCGTTTCCGGAACCGCCCCAGATCGGGGATGTCGTTGAAATCGATTCCGATTCCGCTTATGCCGCCGTGGCGGTGCAGAAGCGGCTCGGCGACTGGGTGCTCACCGTTCGCCAGTCCAAGGCGAGAGAGGCGGTCGTATGATCGGAATCACCGCCAATCTTACATGGGGGCCGTCCCGGCCTATCGAGGAACTTAATCGGCTTATCGTGCACCGATGCAACATCCTCCATGAATCCGCGAAGGATGCAGCCATCGCAACGGTCATCAATGCGGCGACATCTCTCCGCGCGGAAACGCGCAAGGCGCGTCCGGGGGCAAAGACGAAGCCCGCAATAAATGCGAAGATTGATCTCATTCCATCCTGCACCGTGACCGGCGGCAAAAGGCGGCGTTGTCTGCGTGACGCTTCCGGGAACCGTGTCGGCAAGAGCGGCATGCGTACCGTTTACCTTACGGACGGCGCATCGTTCGGCGGCTGTCAGACGTTTCTCGTCACGCCCGAACACAGGCGCGACCGTGCATATCTGATTGTCGCCCGCAGCCAGAAGGATGCAGAGAAGTACGAACAGGCGAGGTCTCGCAGACGCAAGGAGGCGCTTGGAGGACTTGCCAAATTCACGCTCGGTCTTGCCATGTCGAAGCTTTCAACGCGCAACCGTCCGGGCGAAGCGGGAGCAAAGGTCGGCGTGGTTGCGCCGAAATACGCATCAGGCTCCGCGACGGGTGAAGGGAAGGGGCTGTCGGTTGAACTCCGCTCGGCTCTTGACTATGCCATCGATGCGCTCAAGGGCGGAAAGAGCAGCGTTGATTTTTCGATGCAGAAGGCGGCGAACAAAACGTTCGGTCTGCTGTCGCGGCAGATGCAGAACTGGTCGTCGCCCGTTGATATCGGCCCCGTGCCGTTCCCGGAGATCGTAGGAAAAAGGAGTGCTACATGATAGAGAAAGAGATAGAGCAGGCTGTTTTGGAGGCGTTCTCATCACTTGCCATGGATGGGCTGGATATTGACGGCATCTGGCAGAAGTCGCCGGATGGACGCGCCAAGGGTTCGGAGGATCCGAATGCCAGGGCGATTCTTCGCGTTGCCGCAGCTCCCAGAAGCTTTGATGCGTTTTCGTCTCCCAAGGTGAACGTGCCCGTATCGATCGCGCTCAGCGTACGCATGGAGACCGCGCCTGACGGTGAGGCTCTTTCCGCCTACACGCAGCCGCTTTTCGACCTTCTGCAGGAATGGCAGCTGTCCGTCGATTCGGTCAAGAACGAGTTCACCACGATGCATTTCTCTCCGTTCGGAATCCGTGTGGATGGCGGAGATATCGGCTTTTCCGGCGAGCCGCGCAACTGCTGGACAATCACACAGAAATTCACCCTGCGAGGGGTGGTAAGAAAGGGATAACCAATGAGTTGGGATACCAAAACAGACTACTGCGGCCTCGCAGTTGACGGAAAGCTTCAGATCAAGTCCGCTACGATGAACCGCAGCGGACAGTACCTGGAGAAACTTGGCAAGAACGCCGCCATTGCGGCGACCAAGGCTTTCGGCGTGAACGATTCGCCGAGCTGCGACTATACCGTCGTTGCGGCGCACAAGCTCACCGGCGTGAAGCTCGGCAAGATTGTGACGGCGGACGGCAAGAAGTACGCGCTTCAGTCGCTCAAGTACGAATGCGGCGCGGGTTCGGAGCCGACTTTCTCCGCGTCTTCGCGTGAAGTCGAGCCGACTGCCGATGATTCCAAATGCAACCATTTCGATGTTCCGGAATTCGAGATCTCGCCCGAGGAGGTTGCGGAGATCCTGGCCGGAGCGTTTAAGCTTTCCGGGGACGGCTGCGAACTTGCCAAGTGTTCGATTGGAGCTTCCTGCACGGTGAACGTTCACACGGTGAACGGTGTGGCTGTCGCTTCCGATGTGCACACGGGGCACATTCAGGTTTCCGTCACGATCGGCCAGTACGGCGAGGCGGCTCCGTCCCTTGCGGCTGAAGAAGGCTGGGATGTTTCCTCGCCTCTCACCTGCACGGATCCCGATTCGGATCTTCCGGAATGGACGGCCACTCTCTCGAAGCCGCTTGCGAAGTCCGTAAAGGCGTAACCGATGCTTTGCGATCTGTTCCAGAAGGATTTCCGGCAGATGACGTCGCAAGGCGTCAAGTTTACCGCTGCCGATATCGTGCGGCTCAATGCGCTGGCCGTAAGGGTGAAGCTTTCCGCCAATCCCGTAGGGCCGGTGCATGCGCGCCGCGCCGCCTTCTGGGGCGATTTCACGTTCCGGGAGCCGACTCTTGGCCATGAGATGTGGATCGAGCAGGTTTCCGGATATATCGATATCTCGAAAGACCGCAACTTCCGCATCGTCCATGCCTACGCGCTCACCCGCGAACATTGGGAACTTCCGGACGCGTACAATCCGAATCGCTGCATCAAGGCCGTTTACGATTTCGCCCGGAAGCATCTCGCGGAGATGACTTCCTCACAGCTCACCGATACCATCGATTACGTGCTTTTCGGTGCGGACTGGACGGCTTGCGAACTCGCGCCGCCCAAGAAGCGCAAGGATGGCGATGTTGCGGATGCGGCGACTTCACCCGCTCTCGGCGTGTTTGTTGGCATGTCGGCGCGTAAGATACCGCTTTCACTTGATGAGGCGAAGAAACTCACCGCATCCGAGATTCTGGAGATCGTCAACCGTGTGGATGTGATGGATCGCAAGTTCGATCAGGACCGCGCCAGGAGCGACGCGCTTTCGGCGTATGTCCGCGCCCGTGAAGAGATCAGGGGCAGAGGGCGGGAGGTCAAGGAATGAATGCGCCGCCTCTTTCAAGCTGCCAGTACACCAGCCAGATGCTGAAGATGAGAAAACCAAGCGCAGAGAAGAACCGCAGAAAGAAGCGGAACGGATGGCGTCCGGCATCCTCTATGTATTGCCGTCGCCATTCCTCGCGTGCCGCCTTTTCTTCGGCTGTCATGGGGCGGGTTGGCACAAGTCCCCAGGGGGTAAGCTCGCACTTCCAGTCGGAGACGTCTGCTCCCTTCTTGTTTATGGGGCGTGGCGATGGGTATCTTATCGAAGCTACCCCCGCTTGCCATGCGGCAGAATCTATACCACAGCAGTTCATGCGCGAAATTATAGCATAAAATGGGCACTCATGAGATATATCTGAAAGTTAAGGGCTGGTTTGAGGATAAAATCTCGAATCAGTTCAATGCCGCCATAAAAGGAATCTCTGCGAAGTTCGGAAAGGTTGCGCAGGGTATGGCTGGTATTACCGGAATGATGGCCGGAATGGATGGGACATTGAGCAAGGTCACTACCGGAATCAACGGGCTTGTCGCTGGGTTTCTGCAGCTTGGGCCGTTTGGTGGTGTGTTGGCTACGATCTCAATTGCCGCAGGATGGATTACCGATAAAGTTCTTGGTGCGGCAGAATCGGTGAAGAAGTTGCATGAAAAGCATCTCGCCGCAATGCAGGAGCGCTTAAGGCAGATAAAGGCGGATGAAATCGAGAAGCTCGACAAGGCGATATCCAAGGCGGCAGACGATGCTGACCGCGCCGCCAAGGCGTTTGACGCTATGGCTGCCGCTTACATGAAAGTCGCCCAGGCGAAGGACGCGACCGCCGCCGCTGGTGATGCCGCCGATATCTCCGCTCTGGCTCTTGAGCGTCAGCAGGCGATGAATGCCGCCGGATCAGAAAACGAAGCTGCGGCCATCGGTGCCGGGTATGACGTTGCAATTGCGCAGCGTCGCCTTGCCGCCGCCACGGATCAGCAGTCCGCCGCCGTGGAGCGTGCCGCGGAACAGGCCGCCGACGATGCGGAGCGTGCAGCCGCTTCCGACAAGGCGGTTGCCGATGCCCAGGATGCGTATCTGCTTGCGCTCAAAAAACAGCATGAGGCGGAGAACATGGAGGCCATCGCTCCGGATGTCCTGAAGGCGAGAAACAAGTCCGTCGAACAGGCGAGAAAGAATCTTGAAGCTGCGGAAATGCGCCGCACCGCCGCGTATGCGCAGCAGGAAGCATCCGCCGAGGCGGTGAAACAGGCGGAGCTTCGCCGTGCCGCCGCCATCGATGATGCAACTGCCGCCGTTGAAAGTGCGGAGCGTGCGGAGGCAAAGCTGCTGGAATCGCAGATATTGGCCGAACGGGCCGAATATGAGAAGCTTGAACTTGAGGCGGAGAAGAAGGCCGCCGAGGAACGCCAGGCCGCAGAGCGTGCCGTTGCCGATGCCCGGAAGCGTGAAGCGGATTCCGTTCGCGCTTCCATCGCCGAGCAGGAGAAACAGCGCTCTTTCTTCGAGTCGGAGCTGTCGAACGCCGCCCAGGAGCTGACGAACGCCTGGCATCTCTACCGCGACAAGTCCGCTATGCAGGCGGTCATGGATGAGGAGAAGGCGCAGAAACAGGCGGAGAAGGATTGGGCAAAGGATTTCGCGTCCCTCAAGAGCCGCCGCCGCGATTGGCGCACCGCTGAAAATCTCAATGTTGACGACCGTGCCGTGCGTGAGGTTGCTTTGGCGAAGGAGCGCAAGGATCAGGCGGAGAGGTCCCTTGTCGAAATCGCGGAGAATACGAGACGCACCCGCGAACAGCTCGAAAGCCTGCTTACGATGAAAGGGGGCGAATAATGGGATTTGCCACATACGAGACTGGCGACAGGGGGATTGTCAATAAGCGCAGCTATAAGACGCTTCTTCAGGCGCAGGTCGTTCCCGCCGTTACCGTTGACGGCAAGCCTGTTTCGTGGAAGCGAATCGTCGCCATCGGCAACGTTACGGAGACGGTGCGCGAAATCGTGGGTCTTTCCGAATCGGACGCTGAAAATGCGAAGTCGCTTTATAGCGAGCCTGATTATGTGCTGTCCGGCGGAGACAATCCGGCTGTCACATATTCGCGTGAAATTACGAGTACGAAGGATGGCGATTCCATGCTTTGGACCGTGTGCATACATGAAAGATCCATGTCGATATCGGAGGGCGTTGGATGAGCTTGCATGTAAAGGATGACTTCGCGCCAGGCACTCCGATCTCTGCCGTCGGCTGCGACTGGTTCAACAAGGTGGGCGGGTTCGTGAACGCGCTTATTGGAGGCTTTGGGCTGAAGGTGTCGAAGCCGTCCAGACCTTCCGTTTCCGCGCCTGTCTCCATTGAGATCGATCCGGATGCGATTCGCCAGGCTCTCGCCGTTGATGAAACCGAGTTTGATGAGATGGAAACGCCGTCTGTTGACGATGTGCCGGAAAATCATCGCGGCGATGCGCTCATTGATACAGAGTGGGCGAGGGGTGGCAAGAAGGGCGTGAAATTATATCTTCCGACGGATAGTTGGGATGACGGCGCGGAGTGTTCTCTGGCGTGGCGTCTCTGTGAGTTTGATCGCTACGGATGCCTTCAGCGCATCTGCGGTCAAACCATTCGTACGGCTTCGGTCAGCAATGACCAACTGTGAGGGATGAAAACATGAAAAGATTCTGCAACGCAACGATAAACATCGATCTCACCAGACTGCACCGTCCGCTGGAAACGGTCCAGGCGAGACAGTACAGCGTATGCCGCCTGATTCTGAAGGATGTTCCCGGCGAGCTTGGCGGTGTGTTTTTGCGCGTTCTCGCGGCCGACGGCTCAAGCTACCGCGACTATGCGGCGGTGCCGACATCTGATCCGGATGTATGGAGCGTGTGTGTCCCCGCGCTTTCGTTCCGCGAGACCGGCACGTTCATATACGAGCTTCATGCGGAGGCGGACGAAGGCGGCAAGGTCGCTCTCGGCCGAGGTTATTTGGAGGTGAGGGCGTTCTCTGAAGGCGGTGCTGCGCCCGTTGCCGGTACCAAGGTCAGTGCGGGACGGCTTCCTACGCGCGATGGCGGCTGGGTGAACTGCTGGGCGGTCATGGATGATACCGGCGAGTACACTTACGAGTTTGAAAGGATTGACAATGAAGTTTAAGGCTCTGATTTCCCTATTGGCGGCGTTCGCCGTTTTCAATGCGTTCGGTATCGGCGCGACCCAGGAATGGGTGCGCAGGATACTCTCTCAATATCAGCCGCTTCGATCTTCCGGGAATATCACCGTGACCGGCGGTTTTAATGCGTCCGTGATGGGCGCCGATTGCGCGGAGGCGACCTGTACCATCTCCACGGAAATCGGTACTCATGTCGCGTTGAAGGTTATCGCCTCGAACGTGTCGGAAATCCCGACCGGTTCTTTCTACGCCATGAATCCGGACGGGCATTTCGTCAATGCCAGAAATACATGTCTATCCACCATCTATGCAGCTCCGTACAATTCCGGATCTGTGCGCATGGCCAATCTATGGGCTGTTGATTCAACGGGCAAGGCGTGGCGCATGGGAATCGGCGAGGATACTTTCATCTACCGTACGGACGACCCGTCGAAGCGGATCACGCTGCGCTCCACCAAGATACCGGCACGCGGCGCAAATTCCATCCTTACGGCGATGGCGCGCGGTTTTGTCGCGCCATGGCTGCTTTATGCCGACGAAAACGGTGAGCTCGAATATACGATCAGGTCGGAAACCACCATTGCCATCGGCCAGATAACCTTCACCCGCAAGGATAAGAACGGCAAGGTGACAACTGTCACTTTCACGCCTGAAGATCTGACCGGCATGTACAAGGGTCCGAACGGTCCGTTCAAGACGAAAGAGGAAGCGCGAGCCGCCGCGATGGATCTCGACAACTGGGATTTCGGCGACTGGATCAAGAAGTTCAATGTCGATATGACCTCCGCCATGACCAAAAAGGATCTTCAAAATTCCGACGCTTGGAAATTCTTGATCGATGCCATCGAGACAGAGCGCGTGGAGGTGGAAATCGAGAATCCCCAGCCGTATCAGCACCCGTGTCCGGCTCCTGCCGATTATTGGGATTGGAGCGCGACGGCCAAGGACTGGGTGGTAAATCCGTCTTATGATACAGCCGAAAAACTCGACGAATGGCGCGGCTCTCATGGCTGCCATTGTGGCTTCAAAGGGTGTGAAAGCGAGGGAAAGCCAAAACATCGCGTCGGGCGCGTGACCAAGAAGGGCGGCGAAATTCATTTCACCGATGACGCGGACGGCGGCGACGGTTGCAAGTGCTGTATCCGTTGTGTACTGTACGGCGCGGACGAATCGGCGACCATCATCGAGTTCAACGACCACCGCGCCGCCGGAGTGGGTGCCGGTTCATGCGGCTGCGCTTGCGAAATGTACACTGTCGCAAATGAAGATGAATGGCCGCGCGATTTCCACAACCGCCCCGTCCGGATGGGCGGCAAGGATTACGCGTGTTTGTGCTACTGCGGCAAAGAAAAGGCTCTTAATGGCGAGTTTGTTCAGCACGTCAAATACAAGGGCGACGATCCGTGGTGTGATAAAATTTGCTCCGCCTGTGAAATGGTGGAGGATGAAGAAATGTACATCCCGCACAGCTGGCCATCGTTCGACACGCGGCATGTCACGCTCCGCGCTCACGAATGGAGCGACCACACGCCCAGAAGTGAAGCCAGGGGCGGCGTATCCGTCCTTAACGACCCGACCTTCTACGACCGTTGCGGGTGCGCTTGTGGCGTGTACGATGAAATCAAGTCCGGCGGTCTGCCGCAGGAGTTCGCCGCGTTCCATCAGCAGAAGGCCGATTCTTGCCGTTGTCATTGCGGACAGAACCACAGCAAGAACACGCGCGGCGAGAATAAGGTGGATCCGTTCCCGTGTCCGGAAATCTGCGCCGTGTGCCTGATGGTCGAGGATAAGGAATCGGACGCCGTTTTCACTTTCAACGGCGAACGGTACAAAAAGCTCGTGATGCGCACCCCCACCGAAGAGACCGACCACACGAAGCATGGCATCCTCTGCGGCTGCAAGTGCTACAACGAAGTGACGTATCGCCACGAATGGAGCATCGGCGGTACACCCAAGGAGACAGTCACTGCCGACGGCACCATGCCGGAGTTTCATGTGATGAATGCCAGCGGTTGCGGTTGCGAGTGCGGCGGCGTACAGCTTAAAACACTTTCGCCCAAGTACCATCACGGCCCGAACAAAACTCTTGGCCCTTGCTGGTGCGATTGCGGCGCCTTCCACATCGGCTATCTTCAAAAGACCCAGTGCCGCGTCTGCGACAACTGCGGCAAGACAGAAGGCGGCGACATTCCGGACGATGAAAGTCTCCATAAGCTGAAAGAGGGTGCGAAGAATGATGCCGGGAACTTCATCTGTCGTTGCGATTGCGGCTACTATTCGAGCGACGGCGTTTACACTTCGACGGACGGCGGCACGAATACGGTATGGGAAGCCGTGGCGCGCATTCCGGCGGCCGGGGGCAAGCTGCACGATTTCGACCGTTCCGACGCGGCCAAGAATGAAATCGGCTCTTTGCCGTGCCTTTGCTACTGTGGCGGCAAGCATGAGGCACGAATGGCGACCACCTATCAGAAAAACAACTACGGCGACAAGATTTGCGAAAACATCTGCACCTATTGCAAAGAACGTACGAAAGACGGCAAGGCGGCGACAGAGCTTGACCATGAGCCTATACCGGCAAGCAAGAAGCATTGTGGCTGCAAGTGCGGCCATTACGGCATCAGCGACGGACACGAAGCCGCAGGACGCGTTGCGCAGTCAGCGCATCTGCACATTCAGAGCAAGGGGAATGCCGAGGGGGTCGCATATTGCCAGTGTTTCGGTGAAGGTACCGGCGGAAAGCATCACTGGCATCATCCTAAGTCCGCCGACACATGCCCGAAAATCTGTCAGCATAAGCGAACCGGCACGGATCTGCTGGGACACCTTGCCACCGAGGATGGCCACGAAATCGGCTTCAAGGAAGCGACCGGTGCAGACCACACGGCGAAAGAACACGGATGCGGCTGCAAGTGCGGACTGTGCGGCAAGGATACCGCGTCGCTTTGGGCCAACGACTTGACTCTCCATCATCCGGCACAGAATGCCGCCGACCGTTGCCATTGCGAATGCGAGAAGAAAAAACTCGTTGGAAGCGGCGAGGGCGGTCACGAATGGCCGCCCATGGCCGCCGTCAATGCCTGCACCTGCACTTGCGGTGCGAAGCACAAGGACGATTATCTTAACGCCTGCGGGCTGTGTTCGGTTTGCGGCTACATCTGGCGCAACGGTGTGCGGCTTGACGCCGGAAACCGCAACAATCATCTGTGGCGCGCGGATAGATGCTACTGCGACGGCGGTTGCGTCGTCGGCGGCGTTAAAATGCTTCACACCGACGGCCATCGCTATATGAAAAACTCTTGCGATTGCCTTTGCGGAGAGGAAACGCGCGCGCATCTTGTCGATGTCGCAAGAGAGAGGATCGGCAGTTGGACTTGTGAAAAATGCTTTGCCGTGTTCGTGAACTACCGGCTCAGCTCATTCTGCACCCGTTGCGGCGTGACGATAAAGGAAAAGTACGTCGGTTCCGTTGGCGAGCACAACATCGGGTGCGGAGAGCCAAGGACGGGATGCTGGAAGTGCGGCTGCAGCTGCACTTACGGAGAGCCGCATACAACCTGCGGAGGCGGTCATTACTGCAACGCGTGCTGCATGTCGATCCCCAAGCCGCCGGACCGCCCGCTTGCGCCGAATCCCATGCTCCCCGATCCGGATGGTCCCGAAGAAGAGCTTCCGGCAGATCCGTATGTCATCTGCAAGCATACCTCGCCGCATCTTGAAGAATGGGATTTCAATTGGACTTGCGAGACGTGCAAGCAGGTCTTCCGCTCGTGGGGCTCTCGTACGGTCTGCTGGGACTGCGGCAGGCGTCTTGACGGGGAAAGCCACATTGATGGAAGCCATGGCGCACCGTGCAATGGCCAGGAGCCGACGGAAGATTCGGTTGTCGTCTGCGGTGAAACCTTAAAGGGCGGCGGCGTCTGCAATGTCTCCTACTGGAAGAGCGACGGCTGCCCAAATGCCGCAAACCACGCAAACACACACACCGGCAACGGCGGCACGGGCGGCGGCGGATTGAACGACATTATCGAGTAAAGAAAGGCAATCAAGATGTTAAACTTCAAGTCTTATTTCAGGCGAGATGTGTCCCACACGTCCCACCCCAAATCTCTCCCCTTCCCTCTCCCTCTCACCTTCGCCCTCGCTCTCACCTTTTGCTCCCTTCATGCCGCCGATATGTCGGGCGACTTCAATACGTGGCTCGGCTATATCGCAGGCATCAACGCAGATGGCAACCGCTCCACGGTAATGGGCGCAGGTGCCGGAGGTGAAGCGACGGGGATTGTCCGCACCGATTTCATGGGCGCGGCGGCCGGCGCGTATTCGTCGAACCTCACCGACTGCATCGGCATCGGGTTCCGCTCTCTGATGAACTCATCCGACATGTCCGAGGTCGTCGCAATAGGCACGGATGCCTTCACCAATCGCACCGGTCTCACCAAGGCCACATGGATCAACGGGCAATTCGTCGCCTACGGCCAGAACAACACATTCGCGATAAGGGCCAAACGGGAAACGCCAGAGACGAATGCGCCCATATACTATGCCGACGGGGTGCTGAATCTTAACGCCGCAGAAATCCGTTTTAATGGCACAACGGCTTCATCCGGCGGCATGGGCGGCGCATCCGACCCGATGCTTGCCGGTTACGATCTTTATGTTGACTGTGTAAACGGAAACGACTCTTACGCCGGCACAACACTCGGTACGGCCAAGCGCACGATCGACGGGGCTTATGCGGCGGTCACAAACCATGATGCGACGATCTGCCTCCTGCCGGGCATTCATCTTGCGCCGACATCGGTTCTTGGCGGTTCGACAGGCTCTTGGTCCAATATTGATTATCCTGCGTATCGGGTGCATCTTGTTGCGCCTTACGGCAAAGAGAAGACTGTCATAGACGGGGAGGGGTTGCGGAGTTATTGGGGCTGCTCATACCCTTTTAGTTCGATTAAGGGGTGCACACTTCGCAACATGGTGTCAAGAAAGATGAACCGACCGGTATTTTTTGCGGTATTTTTTCTTGATTGCGACATCGACGCATCCAACAATCCGGTCATGAGCAATTATGCGACAGCGCTCTTTGAATACTGCGTTCTTGAAAAATGTTTTGTTATCGGCGGAGTTTCTCAGCAGTATTCGGACGAACCCGAGGGGTCCATGTCGTCAGCCGGTGCAATAATTGAGTCGAGTGACTCTTTTGATACGGTATTTGATTTGGCGACGACCGGGATGTGCAAGTCAGTGACCCGAAATTCGCATTTTGAAAACTGCTTCTTCCGGATCGGGAAGGTGTGGCGGTTTAGCATAAGCGAGACCGACGGCAGTGTGCTGGGGAATGAATCGGGCTTTTTTGATTCTACGGTTGTATGCCCGGCGCTATCCTCTGAGTATGTTATGAGCACTGCGGTCGGATGTCTTTTGGGATTGGGAAGTGTTGACGAGTCGCCTGCTTACGGCCGTATGACGGAGAGCGTCTGCACCAACGCGGCGACCGTTGCGGCGTTGATCCAAAGCGACTACCGCCCGCCTGTCGGCGAGTGGCGGTTTCGTTTCGTCGGCTATGGTTCGGCTGCTGATAGAGCCGTCAAGAACTCGATGGAAAATTCAATCATCGATGCGCTTCTCAAAAATGAAGATCTCAATATCACGCAGACGGCACGGATGAATCTGATGCGCAGCGTTGCGCTGAATGAATCGATAGACGCTCCGCGTGTTGTCAACCGCGGCACGAACTCCATACCGGTGGGGACTGTTTTTCAGCTGCTTCCGGATCCTGACGAATCTCCGGCAATTGACTGAACGGCTATAAATAGAAAGGCTTATCCATGGCTATACCTGTTATCTACAAAGGCGACGATACCGACTTCCGCGGATCCGCAGGATTTACGCTAAAAATTGTCACATCCTCAAACCTCAATCTTTCCGGATGCACCGTCGAGGTCGAGGTTTTGGGCTTCAAGCGTTCGTTTCCGGCAAGCGCGACGGGCGAGCTTGTCTGTCCGTTCGCGTTTTCGGCGGCGGAGACGCAGCGCATGCCGCTTGGCATCCATGCCGCAACCGTGCGCGTGTACGATTCCAAGGGGCGTGTGCGCACGATAAACAACTCAATCCGCGTGAAGGTCACGAACAGCGTACACGAAGCCTACGGCAAGGATGATCCGCAGGAAGTGACCCTCGCCGTCTCTGCAGTTGATCTCGAGGCGTACGCAAAGAAGGCTGAAGTCACGGCAGCAATCAAGAAGGCGTTGAAAGATGCGGGTGCATCCGTAAAACTCCACGCCCTCACTCCAGAGGTTGCCGACGCCACGGCCACGCTTAAGCCCGTCGATGGAGTCGCGAACTATGTAGGTGAGCGGCTGACGGGTATGAGCCCGGAGTCAGGCGAGAAACCTTATCATTGTGTTCTGGACATTGAACCGATGACTTTTACCATTGAAGCTCATGGTATGTGGTATTGGCAGTGTGCCGTTAAGTTTGATTTTGTTGATCGGGTGAAGTTGAATCATGTCAGATACGGGGAAACCGAGTATGACTATGCTACCGTATTTAATATTACTGTCCTGGAGGACCTGTACGGCACACTCACCGCCCTGCAATCACTGGAAGACCCTGAAGTGGATGTAAGCAATTTCCCCTTCGTTGTCGGGGAAGATCTAATCAGGATCCCCAAAGGCACTGTCCTGAATATTTTAAGAATGGGACCTGACGTGTCGGCGAACACGATGCAGGATATAGCTCTGCGCG
>JAGBYI010000012.1 GCA_017628845.1 Bacteroidaceae bacterium
AGGAAGAAAATAAACAATAGTTTTTTTAATACATCAGATTTCATAGCATATATAGATATTCGTGAAAATATTTTCTTGTAAAGGGCCGTACAACTTTCCAAAATCATGCGTTCATTGTATTAGGGACCTCTCTTCCCCTTACCCCTCCAGCCTCTCCTTCATTTCCTGTGCCAGGCGGGCATATTTCTCGAAGATGCTGCCCGATACGGGGGCATCATAGGGTTTCCAAAGGTGCAGGGGCTTGCGGAAACTCTGCACGTTCATGCGGCGCATTTCAGACACCACGGGCAGACAGGGATGCTCGGGGAGCAGGCTGGCAACGAGGTCGGCAAAGGTGGTGAAGTCGTTATCGCGGATGGCTCCAGCATCTGCCAGGGCACGGTAGACGGCAAACCACTGGCGTCCGTTGGACACGGAGTCAGAGATGTGGCGCACGGCATTGGCAATGGTTTTCTCTGAGGGAGGGGTTGGCTCTGGCACCAGTTGGGCCTTTTTCAGTATGCGCGACAGGTCGGCATAGGTGGACGAGGTGTTTGACTTGATGCACCGCAGAACCAGTCCTGTGATGCACATGTCCCCGGTGACGGGGAATGGTGCGTATTTCGGGTTGCGTGGCACGAGCCATGCCTTGCCTTGCTCATCGCGCATGAAGGCCTTTACGGTGTTCTGCCCTGCCACCCATGCTATTACGGCATCGCCATCGCGAACGATGGAGGGGTCTTCTATGTGCCTTACCAGAAGTTGGTCGCCAGGCATGATATCCACATCGCGCATGGAATCTCCCACTACTTCCACTATGTAGGTGCGCCCTGCCATGACCACGTCGCCGGTCATGAACATATGCTCCTCTACGGTGACATCGCCAGGCATAGCGGGTGAGCCGGCATGTATGCCTCCGCTATAATAGGGCACGGGTATGGTGCACAGGCGCGGGTTCATGCCCGAGGCTTCGAGTTGGCGGAAGACTTCTTTCAGGTCGGTTTCTATTTTTATTTCCATGGCATTGGAGATGTAGGGAGATGTTATTTGCGTTGGGTTACATGCAAAGATACCATTTATTCATAAAACTCCCGAAAAACTTTCAAAAACTTTACGGATTTTCTCAAAAACTTTACGGCGAGGGGTATATACAGGCAGTTCTTTACAAGAAACTCCCAAGAACTTTACGCCGAGTGGAATTCACTTCCATTCGGCTTTTTTGTGTCGTACCTTTGCGTTTGAAAACGCGATGATACTCACGCTCGGGATACTCAAAACACATTTTGGTCTCCACTCGCTTAACCGTATCATTGCATCAGCGAAACAAAAACGAGGGGTGGCCACTCTCCGAAGACATGCAAGTTTAACCTTTTAGATTCATTACACACATGGAAAAGAGATTTCTGAAACTTATCGAAGAGCGACCGCTCGTTACACGTGAGTACACGGCACAGGATGGCACAAAGAAGGCGTTCTACTCCAAGGGATACGTCTTTGCCACAGGCCTTGACGAGTTCTATGCCGAACTTACCGGCGATGCTGCACGCGATGCACAGCCGCTGGATGCCGAGGCACTGCACTGCATGCAGGGACAAATACGTCAGCGCTCCTTCACCGACAAGAACGGCAACCGCAGATTCGAGAACACAATAACCATACTGAAACTGACATAAGCAAAACAAACAACAGCAATGAGCAACAAGAGAATCATAGTCAACGGCCCTGTGCATCTGGACACAGTGACCATGTACAGCGACAACCAGATACTGGTGAATGCATGCCCTTGGGCGTGCGA
>JAGBYI010000062.1 GCA_017628845.1 Bacteroidaceae bacterium
CACACCATTGGCAAAGAACTGTACTACGACTACAATCCTATGGATGTGACACCCGAACAGGCCAGCGCTTGCGAGACGCTGAAAACCCGTGTCAAGAATCTGCGAGAACAGATTGTTAGCAAAAGCAGCGATGCCATAAAGAAGGCGGTAGTTACGGCATATAACCATACAGATATGCTTATAGAAGCAGCAGAGGTTTATCCCGTGTATCTTCAAAAGGGCGAAACGCTGAATGTCGTGGCAAGTTCTGAGCAAAGATTTACTCTCAAGATAAGCAATGCCAACAGTCGCAGTGTGCTCAACAGTTTTGTTGCCAAGACATCGGTGGAGCATAGTATGGAGATAAGGAATACCGCCATATACCTTGTGGAAGTAATCCCGACAAAGGCACAGTATCTGGATTTGTATGTCAAGTATAATGTAGCGGATTTGTCACGTCTGACTTCACCAACACCCATAGATACAGAACAGGCGGAGTGCTCAAAGGGAGATTTCGGAGCCAAGGGTGTGCCAGGTATTTTTATGAATAAATGCTTTGAGGAACCACGCAAGTTTACCTTGCGCGGACAAATCAAGGCAGCCTTCTCTGGCGGAGGCGCAAAGGCATTGGTGGCAGTGCAGGTTCCTGCCGGCACAACGGATATTCTATATTCCATGCGTATTGACACCAGCGAGAGCAACTGCGATGAAGATGGAGAGTTTCATGACAATCTTAACAGTACCTACTCGCGTGTAAAGTTCCTTGGCCTGCCCTTGTATGAAAAATCTACAAGCAACGGATTGCTAAATGCGCTACTTGACGATAACAGGCCTATACGCGACGAGGATGCCTACTGCAATATGTATGTATTCCGCAATCAGGCACAGGCAAAACTGTTTCAGGATGGCAAGAAGCCAGCATCGCAATTAAAGTATGATGTTGACTATTCTACCGTTGGCACCCAGTCATGCAATGGACGCATACCCATGAAGGGAACAAGGACAATATATCTTGGTTTTGAAAACGAGCGTATGCGATACACCAACTATCTGTGGGTGGAAGTTGAGGCCATTGTTCCCAAAACGGTATATTACAAGACAAAATATAGCATAGACCAAGCAACGTGAAAATACTCATTACTGGCTTTGAGCCGTTTGGAGAGTATACAGAAAACTCATCATGGGTGGCAGCCGAAGAGGTTGCTGCCCAAAAATATATTGGTATTGATGTTGCAATAGAACCAATGCCAGTAAGTTTCAGGCGCGTGGCAGCGACTCTGCGGGATGCAGTAGATAGGCACGACCCGGACCTTCTCATCATGCTTGGACAGTCAGGAGGCAGCGACAAGGTAAGATTAGAGCGTATCGCCATAAACATGATGGACTCAAAAAATGCCGACAACGACGGATATATACCTGACGAGGAGACTATTGATGCAAAAAAGCCGCCTGCCCTTTTCACAAACACAGACATAAAGTCACTTTACAAAGCAATAGAGGAAGCAGGTGTGCCGGTGATGATTTCAAACACCTGTGGACTGTATGTCTGTAACCGACTCTACTATGAAGGGTTGCTGTTATGTAATGAACGCCCTGAAATGAAAACTTTATTTATTCATCTTCCTTTGTATGAAGGACAAAAGGGGAACAACCATACTTTACCAATTCATTCAATGGTGAAGGCCATTAGCATAATCATAGAAAAACAAAGCAATGACTGGCATAAAAGACTTTAAAAAGAGTTTGGCACGCATTTTTGACAACGACTTGCGCACCAGGCAATGGGAAAACTATCCTGATTACATAATCATCGGCCTTATTGTTGTCAGCACCTTGTCGGTGTTTATATCCACCTTTGACATACCTCCATTTTGGGAGGGCGTGCTGAGTGTTATTGACATTGTTACTGTTATCACATTCACCATTGAAGTGACGTTGCGTATATGGGCGGCCGACGAACTGGACGAGAGATATAAAGGCTTTTGGGGCAGAGTAAGGTACTGCTTCACATTCTATGGCCTGATAGATATTCTCTCTACATATACATTCTATGTGTCTCTGTTCCTTCCTCTGCCGTATTCGGTACTGAAATCGTTGCGAGTGGTTCGTTTGCTCCGCGTGTTCCGATATATGCATTCGTTTCGCCTGCTGCAACAGGCTTTATCTTCTAAAGCCAAGGAGATGTGGGTATCGCTGCAGTTCCTGGTAATCATAACGCTGATGCTCTCGTTTGTATTATTCTTCTACGAGAATAACGCACAACCAGATGTATATGACAATGGCTTGCGCTCTGTGGTATGGGCTTTTGCGCAGTATATCGGTGACCCAGGCGGCTTTGCCGATACACCACCAATTACATTTGCTGGTAGAATGATTGCATGTGTGATAGGTTTGCTGGGGATTGCTATCTTTGCCGTCCCTGCTGGTCTTGTGGGTGCTGGTTTCTCAGAGGCAATGGAGAATGAGAAGAAAGATAACGAAATTGCGAAAAACACCAAGAAACTTCATAAGGCGTTTGAACGAAAGTTTGACCGCCCAACCGGTTTTCAAATTGTTCCTCAGCACCTTTCCGTATGCGACATTCAGGCAAGGATGGGCATGAAGGCCGATGACATTTTAGATGCCGTGGAAAGATCCAATAATTTCAGGTTGATAAACCTTGCTGTTACACAAACCATAGACGAACATCCTCAAGACAAACTGGCCGTAGAACATTTTATAGTAAATCGTCCATATGGTTGTTGCATAGATAGAGGATCCAAGGTAACTATCGTGTCACCAGGAAGTGTGATAGAGCCATGCATAGGCAATTTCTCATATTACATAGCACTCATTGGTGGTTTTAATTATATCAGTCGTGAATTAGGTGAATTGAGACCATATCGTTCATATTATTCTTTTGAAGACCGTTATAGCCAGGAGGAAAACCTACACTTCTACATGGAGGATTTGGAACGGCTGACCACACGCAAAGGTAGCTGGACACTGACTCCTATGGTTGCCAGCGGAGCCAATGAACCAAGTTACCCAACCATTTTCCATTTCTCTAATGGTGGACCAAAAGGAGAAGAAAACTTCGAAGGCGAGAATCTTATAGTCAAGGATGTAATGGCCTACAAAGCTTTCTTTAAGGATCTAACAGCAGAATTGGAGGAGAAGTTTGCAATGACTTCGGACCACCAGCGTTATCATAATTGCAGTATGCCCAATATCTTTGCTCGTAAATTTGAACCAGGCAAGGGTTGTGAAAACAACATCATCCTGCGCATTGCATGGAGTGCCTGTCTGTGGGATTCTCGTCGCATAGAAATAGCAAAGACCATTGCCGATGTTCTTAACAGGCATTTTGAAAACGATATTACAAAGGAATACGACACTGATCTGACGGTGAAGAAGTGTGGATATTAGGACAATAGATAAACTATGGCATGGAAAACAATCACACTATACGGCTGGTGGGTATCATTTGAGCGAGATAGTGATGTATATCTAAAACACGAAGAGGTTTCGGGATTTAGTTCTATTGAGAAGATTGAGGTGGATGGAAGTGAAACACCCTACAAAGAGTCCGATTTTACATCTGTTGAATTGGGCAGAATAGTTACTGAATACCCAACAAAATATGCGCCCGGACTTATACGCTGTAAATCAGACCGATGCTTTACCATAAAAATCAACGCACGAGAGTTTGGTCCGAAAAAACTACAACTTCATTATGCCAATGTTGTTATAAAGATTGGCGATGAGGAGATTGATACAGGCAATAGAATCGTATGGAATATAACATATAATGGGAGAAAATGCCATTTGAAATGGAAAAGTAATGGCAAAAGAGAAAACCAAACTGTAATTTGGTATAAATCGCCATTTATATACGATGATTGCAGTTTCGCAGAAGGAGTTGCTGCTGTTTCGCTAAATGGTTGGGCTGGTTTTGTTGACACAAAAGGCAATATTATTGTCCCATTTGAATATGTGAATGCAGAACATTTTCAGAATGGTCTTGCCCCCATTAAAATCTTCGATGATGTAGAGCGTGAATATAAATGTGGCTTCATAGATAAAACAGGAAAAGAGATTATCCCTTGTGAATACTATGAAGTCCATCACTTCTTCGATGGACGTGCTTTAGTCGTTGAAAGATGGAATGGTTATGGTTTCATAGATGAAAGAGGTAATGAGATTGTTCCTTGTTGCAACCTTCTGTTGCGGGATTATATTGGAGAGATGTATTATGATTACAATTTTTGCGAGGAAAGAGCAATCTTTTGTAAAAAAGATTCAAAGAGGTGCGGGTATATAGATATAAAGGGCAAAGAGATAACACCTTTAGAATATTGGGGAGCAAAGCCTTTTAGCGAAGGTCTTGGAGCTGTCCGGAGTAAATATGGTTGGGGATTTGTGGATAAAACAGGAGTTGAGGTGATACCTTGCACATATTCTGATGCAAACTCCTTTTACGAAGGGCTTGCTGCAGTAAAAATCAATAATCGTTGGGGATTTATAGACAAAACCAATAGACCTATTATCCCTTGTAAATACAAGGAGGTCGGCTGCTTTGACGAAGGGTTAGCTC
This sequence comes from Bacteroidaceae bacterium, assembly GCA_017628845.1. Classification (GTDB taxonomy): domain Bacteria; phylum Bacteroidota; class Bacteroidia; order Bacteroidales; family Bacteroidaceae; genus Physcousia. The sequence continues at coordinate 4,556 of JAGBYI010000062.1, forward strand.
CCGTAAGAGTTAGTGGCAAGTGGGGATTTATAGATAAATCAGGCTATCGAGTAATTCCGTGTATTTATAGCGATGTGGGGGTATTCGAGAACGGAATGGCTCCAGTTTGCAAAGGTATAAAGTGGGGCTATATTGACCGAAATGGTAATCTTGTTGTTCCTTGTATATATGACCACGCAGAGAATTACAAAGCTAACGGGCTTGCTTGCATAAGGATAAATAAAAAGATGGGATGTATAGACCGAACAGGAAGAGTTGCAATACCCCCCATATATGATTGCATTGAAAATCATGAAACTATATTGGTGGCGGAACTTGAAAAAAAGTGGGGATTTATTGACCTTGAAGGCAACCCTGTCGAGGATTTCTCGGTTTATAAAGTTTTGGCAAGAAAATACGACCAAGTATTTATAAACAATGGAGAGGTGCGTACTTACTCCTTTGCGCTAGATGGTAAATATGGTCTTGCAGATACAGATGGTAACGAATTAATACCTCCACGCTATGATTGGCTCGGAAATGGGTTTGTGGAAGATATGATTATTGTTGGAGTTCGAGGAAAGGGTATTGGTTTCGTTAATAGACAGGGGATAGAAATTGTTCCGCCAACATATGATGAAGCAAGAGACTTCTATCAAGGTCAAGCTTCTGTGCGTTTGAATGGCAAATGGGGAGCAATAGATAAACGCGGAAAAATTGTTGTGCCGTTAATTCACACTACAACAGGTAGGCATATAGAGAATATCTATACTGATGAGTAGATTGGGAAATGCTATTTTTAAAAATTATTGAGACTATATGGTATCAATTAAAAACACCAATTATGGTTTACTTACTATAAATAATAAAAACTTATTACTATGAAATCAAGTATTATAGATGTTCCTCGCAAACACACACAAGAAGACCTCTTTGGTATTCAAGTATACCAGGAGGCCTTGATTAAGTACATACGTCTAACTGATACCCCAATAACAATCGCACTGCAGGGTGAATGGGGAAGCGGAAAGACGTCACTTATGAATTTGTTGCGTTACAATCTGTGTGAGTCAGAAAACGCATCTTATTTCCCTATTTGGATTAATACTTGGCAGTACTCTTTGATGAAGACTCCGCAACAAGCCATTATATCTATTCTTGAGGGAATAATCAACCAGATTGGTGCACTGAATCCCAATCAGTCGCATTGGAATGACAGCAAGAAGAAGATAGGTTCTATTTTCAAGAAGATGGCTACAGTCGGAACAAAAGTGGCGGCTGGTGCAGTTGGAATAGATGGCGGTCTTGTCGATGAATTGCTTGAAAGCAATGTTGTCCAGGCAGAATCAGACATAATCCAACTGAAAAACGAGATACTAAAACTTATTGACAGTGCCTTACTTCAAGACACTTCTAAATGCGGTTTTGTATTTTATATAGATGACCTTGATAGAATAGACCCTCCAGTAGCAGTAGAGATATTGGAACTGTTGAAAAATATCTTTGACCTTGAAAGATGTGTTTTTGTGCTTGCAATAGACTACGACGTGGTTATCAAGGGACTGAAACCGAAGTTCGGAGAACTGACAGACGCAAATGAGCGGGAGTTTCGTTCTTTCTTTGACAAAATCATCCAACTGCCATTCTCAATGCCCGTAGCCTCATACAATATTGACACATTCCTGGTAGATGCATTGGGTAAAATCGAGTTTTTTACTCAACAGGAGTTAGACGACCATTCGTTGGCAGAAACTTTGTCAGAGATAGCTCATTTGTCGGTGGGTTCCAATCCTCGCTCGCTAAAGCGTCTGACCAACACTCTTGCACTGATTTCTATTATCAACGAAACACAGTGTAGTTCGCAAAATGAAGAGGAAGTAACATACGACAGAGAATCAAAAGTGCTAAATTTCGCAATGGTTTGCATGCAGATTGCTTATCCGTATATTTACAATCAATTGACCGAAGAGCCGGACTTTAAGGCTTGGAACGAAAAGATTGCCTCAAAACTGAAACTCCGTCCACTTACCGAAATGGAGCAAGTGTCACTTGACTCTGCAGATGAGTTTGACGAGGTATGGGAGAAGATCGTTTATCGTATGTGTCAGAAAGAGACATTCCTGAGTAGCCGCGCATTTAGCGTATCGTTATTGCTCAACAAGATAGCGGAACTGATAAATAACGACGAACAATTAGGGAAGATAGTCTCCTCTATCCTTGAACTCTCTGCCGTTACCAATCTAAAGGCTTTTGATGGCCCAATGAAAAAACCTGGAGAACGAAATCGCGACACTTCATCGTATCGTTTCAATGGCAAGGTATATACCAAGAAGACAGAGTTCGTGTATGATGTGGTTAGTTACTATGTCAACGAGCATCCAACGACAACGCATGAGGGTCTTAAAGAAGCATTTTTCTTTAAGAAGAACATGGACAGGGTCTTTATGGATTATGAAAAATACCTGGAATTACTAAACGAAAAAGGAGCAGTAGACTTCTTCGGTCGCCGTGCCGATATCCCAACAATACAATTGGCGGACAAGAAGATCGTTATCGCAACGAATTGGCCAACAATGGTAAGTGGCAAACCTGCCGAATTTGCAAAACTACTTGAGGTTTTGCAGAAGAAAATAGGTTATAAGGTCGAAAATTGCTAATCCCATAGACAAGCATGCCCTGCAAAGCAATGCTGAGTCATTTTCAAGGCTCTACTGCTTTGCAGGGCATGCTGCTTTTTAGTCTGACTAAAGAGTAATTCTCGTTGCCTCTACGCAATGGTCGAGGAAAATGGAGGCATTTCCATTGAATTGCTCCGCTTGCTCCGTAGTAAACAGGCGGAGAGTGCCGCCAAGGGAAAGGCGAGACCGCATGTCTTCGTGACGGTTAAGATAGTCCTGCAGACTGTGGGCCACGTATTCGCCCTGCGAAATGACTTTCACTCCAGCAGGAATGTAATGGTTTATCTTATCCAAAAGCAATGGGTAATGCGTACAACCGAGTATGACAGAATCAATAAGAGAATCGGCCGTGAACATTTCATTGATCCTTTGCTCCACAAAATAGTCTGCTCCTGGACCGTGCGCCTCATTGTTTTCCACCAAAGGCACCCACATGGGACAAGCTATACCCGTTACCTTTATATCGGGATGCAACTTGGCTATTTCAAGGTCGTAGGTATGCGAGCGGATGGTGCCCGGAGTGGCAAAAACGCCCACATGACGAGTTTGGGAAATCTGACCTATACACTCAGCGGTAGGGCGTATAACACCGAGCACCCTGAGCGAAGGGTCTATCTGCGGAAGGTCGTTCTGCTGTATTGTGCGCAATGCCTTGGCCGATGCGGTATTACATCCAAGGATAACCAAAGGACAGCCTTCTTGAAACAGACGGCGGACAGCCTGCAGGGTGAACTCATAGACAACATCAAAACTGCGGGTACCGTATGGAGTGCGTGCATTATCGCCCAAATAAAGGTAGTCGTACTGAGGCATGAGTTGGCGGATTGTCCGCAACACGGTCAATCCGCCATATCCGCTGTCAAAAATTCCTATTGGAGACGACATTATCTGGGTTCTTCCTCTATACCTAAGAGTTGTATTACGTCAGCGGTAAGATCCACTGCCAGACCGCTGAGAATATAAGGAACACTACCATTATCAAGGTCAAAGACAATGCTGACACCTTTGTCCTGAGCCACAACGGCTATTGCATCGGTCATCTCTGCCCTTACATCGGTCATGAGGCTCTTTTCCGCTTCTGCCAGAAGTTCCTGCACTTTGATACGGAAATTGGCATTGGCCTCCAATATGCTCTGGAGTTCGTTCTGCCTTTTCTCCAATATGGTTTTGGGGAACTCGTCCTTGCCTTGGAGGAACTCCTCAAATTTGCGCTGGAACTCCTCCTCGCTCTTTCTGGCCTCGGCCTCGTACTGCTCCCTCAGAGCCTGCATACTGGCCTGCATGGCCTTGTACTGCGGCATATTCAGCAAGATGGTGTTTGTCCTGATGCTTCCCATGACAAGAGTCCTGGGTCGTGGGCGTTCTACCGCAACCTGCGGTTTAATGGAATCGACGGCCACAGAGTCCTGCTGCTGGGCGGCAAGCGTCTGGGACAGGGAACAAATGCAGAGGAGAAAGAAGATCTTGATCGCTGCTGGGTTATGAAACACTTTCATGACCGTAGGGGTTGGTTAGCGTATCCGCGAATATCGCGGATACGTATGTTAGTTTGATAATTATTTAGCAGGTGTAGCAGGTGCTGCGGGCAAGGCGGCTGCGGCTGTTATGCCGAGTTCCTTCTTGAGCTGTGCTGTTATATCGGTACTTAGCGCAGGATTTACAAAAGATACAGCACCGGTGCTGATGTCTACGATATAGACATAACCGCCAGCCTCGCCGATTTTCTTTACCATTGCCATCACCTTTTCACTGATCATAGCCATCTTCTCCTGAGTTGCCTTCTGCAGGGCTGCCTGGCTGTCCTGGAGACTCTGCTGATAGCGCTGGCCGAGATCGTTCAGTTCCTGTTCACGGCGTGCACGTACATTTTCCAACAGGTTTGCAGCCTCTTTCTGGTAGTCCTCGTACTTCTTCTGCATTTCGTCCTGCATGAGTTTGAGATCATCAGCGAACTGCTTCTCCATGTTCTGTATTTCTGCCTGGGCTGTTGTGTACTCCTTCATATTGGGAAGGATGTCGGCAGAATTGAAATGTGCGAACTTGCTCTGTGCCATGATGGACAGGGGTGCTACCATCAAGATGGCCAAAATAATCTTTTTCATAGTCTTGTTTTATTTATTGTAGTTAATGTTGCTTTGATATTCTCAGTTGTAGCCCAACTTTGCCAATACATCGTTGGAGATGTCTGCCTTTGGAGAGGCAAAGATGATACCTGCATCGGAGGCACGGTCCAGAATAAGGCTATACCCCTTCAGTTCGCAGATATCCTTGATGGCATTGTATATCTCGTCCTGGATAGGAGCCATCAGGCTTTCGCGTTTCTTGAACAGTTCGCCCTCGGGACCGAAATATTTCTTCTTCAGATCGCTGGCCTCCTTCTCCTTAGCAATGATGGCCTCTTCACTCTTGACTTTCTGCTCGTCAGAGAGGAACACGGCCTCAGACTGGTATTTCTTATACATGGTCTGCGCCTCCTGCTGGAGGGCATCCACCTCGGCCTGCCATTTCCTGGACACCTGGTTCAACTGTTCTCCTGCACGTTCGTAGGCCGGAATGTGCCTGAGTATGTATTCCATATCAACGAGAGCAAACTTCTGTGCGTTGGCGGAAGTTGCAAGTGTCAGCATCATGGCCAATGTAAAAAACAATCTTTTCATAGTGGTCTCGTTTAAAGTTTATATAAGATTTGCATATGATTATCAGAACTCCTGACCCAACACGAAATGGAAATGGCTGCCACCAGGAGTACCGGATCCCTGAACCTTGTCGAAACCATAAGCCCAGTCTATACCCAGAAGACCAACCATGGGCAGGAAGATGCGTGCACCAACACCCACGGACTTCTTAAGGTCGAAGGGATTGAAACTGCCCACATCGCTCCAGCAGTTACCGCCTTCTGCGAATATAAGGCCGAATACGTTCGTGCTGGCACCGAGCATAAAGGGATATCGCAGTTCCACCGAGAAACGCGCATAGGCATAACCCATATTGCCAGACGGTGTGAGCGAACCATTGTCGTAACCCCTCAGGCCTATCGTCTCTGTAGAATAGGTTGAAGAATAACCCGACATGCCGTCACCACCCATATAATAGTTCTCGAAAGGCGAGGGCTTATGCTTGTTATATGAACCCAGCAGACCTATCTCTGCACGGGTCATGAGCACAAAGCACTTGTTGTGACCCGACAGGGCTGTGAATGTACGCGCCTTGAACTTCCATTTATGGTACTCTATCCAAGTATATTTTTCCTGCAGTTCCTTCATGTAAGTACTGCTGGAAGGATTGTTTGCCAAATTAGCATAATCCTTGCCGTCCCACAAAGAATAAGGGGGGGTGAGCGATACGGAAAGCTGGATTTCCGAACCACGGCGAGGAAATATCTGGTTGTCTGTGCTATTGCGCGACAGGGTGAAGCGCAAAGAAAGGTTATTACAGTTACCGTTGGACATGAGCGAGAAGTAGTTCCAGTCCTTCATCATATAACGGATGTACGACAATTCTGCACTTAACTGGAAATAGTCATCAGGCCAACGAAGACGCTTACCCCACCCCACGGATATGCCGAATATCTGCTGGTACTTGTCGGGATCGTAGAAGTTCTCATAGTTACCACCATAACCGTAGCCATAGCCGTAACCGTAACCATACATATTGTTATAGTAATTATCGTAATAGGCCGAATTGTAGTATCTGTCGCTGATATCGGTCTGCTTACTGTAGAAGGCACTGAAAGAGAACGTATTTGGTCGTTTGCCTCCAAACCACGGGTTCACATACTGTATGCTATACTGCTGATAGTACGAACCGTTGGTCTGTCCGCTGATACTGAAGGTCTCGCCATTGCCCTGAGGCATTACACCTCTGCGCATTCCGCCCTTCTTGAAAAGGTTGGCCATGCTGAAGTTACCGAACTTTAGGCCTATCTTTCCAATGACACCCGTCTGACCATAACCGAGCGAGAATTCTATCTGGTCGTTGCTTTTGGGTTCCAGTCCCCATGCAAGGTCCACAGTACCATTGTTCGGATCCGGTTGGATGTCGTACTGTATGTTTTCGGGGTTGAAATGTCCCATGCTGCCTATTTCACGGTAAGAACGTTCAAGAGCCTCCTTAGAGAACAGGTCGCCAGGTTTGTTGCGAAGTTCACGACGCACGACATTCTCATACACACGGTCATTACCGGTAATCTTCACATGACTGATACGCGCCTGAGGACCCTCATAGATGCGCATTTCCAGATCTATGCTGTCACCTACAATGTTTACCTCCACGGGATCCAGTCTGTAGAACACGTAACCGTTGTTATAATACAGGTTGCCAATGGCATCTTCGTCTGCGGAAAGACGGTCTGAAAGCAGTTTCTGGTTATAGACATCACCTTTCTTCATATTAAGCACTGCCGACAGATAGTCGGTGTTGTACACCGTATTTCCCACCCATTCAACATTGCGAAGATAGTACCTCTGACCTTCGTCCACATAGATATTCACATCTACGTGCTTTTCATCCACATGCTTCACCGTATCAGCAATAATAATGGCATCGCGGTAACCCAGTTCTGCATAATAGGCCTGAAGGTTCTCCTTGGCTTCCTTGTATTTAGACTCGACAAACTTGTGGCTGCGGAACAAGTTATGGAAACCTTTCTTCTGGTGTATGGTCTTGAGTACACCCTTCTTAATGATATTGCCCTTCAGTTTCCTCTCCGATATGACGGTATTGCCATGTACGTTAATCTTGTTGATGATGATTTTGCCGTTCTTTCTGATGTTGACGTCAACAATTACCTTGTCTGGAGCAGCAGGGTCGTCATGCTGCACAATCTCTATTTCGGCATTCTTGAATCCCTTATCCTCAAAATAGCGCTGGCCGAAAATCTTGGCACGGTCTATCATATTGGGAGTAAGCTGGTTGTCCTGCACAAGTCCCATCTTGTCTTTCAGGTCGTCCCTCTCGCTCTTCTTTACTCCGTTGAAGTTTATCTTGGAGATACGCGGACGTGGAGCAAGCGTAATGTGCAGATACGCAGAATCGCCGATGATAGAGTCCACGCTTATGGCCACATTGGAAAAAAGTCCGTTCTTCCAATATCGTTTAATGGCATTGGTAATTTCCTTGCCTGGTACAGTAATGGATTCACCCACCTTTATGCCTGACAGACGTATCAGCATATTAGGATCGTAATTAGGTATACCGTCCACAACAATATTCTTTACCACAACCTCGCGAGGCGTACGGCTATAGTCAATGGTTACCGCAGTGTCACGCTTCAGATATTGGGCATGCACGGGAATGCCTGTCAGGCATAGCAATAATATATATATAATAATGTATATCTTAGTCTTCATCTGAAACCTGTTCTCCTGTTTTACCGAAACGGCGCTGGCGCTGCTGATAGTCAGCGATTGCCCTTCTAAGTGATTCCTCGTTAAAGTCCGGCCAGTATTGGTCTGTAAAATAAAACTCTGAATATGCGCACTGCCATAACAGATAGTTGCTGATACGCAACTCACCGCCGGTACGGATGAGAAGCTCCGGGTCCGGCATGAATTCGGTAGCAAGGTAATGGCTTATGGTATCCTCTGTGATCTCCTCAGGCGAGAGGTTTCCAGACCTTACATCTTCGGCAATAAGGCGTGAGGCTCTGGCCAATTCCCATCGGCTGCTGTAGCTGAGCGCTATTACCATTGTCATACCTGTGTTCTCGCTGGTGCGCCCGATACATTCTGCAAGACGCTTCTGCACGCTCTGAGGCAGACGCTCCATTTCCCCAATCATACGAAAACGTACATTGTTCTTCATGAAAATCTCTTCTTCGAGATTCGTGAGGACAAGGTTCATCAACGCCTCTATCTCTTCAACCGGACGATTCCAGTTTTCTGTGCTGAACGTATACAGCGTCAGGTACTTTACACCAAGTCTGACAGCCTCTTCGGTGACCTTCTTCACCGTAGCAACACCTTCCACGTGTCCTGCGGTGCGCGGCAGTCCCTTTGCCTGGGCCCATCTGCCGTTTCCATCCATGATGATAGCCACGTGCTGTGGTATGCGATTATAGTCTAATTGTTGCATAGTCTGAATTTTGGACTAATGTCGTATGTTAATGTGAACATGAAGAACGAGTATGTGTCTTTGTTCTTCAGTCCTGAACTTTCCAAGTAATACGGGTCGTCAAGTCGTGCCCCGTCCAGATTGTCTATGGTGGAAAAACGGTGTGTCCATTCAAAGATAAGATTCAGCCTTGGCCTAACCTTATATTTTACACCCGCACCTATGGGGAAGTTCGCCCCTAAACTGCTGCCGTCGTCCGTTATCCCAATTGTTGCACCTATGCCTAAGATGGCATACGGTGTGATGCGCGACAGTTTCTTGTAGCCCGGTCCCAAGCCATATCCCCAGAAATTGAGTTCAAACTGGGCGCCTAAGTCCACCACATTGCCACCGAACTTCACATCCACCGCCTGTTGTATGGAACCCGGCGCTTCCGGCAGATAGAATCCCTTTGATGTCCCAGCATAACGGCCATAAGCCAAATTGAGCTTCAAGGACATTCGCGGATTGAAGTTGCGCCTAACCGTAAATGCCGTCATAATACTGCTTCCGGAAAACGGAGTGCTGTTGACATCGCCCAGATAATAGCAAAGACCCAAGCCTCCGCCTATATCCCAACGATACTCCAGTATTTCCTGTGCCATGGCTGGTTTCATTCCACAGGCGAGCAACAATATGATAAACAGTCTTTTCAACTCTGTCTTTTATATTTAGAATATATCGGGGCGAGCAAATCCCAGACGGTTCAAACGCCCGCGGTACACCTTAGAACCAGCAAAAAGCCAGATAAAGTTGTTCTCATCAACGGCAGCCGTCAGATGACCGCTTACACCTCTGAGGTCTGCAGGTGGAAGTATGGTCTGCAGGCGCCACCAGGTAAGTCCGTTATCCTGACTGACATAGAACCTCTCCAATGCTTCTATCTCGCCATCCTTACTTTCGCCTCCGGCAATCATCAGCATATTGTCGTAATACATGAGGTTCATCTGAGTCAGCAATGGCAACGGATGAGTATTGTCCCAACTTGGGCTATAGTACATCCAGCTCTCAGTATCCTCCTCTTCAAAATCGGTCCAGCATTTGGACCACACGAGACCGCATGTGTCCGTCTCAACACCACGGTTGCCCACTATAACCATTCTGGTCAAGGTTTCATTCTGCACATAGGTCAAGGCAGCAATTTCATCGTCAGGAAGGAAGGAGGCTTCATCGTCCAATGGGTCTATGGCCCAGGAATCAGCACCTATGTAGATGCTGTTTATGACACCATTGTATTTTGCATAGAGCTTGTCGTATGATACACCCACAAGACGGAGTCCATCGTGCTGATACAATCTGGTCCACGACAAACCGTCGGCACTGGAAAACAGGCAGCCATCCTTCGAACTGAGGAAAAGGTTCTTGGGCCCTTTGGACAAAGTGCTCAAGTCTGCCGTCAATGGGAGATCGGTAACCTGGCGTGTCCATTCACCGGTATTGCTCAAGGGATGAGTCATCAGAAGCACCGCATTTCCGTCGTTCACCAGTACGGACATCGCATTATTCCATGCCAGGGCTTTCATTGGATATACTCCGCTTACTGCGTCGTCGCCCTTCATCGCCTCCCAGTGGAGGGAGTCACCTTCCATCGTGTGGACATTTATCTTCAAAGTGTACTTACGCTCCGTCTTGTCTGTGGCAACCAACCTGATATGTACCGGCTTGCGGAAATCTATGCTATCCGACGACTGATAGGGTATCCATGGATCCTCCTCCCATGCATCCGAAGCACGGTAGTATGCAATGCCGGCGGTATATGAGAGATCCATGACCACTCTGGACAGGTCGGTATTGCAAGGCAGGGAGTCGCGGTTCTCTATGAAAAGGTTCTTGTGGTCTATAGAGAACACCCAGTTAGCTGCCGAATACGTAGTATAGAAGGTACTATCCGTCACTCCGTCCGATGCCTTGGTTACGGTCGCTTTCCTAAAAGATTTGAACGAAACCTTGGAAACGTAGCATGTATTGCTCTCAACGAGCGACTCGTCATCAGAATCGGATAAGCATGATGTCAACAGTACTGTCGTGAACAGAAATGGCAGGAGTGCCAAAAACGATCCAATAATGCCTTTTTGTGTGTTCGTGTACATTATAATAAGCAATTTGGGTGCAAAAGTACGGCATTTATTCCATATCTCTGCTATTTCTGCCCATCAAATGTGCCTTGAATTAAGTAAAATTAGCAATTTGTTGCCATCTACATGATATTCTTCACATACTTCTGCATAGCGCAGCGTCGGTGCAACAACTTTTTGCTCTTGGGCAAGGTGGCGCGTTTCGCCCATATCCCCATGAGAAATCTCTATGCGTGCATCATCCCACAGATTGCTGTCCACGAAACTTTGCAAAAGCTTGCTTCCACCTTCGACCAACAAGTGCTGGACGCCTCGCTTGTGCAAGTCGTATAGTATCTCCGAGAGGATTTCGTTGTGATACACAACCGTTTCGACACCGCCGTCCAGTATTTTCTCAGTGCCGTCCAAGCACCCCTTGCGGTCGATGGTTACACGTAGTGGCGACCTTCCCTGCCACAAGCGGGTGGTTAGCGAGGGATTGTCCTGGATGGCCGTGTTCGTCCCTACCATTATTGCCTGGCAACGGGAACGCAGGCGGTGCACAAGCATTTCTGTGAATGGGGTGGAGATGCGGAGTCTTTGTCCGGTTTCCATACGGCACCCCATTGTACCGTCTGCCATCTGCGCCCATTTCAAAGTGACCCTTGGCCGAAGCATGCCATGGCTGGTGTTGAAGGATGGGTTTATGGCACGGCACTCCTCTTCCAGCAACCCTACACGAACATCTATCCCTGCTTCTCGCATACGCCGGATTCCTTCTCCATTCACTTTGGAATTGGGATCCTGGGTACCTATAACCACCTTCCTGAATCCGTGCGCCACTATCATGTCGCAACAAGGCGGTGTCTTGCCCCAATGAGAACATGGTTCCAAGGTGACGTACATGGTGCATTGGGAGAAATATTGCTTGACCTCCTGAGAGATATTTTCCAAACCTCCAAGATATATTGTATCGGCCTTAGGAACACGGACACTGCGCACGGCATTCACTTCGGCATGAGGACCTCCATATTTGCGATGGAATCCCTCGCCCACGACACGGCCATCCTTCACTATAACGGCCCCAACCATGGGATTGGGAGCCACCCCCGCTTCACCACGTCGCGCCAACAGTATGGCTCTTTGCATATACTTCTCGTCTTGCGTCATCTCAGAAACTTTTTTCTTATGTTTGCTCTTGGTTGATACATTTTTCCGACGACAGGAAACGGAGCAAGCGTTTTCTGCGCCAAACACATCCTGCCCGCCTCTCAGCAACACAGTTTTATGCCCTCCCGAGGACCGGCCCGAGAGTTCCCGGTTCTTTCGCCTCGGTCCTCGGGAGGACAGGCCTCGGTCCTCGGGAAGCCCCATTCGGGAGTATGGAGCGGCGCCTTATCACTTGTGCAAGGAGTTCACCAGACACTCCCGCTCGGAAATATTCAACTAATTTGACATTTCGCTCGCTTAACCGTACCTCTGGCACTGACGATCCGAAGGTTCTCTCACTCGGAAATATACAAATAAATTTGATATTTCGCTCGCTTAATCGTACCTTTGTGGCATGAATTGCCTAAAAGAACTCAAACGACACTATGGTGCCACTGAAGGATACGCTCTCTACCGTATGGTTATGGAGGAGTGCTTCGGTCTGACACACACGGACATATTGCTTGGCAAAGATAGCCAAATTTCGGAAGAAAACCAAACGAGACTTCTTAAAATCACCAGCCGTCTTCTTAAAAACGAGCCGGTGCAGTATATTTTGGGATATACCCACTTCTGCGGACATAAGTTCGTCGTGCGCCCCGGGGCATTGATTCCCCGGCCCGAAACGGAACTGCTGGTGCAGAAAGTCACGGAACTTTGCCACAGCATAGATGGCATTGCCACCCCCGAGGTTCTGGACATCGGCACTGGCAGCGGATGTATTGCAGTCAGCATAGCTTTGGAAGGATGCCATGTAACGGCCATGGACATATCCGAAGACGCCCTTGGCATCGCCATGGAAAACGCCGCCAATCTTAATGCCGAGGTTGTATTTATGCACGAAAATATTTTACAGCCATCCCACACCGACAAGCAATGGAACATTATCGTCAGCAACCCTCCATACATCTGCCTTCACGAGGCAGAGGACATGGAACGCAACGTACTTGACTATGAACCACACAACGCTCTTTTTGTGCCCGACACCGACCCTCTTATCTTCTACCGCGCAATTGCTTCGTACGCCATGTCACACCTATCTCCAGGCGGCTGGCTGTGCATTGAAATAAACCAGGCCTATGCCTATGAAATGAAGTCCCTGCTTTCTTCCTTCGGATTCAAGGATGTAACCATATCACAAGACCAGTATGGCAAAGACCGCATCGCATACGCTCACCTATGAACAGGCTCTGCAACGCGCCATGGCCCTATGTTCTGCTTCCGAGCACTGCATCTCGGACATTAATGAAAAACTCTATCGATGGGGGCTTTCCAAGCAGGATTCGGAGAGAGTCATAGACCATCTTATCGACGAGAAATTTATTGACGAGCGCCGCTTCGCTCTTGCCTACGCCAATGACAAATACAGATTCTCACACTGGGGCAGGGTGAAGATACGTGCCATGCTTTGCATGCTCCGCATTTCAGATACCGACATAAGCGAGGCCCTGGACAGCATAGATGAGCAACGGTATATGGAAATCCTCAAGGATGTCATAAATTCCAAACGCAAAAGCATTGGTGACGACGGAAGTTATGCTTCGCGTGCCAAAATAATCCGATTTGCCCTACAACGCGGTTTCGAAATGCATGAAATAGCGAAATTTATATCGGATTATGAGGAATAACTCCACAAAAATACTTACCTTTGCAAGGAAACAAAGTTAAACCACTAAAATATACAAGAAATGAAAACGCTCGAAGCTATTTTCGCAGACAAGCTGCTCAAGGTAAAGGCCATCAAACTCCAACCCACCAACCCATTCACATGGGCAAGCGGATGGAAGTCTCCCTTCTATTGCGACAACCGCAAGACCCTTTCCTATCCCGAACTCCGTTCCTTTGTCAAGATACAGACCGCCCGCCTCATCTTGGAGCGTTTCCCCGAAGCCGAGGCCGTTGCCGGCGTAGCAACAGGCGCCATACCTCAGGGCGCCATGGTGGCAGACACACTGAACATGCCCTTTGTGTATGTTCGTTCTAAACCCAAGGACCATGGCCTGGAGAACCTCATCGAGGGAGAACTGAAACCCGGCACCAAGGTGGTAGTCGTAGAAGACCTCATCAGCACCGGCGGCAGCTCCCTGAAAGCCGTTGAAGCTATCCGCAACTACGGATGCGAGGTTGTCGGAATGGTAGCGTCATACACCTACGGATTTGACGTTGCAGAAAAGGCATTCAAGGACGCCAACGTGGAATTGGTCACCCTCACCAACTACGAAGCAGTTGTTGCACAGGCACTTGCCACAGGCTACATTAAAGAGGAGGAGGTAGAGTTGCTTAACCAGTGGCGCAAGGCTCCCTCTGAATGGCAAGGCTAATTATATCACGTAATCAAAACTTTGTATATGAATAAATACGAAAGTTCGGTCAAGACGGTCTACGCTCCTGTAGAACGAGTATATGCCCGCCTGTCCAATCTCACATCATTGGAGGTGCTAAAGGAAAAGGTCGACGACCCCCGCTTCGAGGAAATCATCAATACCCAGGTTCCTGCCGACAAGCGCCCCACTCCCGAGCAGTTCGAGAAGTTGCGCAACAACATCCGCAAGATGGAACTCACTCAGGACACCATGTCTGGCCACATCGGCCCCCTTGGCGACATCACCGTGAGAATCGTAGAGCGCGCAGAGCCCAAATTGGTTAAGATGGAGCTGGAAGGCGCTCCCATTGGCGTAACCATGTGGATACAGATGCTTCCCTCAGACGAGAACACCAGCCGAATGAAGGTTACCCTGGGTGCAGAACTCAACTTCTTCATCCGCAAGATGATTGAGTCCAAGTTAGAGAAAGCTCCCGAAGGCCTGGCACAGTTCCTGTCCCAGATTCCTTACTAAACAAAAGACATATCCGGCGCATGGCCCCATCACAATGGGCGATACCTTGCGCCGGAATTTTATGAACAACTATACTATATGGCAAAACTTTGGGACAAAGGCTTTGAGATAAATGCCGAAATAGAGAAGTACACCGTTGGACGCGACCGCGAACTGGACCTATATCTGGCCCAGGACGATGTGCTTGGCTCCATGGCACACATTACCATGCTGGAGAGCATCGGCCTGTTGGAAAAGGACGAACTGACAGCACTTATTGCCCAACTGAAAGAGATTTACTCCCAGGCACTCCAAGGAGATTTCGAGATAGAGGACGGCATAGAGGACGTACATTCGCAGGTGGAGTTAATGCTCACACGCTCTTTGGGCGAAATGGGCAAGAAGATACATTCCGGCCGTTCGCGCAATGACCAGGTTCTGGTGGACCTGCGCCTCTTTACCCGTCGCCAGCTGCGACTCATAGTCGAAGACGTTTGTTCTCTGTTCAAGGAGCTCCAGACACAGAGCGAGCGCTACAAAAATGTGCTCATGCCCGGCTATACCCACTTGCAAGTGGCGATGCCGTCAAGTTTCGGACTCTGGTTCGGAGCTTACGCCGAATCCCTCGTAGACGACATGATGATGCTTCAAGCGGCATATCGCCAGACAAACCGCAACCCTCTTGGCTCTGCCGCCGGATACGGAAGCAGCTTCCCGCTTGACCGAAGTATGACCACCCGCCTGCTTGGCTTTGACTCCATGGACTACAACGTGGTTTATGCCCAGATGGGACGAGGCAAGACGGAACGCAACGTGGCTTTTGCCATGGCCTCTGTGGCAAGCACCATCAGCAAGATGGCCTTTGACGCCTGTCTTTTTAACTCGCAGAACTTCTCCTTCGTACGTCTGCCCAAGGAATGCACCACGGGCAGCAGCATCATGCCACACAAGAAGAATCCCGATGTCTTTGAACTGACCCGTGCCAAGTGCAACAAACTGCAGGCTCTGCCTCAGCAGATTATGATGATAATGAACAATCTGCCCTCGGGATACTTCCGCGACCTGCAGATTATCAAGGAGGTATTCCTGCCTGCCTTCCAGGAATTGCGCGATTGCCTGCAGATGTCGGCCTATATCATCCGCAAGATGGAGGTAAACAAGGAGATTCTCTCCGACCCACGATATGACCTCATGTTCTCCGTGGAGGAGGTGAACCGACTCGCCACCGAAGGCATGCCTTTCCGCGATGCATACAAAAAGGTAGGCATGGACATAGAGGCCGGCAACTTTACGCCCAACAAGGACATCCGCCATACCCACGAAGGCAGCATAGGCAATCTGTGCAACAATGAGATTGCCCAACTAATGAACTCGCTCGTCAGCGATTTCCACTTCGAGCGTATAGACAAGGCCGTGGAGGCACTTCTTGAATGAAATATACCAAACAAGCAAAGAATGCAGTTACAATGCTTGCTGCCCTATGGCTAACCTGCATTGTCTCGTCATGCGAAAAGGCAGAAAACCTCTACAGCAACTACAGGGCATACTTCAGATACAACCCTGTGAGCGCCAAGCCCAACCTGCACCGCGCATGCACCTCCCTGGGAGAATTCTGCTCCATCACCTACCCTGTTGGTGCAAATAAATATGTTATTGATAGCCCAAGTTCTTCCGTAGACGACTACATTACACCAACCGCTCTGGAAGGTTACCATAATTTCAGGTTAGGCGTGGGTGGAGGGCTTATTGTTGGCTTACCCATAATTCCAAATATGATGGAGGCGGAAAGCAAAATTGTGTGCTACGACCTATGCTGTTCCAATTGCCACATAAACAACAGCACATACAAGCACCTGACACTGGGTGTAGCAGGAACGGCAAACTGCCCCTCCTGCCAACGCAACTACGACTTGAACAACCAGGGCTTCATTACCGAGGGCGCCCCTGGCAGATCTCTCTACCGTTATTACGTAAGCTACTACCCACCCAGCCAAACCCTCACGATAAACAATAATTGAGTTGCCACTTGTAGTTTTCCTCCTAAATGCTTGGTAAAACCATTTTTTTATCATACCTTTGCACCCGCTAATGAATAAATGATTAGCATTTCAGGTTGACTCGCTAGCTCAGTAGGTAGAGCACTTCACTTTTAATGAAGGGGTCTCGGGTTCGAACCCCGAGCGGGTTACACCAATAATGGTATATCGCAATCGTGATATACCATTATTTTATTTACCGCACCAGCAACTCAAATCAGGCAGAGCGCCAAAGACCTTCATGGATCATACGAAAAAAGCATCAATAACCTATTGATTACTGATGCTTTGTTTTAAGTCGGGATGACAAGACTCGAACTTGCGACCTCGCGCCCCCCAGACGTGTGCGCTACCAACTGCGCTACATCCCGAACTTTTAGTACTGATGCTCCCGATTTCTCGTTTGCGTTGCAAAGGTATGACATTATTTTGTATTCTCCAAATAATTTTTGTAAATTTGTGCGCAAAAATAAGGAAAAACACCCTACAAGACATGAAAACGCTCATAGATGCTCCCGATATCCTACATGGAAACATCATTTTGCCTGCAAGCAAGAGCATCAGCAACAGAGCTTTGGTTATACGGGCACTGAGCGGAAGCAACATGCCGATAGAGAACATTTCGGATTGCGACGATAGTCGTGTAGTCATTGATGCCCTGCGCCACATGCCCCCAACAATAGACATAAAGGCTGCCGGCACAGCCATGAGATTCCTCACCTCTATGCTGGCAACAGTTGCAGGAGAGCACATAATCACTGGTACAGAACGCATGCGCAATCGTCCCATCAGCGTACTTGTAGATGCCCTGAGAAACCTGGGGGCGGACATCCATTATACCGACAAGGAGGGATTCCCCCCACTTAGAATACGAGGCAAGAACCTATCTGGAGGAAAACTTACTCTAAAGGGCAATGTCAGCAGCCAGTACATAAGTTCTCTGCTAATGATAGGTCCGACATTGGCTGAGGGGCTTCTCTTGGAATTATCAGGAGAAATAGTAAGCCGCCCGTACATAGACATGACCCTATGCATCATGCAATGCTTCGGCGCCCAAGCAGAATGGGTTTCCGACAGAACTATCTGCGTAAAACCGATTCCGTACACACCCATACCATATTATATAGAAAATGACTGGAGCGCCGCTTCTTACTGGTATGAGATGGTAGCATTGTCTCCAGACAAGAATGCGAGCATCACCCTCCCTGGCCTCTTCCCCAAAAGTCTACAGGGAGATGCGTCGGTTGCAAGAATATTCGGGGAGCTCGGAGTAGCAACGTGCTTTGAGGGCAATACCGTGCGGATAAGCAAAGGAGAGACACCCCGTGGCGAGTTTTTCTGCGACATGGTGGGACAACCTGACCTGGCACAGACCCTTGCCGTTACATGTTGCCTGCTGGGAATACACTTCAGGATTACAGGTTTGCAGACCCTCAGGATAAAGGAGACGGACCGCATGGCCGCTCTGCAAAGAGAACTGGAGAAACTGGGCTTTGTTGTGAAGGCAGAAGACTACGACACACTGCTGTGGGATGGGGAAACGACAAATGGCACACCACCCGACAACCTGATCACAATAGACACATACGACGATCACCGCATGGCCATGGCCTTCGCCCCCGTTTCCCTGCTACGCACGGGCATAGCCATAAACAACCCAGAAGTGGTAAGCAAGTCATATCCCCAGTTCTGGGAAGACATGGAAAAAGCAGGCTTCAAACTGACACAATTATGAGCGACAAGGATATACCCACCCCAAACTCCAACATCACCAATCCCGACCCAGAATGTTGCGGCATGCACGAAACGTGCGAGAAGGACAGCCTTTTGGCCGCCGTAAGCAAGGATGTGGAATATTATGACGACGAGGAACTGGACCGTTTCCGAGGTATTGCCTCCGACGAATTCCTTCCACCAGAAATAGAGGAGTTCCGATACGTCCTCTATACCATGCGCGAAGACGAGGTTGCAGGATGGGTGCGTTCCCTGCAACTAAGGCAGATTGAACTGCCCGACGAACTGAAAGATGAAGTTTTCCTGATAATAGGCGAACGCCGGCAATAAACAGGCAGGGGTGTACGTTATGGTTTATGGTTGGTTAACGTCCCTACAACACCAAAACATCAACCCACAAACTCACACATTAGGACGTTCAACCCTCAACATTCCTCCCAGGGGCGGGAGCAACTCTTAAACCTCAAATGAAAGGAAATGTAATAAAGTCTTGGCTGCTGGCGGCAATATCCGTCCTTGCCTTAGTGGCGTGTTCAACAAAAAAGAACACGCCCATGACACGTTTCTACCATTCCTTGACCGCACACTACAATATCCTGTACAACGGCGAAGTAGCCTTTGAAAAGGGTCAGGACGCGCAGATAGAAGGGCACAAAGACGACTATAATAGTCTTTTGCCCATGTATATCAGCACAAACAAGTCTACTGCAGGAATGGGCAAGTCCAACTATACTACAGCCATTGAGAAGTGCGAGAAAGCCATAAAACTACATAGCATCAAGAAGAAGCCAAAAATCAAGCCAGGGCAAAAACGCACCCAGGAGATTAAGGACTACCTTGCGCGCAAGGAATTCAATCCCTATCTATGGCGCGCCTGGATGATGATGGGAGAAAGCCAGTTCCACGAAGGAGAGTTCATAGAGGCAGCCTCAACATTCAACTATACCATACGCCTTTATGCCACCCAGCCGGAAATAGCTAATCTGGCACGAGCATGGCTGGCACGATGCTACGTTGCCCTGGAATGGCCCTATGATGCCGAAGAGGTTTTGCGAAAGATGTCGAGGGACAGCCTCAGCCTGCAAATACAAAAGCAATACGAAAACAGCCGTACAGCATGGCTTATCCAAACCGAACAATACGAAGAGGCCATACCCTTGCTGAAGAAAAGCATAGAGAACCAGAAAGGGCATATTGCCAAGGCCAGGCTCAACTATCTGTTGGCACAACTCTGCAGAGAAACGGGGTTGAGGGATGAGGCTAACAACGCACTGAAGAAGGTGATACGGGCCAATCCTCCATACGAAATGAGCCTCAACGCACGTGTCCTCCAGTCCGAAATGGCAAGCAAGACACAGACACGCAAGATGATACACAAACTCCAGCGTATGGCACGGAGCGACAAGAACAAGGACTATGCTGACCAGATATATCTGGCCATAGGCAATATATACTTGAACAGCGGAGACACCTTGCGATGCACCTACGCCTGGGAAAAAGGTCTTCTCGAAAGCAAGGGAGGAAGTTCCAAATCCACCCTCCTCCTGCGTCTGGCATCAATATACTGGGAACAGGAGGACTATGTCGATGCCTCGCGTTGCTATAAGGAATGCCTCTCTGCAATGGACAAGGAGAAGGATGAATACAAGGAAGTGGAATTGCGCACGCAGGCTCTTGAAGGGTTGGCAGAACCTCTGGAAGTCATAGAATTGCAGGACAGTCTGCAAATTCTGGCAAAACTCTCCGAGTCCGAGCGTGAGGCCGTGGCAGAACGATTGGCCAAGGAATACATAAAAAAGGAAAAAGAGGAAGCAAAGCGCAAGGGTGCGCAAGAGACCTCCGGACGCCAGAATCCTGGCGCCAATATGCCCCAGCCACCGACATTAGGAAACAGACAACAAAATGCGCTGAACGCACAAGGGTGGTATTTCAGCAATCCCAATACCGTACTACAGGGCAAGAACGCCTTCTTCCGCAAATGGGGCAAAAGAAGGAATACCGACTATTGGCGTTGGGCGGACAAAAGCACTTTGGCCGTCGGCGGAGAAATATCCGACGAGCTGGCAGCCTTGATGGAGGAGGATGCCTCCGAAAGTACAGACTACGAGTACAATGAAGAAGAGGAGGCAAATGACAGCCTGGAAAACGACCCACGCAACAAGGCATTCTACCTTAAGCAAATACCGGTAACCGAAGAACAAATGGAGGCATCGCACAAACTCCTTGCCGATGCACTCTTCCAGGCAGGTGTGCTTGAACAGGAAAGGCTGGGCAACTTTCCACTTGCCAGAAAAACCCTACTACGATTCACCGGTGAATATCCCGAGCACGAAAAGGTGGCGGACGCATATTATCACCTGTTCCTCATAGATGGCCGTATGGAGATGCAGGAAGAGTCGGCATATTATCGCCAGAAGGTAATCGACGAGTTTCCCCAAACCCCCTATGCGCAGTTGCTGGCCAACCCGAAATACGACCTTATAGCACGAGGCGGAAAACACCTTGAGGACTCCATCTATGCCGATGCATACAATGCATACCTGAAGAAGGATTACTCTCATGTGAAAGAGGGATATGCCTTCTCCTCGGAAAACTTCCCCGAAGGAAAGCACATGGCACGCTTCATGTTCATATATGCTATGAGCCAACTGTATTCCGGCGACAGAAACGGTTTCCTCGCATCTATTAAGGAGCTTGCCGAGAAGTATTCGGCAGAAGAGATTGCACAATTAGCCGCCGAAATAATGAAGGGGATAAGCGAAGGCCGCCTGCTCAATGAAGAACAGTGGGATGCCAGTGCACTATGGAGCAGGAAAGGTTTCGTAGCCGGTTCTGATTCGATTGCCCTGACAGACACTTTGAGCGGAGAGCGGTTAGGGAATTTTGCTTTCGTGCTGGCATATCCCAAAGGAGGACTTGACGAAGACCAACTTCTGTTTGAAGTGGCACGCTACAACTTCACGTCCTTCATGATACGAAACTTTGAACTGGAAATCAGTGACCTTGGAGACATAAGCATGTTGGCAGTAAAGGGTTTCCTTAGTTATGACGAAGTTCATACCTATGTGCAGAAACTCTATTCCGACAGGCATATGGCACAGGTACTGGAGGGCATACGCTCCATGCTCATCCTTGAAGAGAATTTGAAACTCATAGGCACAAAGTTCAGTTTCGAAGACTATCGGACATTCTACGAAAGGAATTTTGCACCCGCAGAAGTTCCAGCAGAACTACACATTGACGATGGTACCCTGATACTCGGCGAGGACGAAGTGAAGGAAAGCGATATCAGACAAGAAGAAGAGCATACCGAAGAGGAGGAAGAAGAAGAAGAAGATTTCCCATTCGGTTTCTAAACTATCCAACATCTACACGACAAGAACATGGCAATGACATACAGACTCTTATGGGTGGACGACGAGATTGACCTGCTCAAGGCACACATCCTTTTCCTTGAGAAAAAGGGATATGACGTGGACACGGCCAGCAACGGATACGATGCGCTGGACATGTGCCAGAAGGAACGCTACGACCTTATACTGCTGGACGAGAACATGCCCGGACTGAGCGGATTGGAGACCCTGGCAAGAATAAAGGACCTGCACCCTGCCGTGCCCGTTGTGATGGTCACCAAGAGCGAAGAAGAAAACATCATGAACCAGGCCATCGGGGCCAAGATAGCCGATTACCTCATCAAACCCGTCAACCCCACACAGATCCTGCTCTCCCTAAAAAAGAATATACATAGCCGGGAAATAGTCAGCGAAGCCACACAGACGGCCTACCAGCAGAACTTCGGCAGGCTTACCATGCAGATAAACGATTCTCTTACCATTCAAGACTGGATGGAGGTATACAAGACTATTGTTCGTTGGGAACTGGAGCTGCAGGATGTGGCTGGCGAGATGAAAGAAATGCTGGCAATGCAAAAACGCGAGGCTAACAATGAATTCTCCAAGTTCGTGCGCAAGAACTATATGAAGTGGATGCAGACACTTGTGCGCCACGAACAGGACAATTCGCGCCCGCTGATGAGCACCGACATATTTAAAAGTCACGTGTTCCCCGCCTTGGAACAGGGCAAGAAGGTCTTCCTCGTGGTAATAGACAATTTCAGATGGGACCAGTGGAAAACAATACTTCCAGAGATTGCCTCTGTGTTCAACATAGAGGAAAGCATGTATTGCAGCATCCTTCCCACCGCCACCCAATATGCCAGAAATGCCATATTCTCAGGACTCATGCCCATAGAGATCGAGGCCATGTTCCCCGACCTGTGGGTAGACGAGGATTCGGAACAGGGGAAGAACCTGAACGAGTCCCCTATGATACAGACACAACTGGAGCGTTTCCGCAAACGCCACACCTTCTCGTACAGCAAGGTGAACGATTCCTCCGGGGCCGAAAAACTGCTCCAGCAGTTACCCTCCATGATGAACTATGATCTGAACGTCGTTGTCCTGAACTTCATAGACATGCTTAGCCATGCCAGGACAGAGAGCCGCATGGTGCGGGAACTGGCAAACAGCGAGGCGGCATACCGCAGCATCACCCAAAGCTGGTTCCGCCACTCGGCCGCTTCTGACCTTTTCAGAGCATTGGCAGAGACGGATTGTCGCATAGTGCTTACCACAGACCATGGTTCCGTCCGCGCATATAATCCAGTGAAGGTGGTTGGTGACAAGAACACTAACACCAACCTACGCTATAAATTGGGAAAGAACCTTGCCTACAATGCTCGCGAGGTCTTTGAGATACGCGAACCGCGAAAGGCAGGTCTGCCTGCCCCAAATATCAGTACAGCGTACATCTTTGCTCAGAACCAGGATTTCCTGGCCTATCCCAACAACTACAACTATTACGTTCAATACTATCGCGACACATTCCAGCATGGAGGCATAAGCATGGAGGAGATGCTCATACCGCTCATCACACTGGAAAGCAAGAAGAGATAGGAAGCAGAACCTACCATAAAAACATTGCCCGACGGGGAGAGTTCTCCTGCCGCCGGGCAATGTTTTTGTGGGTATATCTTGCGCACCACTACCCTACCTGGCTTCCGCCCTTCACCTCGTCAATGGTGGTGGTTACGGAGAGGTCGCCGTTGAAGTTTACGGCAGAGAGTATCATGCCGTGCGATTCCTCGCCCATCATCTTGCGGGGCTCGAAGTTGGCAATGAACAGGACGCGCTTGCCAACCAACTGCTCGGGTTCGTACCATTGTGCTATGCCGGAAAGGATGGTGCGGTCCTGGCCGCTACCGTCGTCCAGGGTGAACTTCAAGAGTTTCTTGCTCTTCTTTATTTTTTCGCATGCCTTTACGAGGCCAACACGGATGTCCATCTTCTCAAAATCCTCGAAGGATACGGTGGGTTTCACGGGTGCTGCCACGTAGGCGGCCTCCTCGTTGGCCTTCACGGTGTCCTCCAGTTTCTTCACCTGAGCGGCTATTGCCTCGTCCTCTATCTTGGTGAAGAGCAGTTCGGGCTTGGGCATCTGGTGTCCTTCCTGCATGAGTGTGGTGCTGCCCAGGTCTTCCCATGAGAAGGTTTCCATGGCGAGCATCTCTCTCAACTTCTGGCTGCTGAAGGGCAGGAAGGGTTCGAATGCAATGGCCAGGTTGGCGGTCAGTTGCAGGGAGATGTTTATTATTGTCTTCACACGCTCGGGGTCGGTTTTGATTACCTTCCAGGGTTCGCAATCGGCAATGTACTTGTTGCCGATACGTGCCAGGTTCATGGCCTCCTTCAGCGCATCACGGAAGCGGAAGTTCTCCAGCAGAGCCTCCAGTTTTTCCTTCACGCCGCAGAACTCAGCAAGGGTCTCGCGGTCGTAGTCGGTAAGTTCACCGCAGGCTGGCACACGGCCTTCGTAGTACTTCTGAGTGAGTTGCAGGGCACGGTTCACGAAGTTGCCATAAACGGCCACCAGTTCGTTGTTGCAACGAGCCTGATAGTCGGCCCAGGTGAAATCGTTGTCCTTCGTCTCGGGAGCGTTGGCGGTGAGCACATATCGCAGTTCGTCCTGGCGTCCAGGCATATCCACGAGGTATTCGTTCAGCCATACGGCATAGTTCTTGCTGGTGGAGATCTTGTTGCCCTCCAGGTTCAGGAACTCGTTGGATGGTACGTTGTCGGGCAGGATGTATTCGCCGTGAGCCTTGAGCATGGCAGGGAACACGATGCAATGGAATACGATGTTGTCCTTGCCAATGAAGTGCACCAGGCGTGTTTCGGGGTCCTTCCACCAAGTTTCCCACGAACCCAGTTCGGGACGTGCGTCGCACAGTTCCTTGGTGTTGCTGATGTAGCCTATGGGAGCGTCGAACCACACATAGAGCACCTTTCCGTCAGCACCTTCCACGGGTACGGGTATACCCCAATCCAGGTCGCGAGTCACGGCACGGGGGTGCAGACCTCCGTCCAGCCAACTCTTGCACTGGCCGTACACGTTCGGGCGCCATTCCTTGTGCTCCTGCAGAATCCACTGCTCCAGCCACTCCTGGTCCTTGTCCAGAGGCAGGTACCAGTGCTTAGTCTCCTTCTGCACCAGGGGGTTGCCTGTCTCGGCGTTGTAGGGGTTGATGAGTTCCTCAGGAGAAAGAGTTGCACCGCACTTCTCGCACTGGTCGCCGTATGCGTCGGCGGCATGGCAACGGGGGCACTCGCCCTTGATATTGCGGTCGGAGAGGAAACGGCCTGTTGCCTCGTCAAAGAACTGCTCGGTTACCTTCTCCACGAACTTACCCTCCTCGTAGAGTTTCTTGAAGAAATCGCTGGCAAACTGATGGTGCACAGGTCCGCTGGTGCGTGAGTAGACATCAAAGGAGATGCCAAACTTCTCGAACGAGTCCTTGATGATACCGTGGTAGCGGTCTACCACCTCCTGCAC
>JAGBYI010000063.1 GCA_017628845.1 Bacteroidaceae bacterium
AACATACAAACGACCCTTGCGACGGACAATCTTGCAATCAGGGGTACGTTTCTTCAATGAAGCTCTTGTTTTCATATTTAATGTCTATTATTTGTATCTAAATACGATGCGACCCTTCGTCAAGTCGTATGGACTCATTTCCACCTTGACCTTATCACCGGGAAGGATCTTGATGTAGTGCATTCTCATCTTGCCACTGATGGTGCAAAGAATCTGAGCGCCTATCTTGTCCAGCTCAACACGGAAGTTGGCATTGGAGAGGGCTTCTACTACTACACCATCCTGTTCTATTACTGCCTGCTTTGCCATTACTTTACAGCTCTGTTGTTAATATTGATTCTCTATCTTTTCTATCTCCTCGAACGTTGAGAGGATTTCCGGTTTACCATGATGTATCGCGATCGTATGCTCGTAGTGAGCTGCCCAACCGCCGTCGCGGGTCTTTATTGTCCACTTGTCTGGCATCATCCATATTTCACGGCTGCCCTGAACAATCATCGGCTCGATGGCTATGCAAAGGCCATTCTTCAGCTGCTTGCCGTTGCCAGGTCTGCCATAATTGGGAACCTGAGGATCCTCGTGCATGTCCTTTCCTATGCCATGACCAACGAACTCCCTTATAACTCCGAAACCTTGTTCCTCACAATG
Source organism: Bacteroidaceae bacterium (assembly GCA_017628845.1). Taxonomy (GTDB): domain Bacteria; phylum Bacteroidota; class Bacteroidia; order Bacteroidales; family Bacteroidaceae; genus Physcousia. Next base: position 649 of record JAGBYI010000063.1, read on the forward strand.
TTTCTGTACAGCATAGCCGATATCTCCGACTCTCTTGCTGGCATATGCGGCTTCTATACCTTTATATAAGGACTCCTTGGTGGTTCGCAGGAGGCGGTTGACCTCTTCGCTTACTTCTCCGACACGGAAAGTGTAACAGGAATCACCGTTAAACCCGTTCAAGAGTGCTCCGCAATCCACGGAAACGATGTCACCATCCTTGAGAGGCTCGTCGTTGGGTATACCATGCACCACCTGGTCATTGACCGAAGTGCAGAGACTTGCCGGGAAATCCCCACCGTAGGGGTTGGGGAAACCCAGGAAAGTTGGTATCGCTCCATGGTCGCGTATAAACTCTTCTGCTACCTTATCCAACTGCTTTGTGGTAACACCTGGCTTTATGAGCCTGCCGACCTCTGTCAGCGTTTGTGATACCAGTTGGTTGGCAGCACGCATCAAATCAATCTCATCCTCAGTCTTTAGAAATACCATCTTAGAGAATCTCTAAAATTACTGAGCCATTCCGTTGCGGCCGTGAATGCGACCGCTGCTCAACAGACCGTCATAGTGTCTCATCAACAAATGACTTTCAATCTGCTGCAATGTATCAAGAACTACACCTACCAGAATCAGCAAGCTTGTACCTCCGAAGAACTGTGCAAATTCCTGTGACACATTGAGAAGACCTGCGAATGCGGGCATACAGGCAATGAGAGCCAGGAAAATAGAACCGGGGAATACCAAACGAGACATTATCTGATCAAGGTACTCTGCTGTATCATGTCCGGGACGAACGCCAGGAATGAAACCATTGTTACGCTTCATATCCTCAGCCATCTGAACAGGGTTCATTGTGATCGCGGTATAGAAATATGTGAATGCTATAATAAGAGCAGCAAACAACAGATTATACCACAGACCTGTCTGATCGCTAAGCGCTATCAAGGCAGCAGAAGGATTCTCACCTCCGCTGACCATCTGCAAGAATGTCACGGGAATGAACATAATTGCCTGCGCAAAGATAATGGGCATAACATTAGCAGCGAATATCTTGAGAGGGATGTACTGACGTGAGCCTCCTACCTGCTGACCAGCATATACACGCTTTGCATACTGTACAGGCACCTTGCGTGTACCCTGTACCAACAGGATAGCAGCGCAGATTACGGCCATGAGAATAACCAGTTCAACAGCGAACATGATAAGACCGCCGCCATTAAGGTTATTCAAACGAGCAACAAGTTCCTGACCGAATGCCTGAGGAAGACGAGCAATAATACCGAGCATGATAATCAGTGAAACACCATTACCGATACCCTTGTCAGTAATACGCTCACCCAACCAAAGGATGAACATGCTACCTGCTGCAAGAATGATGGTGCTGGATACGATGAACAAAGTCCAATCCAGCTCAGGATTCAATGCACCAGGCGTCTGGATGCGAAGGTTAATCAGATATGAGGGAGCCTGGAACAACAGAATGAGGATTGTCAGAAAACGAGTGTACTGATTCATCTTTCTGCGACCACTCTCACCCTCACGCTGCATCTTCTGGAAATGAGGTACAACAAATGCAAACAGCTGAATGACGATTGAAGCCGAAATGTAGGGCATGATTCCCAATGCAAAGATAGATGCATTGGAGAAAGCACCACCAGAGAACATATTCAACAGAGACATCAAACCTGTGCTGGTCTGCTCGTGCAACTGGGTCAAGGCAGCGGGATTGATACCGGGAAGTACAACGAATGAACCAAAACGGTATACAGCAGCCAAGGCCAGGGTGAAGAGGATCCTGGTTTTCAGGTCCTCTACACTCCATATGTTCTTTAAGGTTTCAATAAACTTTTTCATTCTGTTTACAGTTTAGTAGCAGTACCACCAGCAGCTACGATAGCAGCTTCAGCAGACTTAGAGAAGGCATTAGCAGTAACCTCAACCTTTGCACTGAGAGTGCCGTTGCCGAGGATCTTGATGAGCTGACCAGCCTTAGCGAAACCAGCTGCAACGATCTCAGCAGCACCGATAGTGGTAATACCCTTCTCGGCCATTGTCTGCAGAGTGCAGAGATTTACTGCCTGATACTCTACGTGATTGATATTCTTGAAGCCGAACTTGGGCAAACGACGCTGCAAAGGCATCTGACCACCCTCGAAACCGATCTTCTTCTTGTAACCGGAACGAGCCTTGGCACCCTTGTGACCACGGGTAGAGGTACCACCCAAACCACTGCCGGGACCGCGACCAATTCGACGCTCGCTGTGAGTAGAGCCTTCAGCGGGCTTCAATGTATTTAACTTCATAACGTTTCAGTTTTTGAATTGAATAAAACTTGAATTAGTCAATAACCTTCACCAAGTGATGAACAGTCTGAATCAAGCCACGAGTGCAGGCATTGTCCTCCAACTCTACGATCTGATTCATCTTCTTCAGGCCCAAAGTATCCAGGGTTGCCTTCTGGCGCTTAGGAGCATGGATACGGCTCTTGACTTGCTGTACTTTAATAGTTGCCATAATACGTTTCTCCTTTACTAAGTTTAACCACGGAATACTTTCTCCATGCTGACACCACGGCTCTGAGCCACCTGGCGAGCATCACGCATGCTAGCAAGAGCAGCGATAGTAGCCTTTACCAAGTTGTGGGGGTTAGAAGAACCCTTAGACTTAGCCAGACAGTCAGTTACACCAACACTCTCCAGAACGGCACGCATAGCACCACCGGCAACAACACCGGTACCGTGGCTTGCAGGCATGATGAGAACGTCAGCACCACCGAACTTGGCAGCAGCCTCGTGAGGTACGGTACCCTTGAGAACGGGAACCTGAACAAGATTCTTCTTGGCAGCCTCTACGCCCTTGGCAATAGCAGCAGTTACTTCACCGGCCTTACCCAGACCCCAGCCAATTACGCCGTTCTCGTTACCTACAACGACAATTGCACTGAAGGTGAATGTACGACCACCCTTGGTAACCTTAGTAACGCGGTTGATAGCAACCAAACGGTCCTTCAATTCCTCGCTATTGATATTAATGTTCTTAATTGCCATAATCTTAATTAGAATTTAAGTCCACCGTTACGTGCAGCATCAGCCACTTCCTTTACTCTACCATGGTACAGATAACCGTTACGGTCGAACACAACAGTTGTGATGCCAGCCTCAAGAGCCTTCTTGGCAATCAACTCGCCAACCTTAGCAGCCTGCTCCTTCTTGGGACAAGCCTCCATACCAAGGCTGCTTGCGCTTGCCAAAGTAGTGCCGGTCAGGTCGTTGATGATCTGTACATAAATCTGCTTGTTGCTGCGGAATACGCTCATACGAGGACGTGCGGCAGTACCAGAGATCTTGTTACGAACTCTATATTTGATCTTAATTCGTCTTTCTATTTTGTTTGTCATAATCTTACAGTTTTAAAGATTTACTTTGAACCTGCTGACTTACCAGACTTTCTGCGAACTACCTCACCAGCGAAGAGGACACCCTTGCCCTTGTAAGGTTCGGGCTTGCGGAAAGAACGAATTTTTGCACACACCTGACCGAGCAACTGCTTGTCGCAAGACTCCAGGATAATCAGAGGATTCTGGTTTCTCTCAGACTTGGTCTCTACCTTAATCTCAGAAGGCAACTGAATGAAGATGCTGTGAGTGAAGCCCAAAGACAACTCAACGAGGTTGCCCTGGTTGCTAACACGGAAACCGACACCTACAAGTTCCAAAGTCTTCTTGTAACCCTCGCTTACGCCAACAACCATGTTGTTAACCAGTGAACGGTACAAACCATGGAAAGCCTGCTTCTGCTTGTTGTCGATATCAGCAGCTTCGTCAATCTCAAAAGTGATTTCTGATCCAGAAATATTCACCAGGATAGAGGGATTGATAGCCTGACTCATCTCACCCTTGGGACCCTTAACGCTAACAACGTTGTCGTTGTAGCTAACGGTAACACCAGCAGGGATAGTAATGGGCAATTTACCTATTCTTGACATTGCTAAATCCTCCTATTAATATACGTAACAAAGAACCTCGCCACCGATCTTGAGCTCAGCAGCCTCCTTGTTAGTCATTACACCCTTGGATGTGGATATGATAGCAATACCCAGTCCGTTAATAACACGAGGCATATCCTTGTAGCCAGTGTACTTACGCATACCGGGAGTTGAAATACGAATCAACTTCTTGATAGCGTTCTGACGAGTCTGCTCGTCGTACTTCAAGGCTACCTTGATTGTACCCTGAGGGCCATCCTCAATGAACTTGTAGTTCAGAATGTAACCCTTCTCGAAGAGAATCTTGGTGATTTCCTTCTTCAAATTTGACGCAGGACACTCAACAACACGGTGCTTGGCCTGGATTGCATTACGCAAGCGCGTCAAATAATCTGCAATTGGATCTGTCATTTTTTTAAAGGTTTTAATTAATCGGGTCTATCCCGACAATATTAAAAGATAATTATATGTTTCTTGACGCGCCCTTGAAAAGGACCCGTCAAGAATTTCTTACCAGCTTGCCTTCTTAACGCCGGGAATCAAACCTGCAGAAGCCATCTCGCGGAACTGTATACGGCTGATGCCGAACATACGGATATAACCCTTGGGACGACCTGTAATCTTGCAACGATTGTGCAGGCGGATGGGATTAGCGTTGCGAGGAATTGCCTGGAGCTTCTGAGCTGCCTCGAAAGCATCAACGGGATCTGTGTTGGGATTGTTGATAATCTTCTTCAGAGCTGCACGCTTTTCAGCATACTTAGCTACCATCTTTGCACGCTTTACCTCGCGAGCCTTCATTGATTCTTTTGCCATAACTCTATGTTAGTTTTTAGCGTTCTTAAAGGGAAGACCGAACTCCTTCAGCAGAGCGTAACCCTCTTCGTCGGTCTTAGCTGTGGTTACAAAAGTGATGTTCATACCCAGGATGCGGTCGATTGCGTCGATGTTGATCTCAGGGAAGATGATCTGCTCCTGAATACCGAGGGTATAGTTACCACGGCCATCAAACTTGCTTTCGATACCCTTGAAGTCACGGATACGGGGCAGAGCCACACGAACCAACTTCTCGAGGAACTCATACATGCGCTCACGACGCAGAGTTACCATAACACCGATGGGCATCTTCTTACGCAACTTGAACTGAGCAACGTCCTTCTTTGAGAAGGTTGCAACTGCCTTCTGACCGGTAATCTCGGTGATTTCCTTGATAGCAACCTCGATAATCTTCTTATCAGCAGTTGCCATACCCAGACCCTGGTTGATGACAATCTTCTTCAGAACGGGGATCTGCATTGAAGAGTCGTAGTTGAACTGCTTCATCAATGCAGGAGCGATACGCTCTGCGTATTCTTTCTTAAGGCTTGCAGTATTTGCCATTTTAGATTTCCTCTCCACTCTTTTTAGCGAAACGGACCAACTTGCCGTCTGCATTCAGTTTTCTACCAATGCGAGTAGCCTTGCCTGTCTTGGGATCAACGGGGTTCAGGTTAGAGATGTGGATAGGAGCCTCAATCTCGATAATGCCACCCTGAGGGTACTTGGCACTGGGCTTCTGACTCTTCTTAACCTTATTTACACCCTCGACGATGGCGCGCTGCTCTTTAACGAACACCTTCAACACCTTACCGCTCTGACCCTTGTTCTCGCCAGAGTTAACGATTACGGTGTCGCCTTTCTTAATGTGTAACTTACTCATTGTTCTTCTTTCGTCTTTGAATATTAAAGAACCTCAGGTGCCAGAGACACGACCTTCATGTTTGCGGCACGAAGCTCACGGGCAACAGGACCGAAGATACGGCTACCACGCAGGTCTCCTGAATTGTTCAGAAGAACACATGCGTTGTCATCGAAGCGGATATATGAACCATCAGCACGACGAACTTCCTTCTTGGTACGTACGATCAGGGCCTTTGATACTGCACCTTTCTTAACATCACTGGTGGGGATTGCGCTCTGGATAGCAACGACAATCACATCACCTACAGAAGCGTAGCGGCGACGAGTACCACCGAGGACACGGATACACTTTGCCTCCTTGGCACCGCTATTGTCTGCAACTACTAATCTAGATTCTGCCTGTATCATTTTTACTTAGCTCTTTCTACGATTTCTACTACTCTCCATCTCTTGGTCTTGCTCAGAGGACGAGTTTCCATGATCAAAACGGTGTCACCCTTGTGGCAATCGTTCTTCTCGTCATGTGCATGGTACTTCTTCGTCTTCGCAACGAACTTACCATAAATAGGGTGCTTCTCCTTGAACTTGGCTGCAACCACGATGGTCTTGTCCATCTTGTCGCTAACCACGACACCCATACGAGTTTTTCTTAAATTTCTTGCTTCCATATCTTGAAGTACCTAATTACTTGTTTGACTCTTTCTGGCGAAGCACTGTCTTCATGCGAGCGATGTTACGACGAGCAGCCTTAATCTGAGAGTTATTTTCCAGAGGAGCAACAGCATGATTCAACTTCATCTGATCATAGTTTGCTACCTCAACAGCGATGCGCTCTGCAAGTTCAGAAGCGGTCATTGCGTTAATTTCTGCGATCTTCATCTTTATGCGTTTTTGTCGTAATCACGTCTTACAATAAACTTGGTGGTTACGGGCAACTTCTGTGCTGCAAGACGAAGAGCCTCCTTCGCGATCTCGTAACTTACACCTTCAATCTCGAAAATTATACGTCCGGGGGTAATGGGGAACACATATCCTACGGGGTCACCCTTACCCTTACCCATACGTACGTCAGCGGGCTTCTTGGTGATTGGCTTGTCAGGGAAGATACGAATCCAGCTCTGACCCTCACGCTGCATGTAACGTGTCATTGCTACACGGGCAGCCTCAATCTGACGGGCGGTAATCCAACGTGTTTCCAAAGACTTGATACCAAAGCTACCGAATGCCAACTGATTGCCACGCATTGCATTACCCTTACGGTGGTTCTTTTGTGGCCTTCTGTATTTAGTTCTTTTTGGTTGTAACATTTTAATTCAGTTTTTAACGGTTGTTGTTCTTCTTGCGACGGAAGTTCTTACCACCGCCGTTGCCACCGAAACCACGGCCCTGCTCCTTTGTCTGAGTGAAGTTAGGAGCCAAATCCTTCTTGCCATAAACCTCACCGCGGCAAATCCATACCTTGATACCGAGGATACCTACCTTTGTCAGAGCCTCTGCATGGCAGTAGTCGATATCAGCACGGAGGGTGTGCAGGGGAGTACGGCCTTCCTTGAACATCTCAGAACGTGCGATTTCAGCACCGTTCAGACGACCGCTGATGAGAACCTTGATACCCTCAGCACCAGCACGCATTGAATTGGCGATAGCCATCTTGATAGCGCGGCGGTAAGCAATCTTACCCTCTACCTGGCGAGCAATGCTGTTAGCAACGATAGTTGCGTCGAGCTCGGGCTTCTTAACCTCGAAGATGTTGATTTGGATATCCTTGTCGGTAACCTTCTTCAACTCTTCCTTGAGCTTGTCAACCTTTTCACCACCCTTACCAATGATCAATCCTGGACGGGCTGTACACACGGTGATGGTAACCATCTTCAGTGTACGTTCGATGACAATGCGTGAAATGCTAGCGTCACCAAGACGGGCATTCAGATACTTGCGGATCTTGCTATCCTCGAGGATTGTGTCGCCGCAGTTCTTGCCACCAAACCAATTTGAATCCCAACCGCGGACAATGCCAAGACGGTTGCTTATAGGATTAACTTTCTGTCCCATGTTTCTTTTCTAATTAATCATTCTTAGTGTCGACGAACAAGGTGATGTGGTTAGAACGCTTGCGGATTCTGTAACCACGACCCTGAGGAGCAGGTCTCATACGCTTGAGGGTAGCACCCTCGTTCACAAAAATCTTAGAGATGTACAACTCGCCATCTTCTGCCTTGCGATCGTTTTTCTGTTCCCAGTTTGCGATAGCAGAACGGAGCAGCTTCTCCACATCTGCGCTTGCAGCCTTTGCACAGAACTTCAGTGTTCCCAGTGCTCTGTTAACCTCCATTCCGCGAACCAGATCAACAACGTATCTCATCTTGCGGGGAGAAGAAGGAACGTTCTGCAACTTGGCAAAACTCTGGGCCTTGCGTGCTTCCTTTCTTGCGTCAGCAGCTAATCTTTTTCTTTTTCCCATTATATTATTCTTATTTTATCCAGTTGTTGGTTCCGTTTACTTCTTCTTCTTATCGCCATGGCCGCCGAACTTGCGGGTGGGAGCGAACTCGCCCAGCTTGTGACCAACCATGTTCTCGGTGATGTAAACGGGAATGAATTTGTTACCGTTGTGCACGGCTACTGTATGTCCTACGAAATCAGGAGAGATCATAGAAGCACGAGCCCAGGTCTTGACTACGTTCTTCTTGCCGCTTTCATTCATGGCAAGAACCTTCTTCTCAAGATTAACTTCGATATAGGGACCTTTCTTTAATGAACGACTCATAATATTACGCTGTTAACTTCCGTTGATTACTTCTTATTGGCTCTCTCAATGATATACTTGTTGGACTGCTTCTTGGGTGCGCGTGTCTTCTTACCCTTAGCATACAGACCAGTGCGTGAACGGGGATGACCACCAGACTGACGGCCTTCACCACCACCCATGGGATGATCATGAGGATTCATGACAACACCACGGTTGTGAGGACGACGGCCCAACCAGCGGCTGCGACCTGCCTTACCTGAGCTCTCCAGAGCGTGGTCGCTGTTACCTACGCTACCAACGGTAGCCTTACAAGCGCTGAGGATCTGACGAGTCTCACCAGAAGGCAACTTGATCACGCAGTAACGGCCCTCACGAGAAGTGAGCTGGGCGAAGTTACCTGCTGAACGAACCAGCATACCGCCCTGACCTGGACGAAGCTCGATATTGTGAACAACGGTACCTACGGGAATGTTCTGCAGGGGGAGTGCGTTACCTACCTCGGGAGCAGCATCTGCACCGCTCATTACGGTAGCACCAACCTTCAAACCGTTGGGAGCAATGATATAGCGCTTTTCACCATCTGCATAGTAAAGAAGAGCGATACGAGCTGAACGGTTGGGATCATACTCGATAGTCTTAACTACAGCAGGAACACCATCCTTCTCACGCTTGAAGTCAATGAAACGATACTTCTGCTTGTGGCCGCCACCGATGTAACGAACGGTCATCTTACCTGTTGCGTTACGACCGCCTGTAGAGCTCTTACCACATACGAGAGACTTTTCAGGTACTGATGCAGTAATCTCTTCGAAAGTACCTATAATCTTATGTCTTTGGCCCGGTGTTGTGGGCTTAAATTTACGTACTGCCATCTCTTAATTAAATATTGCTATAGAAATCAATTACATCGCCCTCCTTCAGAGTAACGATAGCCTTCTTGAAGGCGTTTGTACGACCCTTCAGCAGACCTGCCTTAGTGTAACGAGTCTTGTTCTTACCTGCATATACGCATGTATTAACATCGGTAACGGTTACGTTGTAGCGAGACTCGATCTCCTTCTTCAGCTCGATCTTGTTTGCCTCAGGACGCACCACGAAGCCATACTTATTCTGCTTCTCTGTAATACCAGTCATCTTCTCAGTGACCAGAGGTTTGATAATGTATGTCATAGTCTTGTACGTCTTTATTACTTAGTGAGGTTACCTTCGATAACAGCCAGAGCGCTCTCTG
>JAGBYI010000064.1 GCA_017628845.1 Bacteroidaceae bacterium
CCACCGATCAGGGCGGTAAACAATTGGGGCCAAGCAAACATGGTAGGCAGCATCTTCAACATAGGGGGTGCCAACACAACGATCTCCCCCAGTTTCTTGCCCAGCAGAGCGCCGGAAGCAATACCACAAATGACTTTAACGACCAACAGGTACAGTACACCGAACTTAACACCAGCTGCAACTGCCAATGCTACCGGTTGCCGCCAAATAGGCTTGTGGGTCTTTCCTGCGATCAGTCGCAGCAGTACCACAAAGCACACATTGCCGATCATAATAGGCAGCACTGTTACAAAGTTCGGTGCAATGCCAAACAGATATGCACACACAGGGCTGATCAGTGCGATTGTAATACCGCTGCTCATACCTACCAGCAAGACGGCAATCGCCAGAACCGCATTGACACAGGAACCGGTAACCAACTGCCCCATAGGCTTGGTCAGTGCCTGCAAAGTGACCAATAATGCCAGCATAACTGCTGTCTCAGTAATCCATAGAACCTTCTTACGCATAATATACCTCTTTCTGTATGTTTAATCTTTGCTGATAACGCTGGAATAGGCGGTTTTTACGCTGATTCCTTTCAAGTTTCCGATCATTCCTGCCAGAGCAGAGATCGTATTCTGGGGCGCATCCAAAGCAATGGAAATAATGCAGATCTTCCGCTTGTGATAGGGAATGCCCATTCTACCAATGATATATTTTCCATTTTCATGCAAAATGGTGTTGAGGGGTTCCACAGAATCCGGATCCTCAACGATAATACTCATAACAGCAACTCTTGTTTCCATAGTTTCCTCCCAAACAAAATGCAGCTACACCGGTTAAAAGGTGCAGCTGCAGTAAACCTCATAGAAACTCCATGAAGCAAAATACTGTATTCGCACCTTTCACGCAGCTGTGGGCTTAATGTCAGGTTGTTTTCTCTTAGTGGTGGAACAGGCGCATGCCGGTAAAGGCCATGACCATGCCCTTCTTGTTGCACTCTTCGATGACCAGATCATCGCGGATAGAGCCACCGGGCTCTGCGATGTACTTAACACCGGAGGCAAAAGCACGCTTAATGTTGTCACTGAAGGGGAAGAACGCATCGCTGCCCAGCGCCACATTGCGACGGGATGCCAGCCATGCCTTTTTGTCGCCTTCGGTCAAACGCTCAGGCTGCTCAGTAAAATAATTCTGCCAAATACCATCAGCGCAGACATCCTCTTCGTTACCGTTGATGTAGCCGTCGATCACATTGTCACGGTTAGCACGACCCAGATCTGCACGGAACTTCAGCCCCAGAGTCTTGGGATGCTGACGCAGGAACCAGGTGTCAGCCTTGGTACCTGCCAGGCGGGTGCAGTGGATACGGCTCTGCTGACCGGCACCGACGCCAATCGCCTGACCGTCGTATGCAAAGCAGACGGAATTGGACTGGGTGTACTTCAAGGTGATCAGAGATACGATCAGGTCAATCTTTGCATCGGCAGGCAGTTCCTTGTTTTCAGTAACAATATTGCTCAGCAGCGCCTCGTCGATCTTGAAATTATTACGACCCTGGTGGAATGCAATGCCGAAGACTTCCTTGATTTCCTGCTCCTTGGGCACATAGTCGGGATCAATCCGGACCACATTGTAGCTGCCCTTGCGCTTGGCCTTCAAGATTTCCAGCGCCTTTTCAGTATAGCCGGGTGCGATCACACCATCGGAAACCTCGGGAGCGATCAAAGATGCGGTCAGCTCATCGCAGACATCGCTTAGTGCGACCCAGTCGCCAAAGGAGCACATACGGTCGGTACCACGGGCACGAACATAAGCGCAGGCCAAAGGATTCTCATCCAGAGCAGCCACATCTTCTACGAAGCATGCCTTCTTCAGCTCGATGGGCAGCACCTTGCCAACAGCGGCAGAGGTGGGAGAAACATGCTTGAAGGAAGTCGCACAGGGCATACCGGTGGCTGCCTTCAGTTCCTTCACAAGCTGCCAGGAGTTCAGGGCATCCATAAAGTTGATATAACCGGGACGACCATTCAGGATTTCAAAAGGCAGATCACCGCCGTCCAACAAATCCAGATGCGCAGGTTTTTGGTTGGGGTTGCAACCATATTTCAGTTCAAATTCTTTCATATTGCTATACTCCCTTACTCGTTTTTATTGAAGATCCGTTGCTCGTACTCGCCGGTGGCAAGATCGGTATAACGCACGAACAGGGAGATCTTATTTTCACTGTTTAATTGATCCCACAAAATTTCTGCAAACAGATCGATCTCGTTAGCAATGGATACCCGTTCCGGTTCACCCACAAAAGAGGGAATGACCGGAGTACCATTGCCCACATAGGTGTGAAGGAAATGACCCAAACCGGGAACGGCAGGATACTCATAGAAATTACGGACACAACCGGTACCATAAGCGTCGGAAGCCTTTAAAATGGACATCTTATAGCTGCCATCCTTGGCAAGTAATCCGGAAATTCTGGGAGTCCAGTTGGGGCCATCATCTTCAAAGCAGCGGGTACGCAGTGCTGCTTCCCAGCTTTCACCTCTTCCCAGAAAATCCCGGATAGTATCAGTCTGGTCACCATTGGTGACAATCAGGCCACTACCGGTTTCCCGTACGGGGTGATAAATGATGAGATGGGGATCCTGCATCAGCTTGGGATCGTGGGCTTGGGTGCGGATACCATCCGGTTCTTCTACAAAGACACGGTTACGGCTGTTAACGCTACGACCCATAATAAAATAGATTGCAACGGACTTCTTTCCGTCCGGTGTCATGCCCAGCACAATACCACGGCCGGGATAGTCATTTTCAGCAAGCATTTTTGTCAGCCTGCCAACTTCATATACATTCATATTCAATGCTCACTTTCTGTAAAAAGGAAGAACGGGGGTCCCGGGGATTGGGCAAATCCGGGACCCCCAGAAGGAAGGTGTGCTATTAACGTCAAGGGGGTTAACGGATAGCACAGCAGAAAGTTAGTCGTCAAGTAATCGGTGACAAACCGGCAAGTTTTATCGGTGAGAGATTTTGTTCCGGAATGAAGCTTAGAAAATGCAGACATACTTTGTGTATTTCGCATTTTCTAAGCTGATAGACTGGGGCAAAAGATCCACCGATAACCGCAGCCGGTTTTGTTGCCGATTACTTGTAACCAACTCTTGCCTGATAAGTAGTGTGCAGCAGCTCGTGAGCCTTGTGAGAGTTAGGCTTACCCAGGAACTCATCGTACAGTTTCTGTACCTGAGTATTCTTATGGGACTGGCGCAGCTGCTGACGCTCGTCCTCGGAGTACAGGGCGGCCGCCCGCTTTGCGCGGAAGGTGTCCTGAATATCATCATCTTCGTTAGGCAGGAAGCAGGAACGGACAATGGGCTGACCGCCACCTGCGATGCAACCGCCGGGGCAACCCATGATCTCGATGAAGTGGTACTTGGACTTGCCCTCGCGGATCTCGTCCAGCAGCACCTTGGCATTTTTCATACCGTGAGCAATAGCAACATTGACAGTCATACCGCCCAAGTCCAGAGACGCCTCGCGGACACCTTCAAAGCCACGGACGGCCTCGAACTTGATAGCCTCATGCTCCTTGCCGGTCAGCACAAAATAAACAGTACGCAGAGCAGCTTCCATAACACCGCCGGTGACACCAAAGATAACACCTGCGCCGGTGTACTCGCCCATCAGATCCTGATCGTACTCTTCGTCAGGCAGACGGGTGAACAGAATGCCAGCACGCTTGATCATTTTGGCCAGTTCCCGAGTGGTCAGAACTGCATCCACATCAGCAAGGCCGTTGACCTTCAACTGATCACGAGCCTTCTCATCCTTCTTGGCAGTACAAGGCATGATGGAAACAACAAAGATGTCCTTGGGGTCAATGCCATTCTTTTCAGCATAGTAAGACTTGATAACCGCACCCTGCATCTGGTGAGGAGATTTGCAGGAAGACAGGTGACCAAGCAGATCGCCATAGTTATACTCAGCATAGTTGATCCAGCCGGGAGAGCAGGAAGTGATCATCGGGAGTTTGCCGCCGTTCTGAATACGGCCCAGCAGTTCGGTGCCTTCCTCCATAATGGTCAGATCAGCAGCGAAGTTGGTATCATAGACCTTGTGGAAGCCAAGACGCTTCAGAGCGGCAACCATCTTGCCGGTAACAGGAGTGCCAACGGGCATACCGAACTCTTCACCCAAAGCAGCACGGACAGCAGGCGCAGTCTGCACCACAACATGCTTGCCAGCCTTGAAAGCTGCGTCAACCTTACCAATTTCGGACTTCTCCATCAGCGCACCGGTGGGGCAAACGCTGACACACTGGCCACACTGAATGCAGGGGGAGTTCAGGAAAGAGCGGTTCTCGGCAGGGGCAACGATGGTGTTGAAACCACGGTTCTCAAAGCCCAGAATGCCCATGTCCTCGCCGTGCGCATTCTTGCAACGGGCAACACAGCGGCCGCACAGAATACACTTGGAGGTGTCACGGACAATAGCGGGAGACAACTCGTCATAAGTGGACTCGGTCTTGCTGCCGTGGTAGCGACCCTCGCGGGCACCGGTAATACCGGCCACATGCAGCAGTTCGCACTTGCCGTTCTTGTCGCACTGCTGGCAGTTAATATTGTGGTTAGAAAGCAGCAGTTCTACGGAAGCACGGCGGGCTTCGGTAGCCTTGGGGCTGGAGATGATGATCTCCATACCCTCACCCACAGGGTATACGCAGGAGGCAACCAGACCTCTTGCGCCTACCACTTCAACCAGGCAAACACGGCAGGAGCCGTTGTTACACTCGCCATGATTAAATGCACACAGAGAGGGAATTTCGTAGCCGCACTTCTTGGCAGCTTCCAGGATGGTGAGGCCCTCTTCCACCTGATAGGAAACGCCTTCAATTTTGATATTTACCATTTGACCTTTCCTCCTTACTTCTTATAGATGGCATTCAGCTTACAGGTTGCGATACAAGCGCCGCACTTCAGGCACTTATCTGCATCGATCTGATAGGAAGCCAAACGGTTATGGGGAGCAGTATAGGTGGTCTTGTAGATAGCATCCACCGGGCAGAACTTGGCGCAACGGGCACAGCCGACACACTTTTCCTGATCAATGGTGTAGGTCATCAGATGCTTACAGACCTTGGCGGGACACTGCTTGTCCACAATATGGGCAAGGTACTCGTCCCGGAAATGGGTCAGGGTAGAAATGATGGGGTTAGCAGCGGTCTGACCAAGAGCGCACAGAGAGTTGGCCTTGACAGTCTGACCCAGTTCTTCCAGTTCCTCCAGATCCTTCATGGTACCTCTGCCTTCGGTAATCCGGGTCAGGATCTCCAGCATACGCTTGGTGCCAATACGGCAGGGAGAACACTTACCGCAGGACTCATCGCAGATGAACTCCATGTAGAACTTGGCAACGTCAACCATGCAGTTGTCTTCGTCCATTACGATAGCGCCACCGGAACCCATCATAGAACCACGGGCAACCAGGTTATCAAAGTCGATAGGCTCGTCCAGATCCTTTTCGGTCAGGCAACCGCCGGAAGGACCGCCGGTCTGAATGGCCTTGAACTTCTTGCCATCGGGGATACCGCCGCCGATGTCGTAGATCAGTTCACGCAGAGTAGTGCCCATGGGGATCTCCACCAGACCAACATTGTTGACCTTACCGCCCAGTGCGAACACCTTGGTGCCCTTGGACTTTTCGGTACCACAAGAAGCAAACTCAGCAGCGCCCTCACGCAGAATGTAGGGAACGCAAGCCAGGGTCTCAACATTGTTCACAATGGTGGGCTTGCCCCACAGACCCTTTACAGCGGGGAAAGGAGGACGGGGACGAGGCATACCACGCTTGCCCTCGATGGAGTTCAGCAGAGCGGTTTCCTCACCGCAAACGAATGCGCCTGCGCCCAAACGAATATGTGCCTGGAAGCTAAAACCGGTACCCATAATGTTCTCACCCAGGATGCCAGCCTCGTTCATCTGCTTAATAGCATTGCGCAGACGGTTCACAGCGATGGGGTACTCAGCACGAACATAGAAATAACCCTCGGTGGCGCCAATGGCATAACCGGCGATCATCATACCTTCAATAACCGCATAGGGATTGCCTTCCAGGATGGAACGATCCATAAATGCGCCGGGGTCGCCTTCGTCGCCGTTGCAGACCACATACTTCTGGTCAGCAGCATTGGCAGCAGCAAAGGACCACTTGCGGCCGGAGGGGAAGCCTGCACCGCCACGGCCGCGGAGACCGGCAGCCAGAACTTCGTCGATGACTTCCTGAGGCTTCATATTCAGAGCGCGCTTCAGACCCTGGAATGCACCATAGCCCATAGCCTCATTGATATCTTCGGGGTTGATGACGCCGCCGCCGTGGAGAGCAACACGCTTCTGCTTCTTGTAGAAGTTAATGTCCTCCTGCTTGGCAACCTTCTCACCGGTGTTGGGCTCTACATACAGCAGGCGCTCGATGATCTCGCCACCCATGATGTCTTTCTCGAAGATCTCGTCCACATCGTCCAGAGAGACCAGACGGTACAGAGTATCCTCGGGGAAAATCTTAACGAAAGGACCCTGGGAGCAGAAGCCGAAACAGCCAACAATGTTGACAGTAACTTTGTCCTGCAGACCGTTCTCCACTACCAGATTTTCAAACTTAGCCTTAATATCCATGGAGTTGGAGGAGATACAGCCGGTACCACCGCACAGCAAAATAGCACGCTTGCCGTTGCTGCCGTCCAGCTTGGCGGTCAGCGCATCGGTGCAGCTACAAATCTTCTTTTCAAGCTCGGCAAAATTCTTCATTTACTTGCCCTCCTTAGCCAGATACTCTTCCACGACACCGGGGACAGCATCCACGGTCATCTTGGGATAGACCTTGCCGTTGATGGTAACGGCAGGAGCGATACCGCAAGCGCCGATGCAGCGCAGGGCATCGATGGTGAACAAACCATCCTCGGTAGTCTGGCCGGGCTTTACCTTCAGGATCTCG
>JAGBYI010000065.1 GCA_017628845.1 Bacteroidaceae bacterium
CCAATATGTCACCATTATTCAGGTGGTTATAGTGTCGGGGTTCCACCTCTTCCCATTCCGAACAGAGAAGTTAAGCCCGTCCGCGCCGATGGTACTGCACACCCGTGGGAGAGTAGGTAGCCGCCGTTTTTAGAAGAGAGGAGTCCTTTGGAGAATGTTCCGAAGGACTCCTTTGCTGTTTTGTACGCTCAGCATGAGCTACCGGGTGCAAGTCCCGAGCGAGCCCTAATTAACGCGTAATGTTTACTTGCGGAGGCGATAGAACGCTTCGTTAGCCTAAATGTGTGGAAAGAGTCCTTTGGATCTTTAGCGTTCTTAAGGAGGTTAGTTATTGGTAAGGTTATGGAATAACATCCGTCAGATATTCAGATGTTGATAATCCGTATGTATGGTCAGACACACTGTTTTGACCTTGACCAGACAAATTGAGATTTGGATTGTTCGCCCTAACCAGCAAGGTCATAAAGACCCCTTATTGGGAGCGCATGACTGCAACGTGTATACTATAAGTGTCTTGTGCTGGGATGTTTTGTTATATGATTATGCGAGGATATAACACAGTAGTCTGAGTTCCTCTTCATTGTATACGTCTCCCCATTCTTTGCGGAGTCTGTCTATTGTTACCTTGTCTCCCATACTTTCTTTAACCTCCTGCATATCGTCCTTGTCGATGATCTCTTTTATGAAATAGGAAATGTCAAGGCGCTTGCCATGTTGCAGCAAGGCTTCAAGGTCGTCAAGTACCTCATCAAGGTCAATATTCTCGTTTTCAGCAAAATCATCTAAGGCAATCTTACGATCAATGGCTTGTATGAGTTTTATCTGCCGTTTGCTACGTTCACTGGTTATATGTTTGTATGCTTCTGCTTGTTTTTCATTCATGGCAATGCGCATTACAGCATCCAGTTCGTCTTCGGAAACGTTAATGTATTCTTCTTCCTCGCTCCCGTCTCCAAGGTTTATGGCATAAGGTTTTTTCCTGTATTTCTTTCCGTTAGGAGTGTATGTGATGGTGTGTTGTTTCTGGTTTTTGATTTTAAGCAGTCCCTCTTCTATGGCACGGTCGAAGATCGCATTCCAGTCATCTTCGTCGGTCCCGTCTGCTATGCCGAAAGACTCAAGTTGGTCAAGTTCCATAGACTGGAGTTCTTCTGTCTCCTTTCCTGCGAGGATATTCTGCAATTGTTCGCGTGTCAAACCCTGACCTGCTTCCTGAATAACGATAATAGATTTGACTATTTTGTCTTGTATATTCATGTGTTAGTGCTTTTCCTTGTTAGTATGTGCGCAATCCGTGCTGTTTCATGACCAGGAAGTCCTCTTTTTCCAGGCAACGGTCGAAGGTGAGCGGCTCGTTATGGTCGCTGAGATATGTGCGCTGTTCTTTTGTAGTGTACTTTAGAGATGTCAATGATAGTGAATCTTGTCCGTAGGGTGTGCTTACACCGCCCAATCCCAGCATGGTGGGGAAGATGCAGTCTGTTTGGATAGGTTCTGCAGTACGGGATTCCAATAGTTCCACTCGTTCGGCATGTGTTTGACGGTATAGGTCGTTGGTCCACACCAGAAAAGGGACGTGTAGCTGGTAATAGCTGGGCCATGGCGAAGCATGCAGGTAGAGGTTGCGGCTATCGTCGTAGATATCCTCGCCGTGGTCGCTTGCATATAGCATGGCGGCCTGTCGTCCTTGTGTCTGCAATAGCATTATTATGTTGTGCAACAAGCGGTCTGTGTATCGGATAGTATTGTCGTAGGCGTTTATCAGTATGTCGCGGTTGTCTTTGGTGGCTTTCAGCACTATGTCGGGTGTAAAGTGAGCCTGGTAGCGCTCGTAGCGGTCAGAGTATGTGCTATGGCTACCATAGGTGTGCACTACTAAGAGCAGGTTGCTCATATTCTGTTCTAATACTTTTTGTATTTCGGGCAAAAGCAATGAATCCATCGGCGTCCCATCCATTTTATCGCGCAGGAACATCACCTCCTGCGCTTGTTCGCCCAGATGATCGTTGAAGGAGTTGTTGCGCGGTTCATTGCTGATGAAGGCTGTATGGAATCCCGCTTCATTGAAGGCTGCCAGAAGTCCCTTGGAATGGTAGAGTACATCATAGTTGTCGGCTGTAGCCGGAGAGAGCAATATGGGTATGCTCTTGTGCGTGGTGTTGCTTTGCGACATGCAGTCGGTGAAGACCGCCAGGTTGGGAGTGTGCATCAATAAAGGTGTTGTTTCACGCTCATAACCGTTCAATTGCCAGTTGGCGGCACGGCTTGTCTCCCCGATAACCAGCAGCACTACCTTAGGCACAGTGTCTGTGTCGGTATGCACGGCATCAAATACAAAGTTGCTGCTACGTTCTATGTATTTCTCGCTGACTGACTGACGTTCTATTGCCAGACGGAGGTTGTAGCACACGTTGACGGGGAAAAGATCGTTAAGTACAGTCCATTTGTCGCTACGGGCTGCCATGAAGGTAATGGGCAGGGACAGTAGCAGTATTGCCAGACCGGCACACATCTGGTGTTTCATGAACCTGATTGTGAGTTCGGTCTTTTTGCATGCATCGTATGCTGCATAAGCCAGGGTGGGGATATATATCACCACCACGGCTACCACTGCAGGGTATATCTGCGATAGCATCTCTCCCATCTCGGCCGGACTGCTGGTGGTGAGGTTCAACCACATGTCCACAGCAATGACACCCTTGCCGAACAGATAACTCAGCACGATGTTGAAGGCACCGAGGAAAAGTATGGGAAACATCCACAAGAAGGTACGGGACAGGCGGTAGAACATGGGTAATACTGTCCAATAAAGTCCCAAGGGTAGCAGCACAAGAGCCATCTTGCCCATAAGTGGCATGGTCTCTGTGACACAAAGGATGAGATTGGGTAATATAAGTACTATAAGGTACAGGAAGAAAATCAACTTCTGCTTCATATCCCGATGCTGTTATTCTTCTTTATAAAAATAAATGCTGCCGTTTGCCTGTATGTTCATTTTGTTCAGGTAGGTGCTGGATTTTTGCATGCAAAGGTAATACATTTTCTGTATTTACCAAGCGTAATCCTTGAAATCATGTACAACCAGTTCTGATTATTTCTTGCCTTCTCCCATCATGGCGGCGCATTCCTCTGCGGATGCACCCAGCTCTATTGCCTTTCTAAAGTCTGCTGTGGCTAATGCCTTTTTTTTGAAATCCTTGTACAGCAATGCTCGGGAGATGTAGAAATCTGCATTGTCCGGCTCCAGTTCAATGGCAAGGTTCAAGTCTGCCAGAGCCTGTTCGTACTGTCTGCGTTTCTGGTGCATTCCTCCGCGTATGGCATATACGGTGGCGTCTTCAGGCCAGTATCTTACCAACACGTCCATGTGTTCCATCGCCTCCTTTGGTCTTTTGTCTTTATCGCAAAGCAGTGCCAGTCCAAGTCTTGCGTCACGGTTGCGTGGCTGCATTACCACAAGGCGCTCGTAGTCGATACGTGCCTTGTTGTAGAGATATTGCTCGGTGTATAGGAATGCTCGGAAAAAGAGTCCCTCGGCATGGTCGGGATTGCGCGTGAGCAGTTCATTCAGATCGTTCATGGCACGTGCCTCGTTACCGGTCTGGATGTTCAGCGAGATTCTGTCCATCAGCAGACTTTCTGATTCTGGCATCAGTTCCAATCCGTAATTGAAGGCTTCCATTGCCTCGGCATGGCGGTTTTGTCTTGCTCTCAGTTGTCCAAGGTATTGATAAAGTACGGCACTGCTTTTGTCAGCCGGTTTTATATCTATGGCCTTCAGTAATAAGTTTTCCGCCTTTTCTATGGAGTCCTGTTCCAGGGCTTTCATACCTTGTTTTATGAGGACTGCGTAGTCTTCGTTCTGACACACTCCATTCACCGTGGTCAGAATAGCAACGAGTATGGTAAGAATGTACCCTTTCATTATTCGCTCATTATTCTGCAAACCTCCATTGGGTCCTCCGCACCATAAACGGCCGAACCTGCCACAAGTACATCCGCGCCAGCTTCGCGCAACTGTTTCCAGTTGTCCAGTCCCACTCCCCCGTCCACTTGGATAAGGGCATTTGAACCCTTGCGGTCTATCATCTCGCGCAGCGCACGTACCTTTTCAAATGTGTGTGGAATGAACTTCTGTCCTCCGAACCCCGGGTTTACGCTCATGAGCAAAACTAAATCTACATCACAGATAATATCCTCCAAGACACAGATGGGGGTAGCTGGATTTAGTGTGACCCCGGCCTTCATGCCTGCATCGTGTATCTGTCCTACTACGCGGTGCAGATGAGGGCATGCCTCATAATGAACATTCATGAGGTAAGCCCCCAAAGCCTTTACTTCGGGGATAAACTTCTGCGGTTCTACTATCATCAAGTGTACGTCAAGTGGTTTTTGTGTCAGTTTTGCAACGTATTTGAGAACTGGGAAACCGAAGGATATGTTGGGGACAAACACACCGTCCATGATGTCCAGGTGCAACCATTGTGCTTCGCTACGATTGAACCATTCCATGTCTTTTTCAAGGTTGCCGAAGTCGGCGCTCAGTAATGAAGGTGAAAGCATGTTGTAAGGGTTTATGTTCCTCCGGTCATTGCCGCAGGCTTGTTATAGTTTATTTTATGTATTTTAAAGGTGTAGGCTGATTCGTACTCTGTCGTTTGCTTTTACTGACACAAAGGTACTTTTTTTTCATCTGTCCAGCAAATAATAGGCTGCTTTTTAATAAAAATTGGGCAAAGTGCTTGTCAATTAATGGAAAAGTAGTACCTTTGCACGCCGATTATTATCAACGGAGCCTTGAAAAGGTCCCGTGGTGTGTGTGAATAGGACGCTGATTGGCCTCGGCTCCGGTTCGTGAATCGCACCGAAACAATGAAGTAATCAATTAGCAACAAACAATTTTAACAAAGAACAATGGACACATTGAGTTACAAGACCATCTCTGCCAACAAGGCAACCGTAAAGAAGGAGTGGGTTGTAGTAGACGCTACAGACCAGGTCCTGGGTCGTCTGGCCAGCAAGGTGGCAAAGATCCTGAGAGGTAAGTACAAGCCCGAGTTCACTCCTAACGTGGATTGTGGCGACAACGTGATTATCGTTAACGCTGAGAAGATCATCATCACCGGTAACAAGATGACCGAGAAGGAGTACCTCCGCTACACCGGTTATCCCGGCGGTCAGCGCAGCGAGACTCCTGCCGACATCCTGGCTAAGCCCAACGGCGCCGAGAAATTGATCCGCCGCACTGTCAAGGGTATGCTCCCCAAGAACAAGCTGGCTCGTCAGATTATCACCAATCTGTACATTTACGAGGGCGCAGAGCACAAGCATGCTGCTCAGACTCCCAAGAACATTGACATTAACCTCTACAAGTAAACAAGAAGATGGCAGTAGTAAATGCATTGGGCCGCCGCAAATGTGCCGTAGCCCGCGTATACGTTCAGGAAGGTAGCGGTAAGATCACCATCAACAAGCGTGACCTGACCGAGTACTTCCCCAGCACCATTCTGCAGTTCGTAGTAAAGCAGCCCCTGAACCTGCTGGACGTAGCAGAGAAGTATGATATCAAGGTTAACCTGCAGGGTGGCGGTTACACCGGCCAGAGCCAGGCTCTGCGTCTGGCTATCGCCCGCGCACTGGTTAAGATCAATGCCGAGGACAAGAAGGCACTCCGTGCCGAAGGCTTCATGACTCGCGACAGCCGTGAGGTAGAGCGTAAGAAGCCCGGTCGTCCCAAGGCACGTCGTCGCTTCCAGTTCAGCAAGCGTTAATACATTATATATATATTATATTGTATTCACGTCTCCGCTAAACGTTAAACGTTAAACTTTAAACGTTCAACGTTCAGCACCCGGAAGCACGCCGAGTTTAGTATCTAAACTGCCGGGACTCCCAATTGAGACTACCCGGTGGTTGTTCCCTCGCCTAACACGAGGAAAGAAAAGAAAGTAAACAACACAAAACAAAACACAAATGGCAAGAACATCATTTGAAACCCTATTGGAGGCTGGCTGTCACTTTGGCCACCTCAAGAGAAAGTGGAATCCCGCTATGGCTCCCTACATCTTCAAGGAGATGAACGGCATCCACATCATCGACCTTCACAAGACCGTTGGCATGGTAAACAACGCTGCCGAGGCTCTGAAGAACATCGCCAAGAGCGGTAAGAAGGTTCTGTTTGTTGCAACCAAAAAGCAGGCCAAGGACGTAGTAGCCGAGAAGGCTCAGTCCATCAACATGCCTTACGTTATCGAGCGCTGGCCCGGTGGTATGCTGACCAACTTCCCCACAATCCGCAAGGCTGTGAAGAAGATGAGCACCATCGACAAGCTCATAGCAGATGGCACATACAGCAATCTGTCTAAGCGTGAGTTCCTTCAGGTTACTCGCCAGCGTGCTAAGCTTGAGAAGAACCTCGGTTCTATCTCTGACCTGACCCGTCTGCCCAGCGCCCTGTTCGTTGTAGACGTAATGAAGGAGCACATCGCAGTAGCAGAGGCTAACCGTCTGGGTATTCCCGTATTTGGTATTGTTGATACCAACTCTAACCCCGACAACATTGACTTCGTAATCCCCGCTAACGACGACGCAAGCAGCAGCGTAGAGGCTATCCTGAACGCAGTTTGTGGCGCTATCAACGAGGGTCTGGAGGAGCGCAAGGCTGAGAAGGCTGACGAGGCTCCCGCAAAGAAGGAAGAAAAGGCTGAGGCTTAATAACAGAGTCCCGCTTTGAACAATAAAGGGTTAGAGGACGCACACAATCCGCATTCTCTAACCCTTTTTCTTCAAAACATAGAATCAATCACTAACAAATAAAATACATACGACTATGGAAGTTACAATGACTGACATCAAGAAGCTCCGCGAGATGACCGGTGCTGGTCTGGCCGACTGTAAGAAGGCCCTGGCTGAGAGCGAGGATATGGATGGTGCTGTAGCATACCTGCGCAAGAAGGGTGCTGCTGTTGCCGCAAAGCGTAGCGACCGCGAGGCTGCCGAGGGTTGCGTACTGGTAAAGGCTGAGAATGGCTTTGCTGCTATCATCGCCCTGAAGTGCGAGACCGACTTCGTTGCTACCAACGCTGATTTCGTGGCTCTGACCCGCGAGATTCTGGACGCTGCAGTTGCTGCACGTTGCAAGACTCTGGACGAGGTTAAGGCTCTGCCCATGGGCGACGGCACCATCCAGGACGCTGTTATCGCTCGTAGCGGTATCACCGGTGAGAAGATGGAGTTGGACGGCTACTGCGTTATCGAGAGCGAGAACGTAGCTACCTACAACCACATGAACCGCAACGGCCTTTGCGCTATGTTGGCTTTCAACAAGCCCGTTTCTGATCCCGATTGCGGTAAGAACATCGCCATGCAGATCGCTTCTGCAGCTCCCGTTGCTATCGACGAGAGCGGCGTTAGCCAGGAGGTTAAGGACAACGAGGTAGCTGTTGCTATCGAGAAGACCAAGGCTGAGCAGGTTCAGAAGGCTGTTGAGGCTGCACTGAAAAAGGCTGGCATTAACCCCGCACACGTTGACAGCGAGGATCACATGGAGAGCAACATGGCTAAGGGCTGGATCACTGCTGAGGACGTGGCTCGTGCTAAGGAGATTATCGCTCAGACCACCGAGGAGAAGTCTGCTAACCTGAACGAGGCTATGATTCAGAACATCGCTAAGGGCCGTCTGAACAAGTTCCTGAAGGAATCTTGCTTGCTTTCTCAGGAGTACATCTGGGACAAGAACATGACTGTTGCCCAGTACCTGCAGAGCGTAGACAAGGATCTGACTATCGTTGATATGAAGCGCTTCACTCTGAAGGCAGAATAATAAAGGCTTATTCCACAAGACTGGATATTCAGGGCCATTACATGCTTGTAAGGAGTCCGTTTCCGGTACAACCCCTAAGGGTGTCATGCTGAGGCATGGCACCCTTTTTGCAAATAAAATTCGCTAAATTTGATTATACAACATTGTTTTTGTATCTTTGTGCGGCAATTATGAAGATATTTGGCATAGGAATGAACTACCGCGACCATGCGGAGGAAATGAAACAGAAGGCTCCCGG
The DNA here is from genome assembly GCA_017628845.1 of Bacteroidaceae bacterium. Lineage (GTDB taxonomy): Bacteria > Bacteroidota > Bacteroidia > Bacteroidales > Bacteroidaceae > Physcousia. The sequence continues at coordinate 8,061 of JAGBYI010000065.1, forward strand.
AGGTAATGCCTGCCGCGAGTCAGAGTATGCCGAGCCTGTTGTTTTTACCAAGTGCGACAGTGCTCTGGTCACCCGTGGCCGTCCGTTCTTTATACCAGACTATACCACGGAGTGCGAGTATGAAGCAGAACTTGTGGTCAGGATATGCCGTATGGGACGTAGTATCAGCGAACGTTTTGCGCATCGTTATTATGATGCTGTTACCGTGGGTGTAGACTTCACTGCGCGTGACATCCAGCGCCGTCTTAGGGCAGAGGGGCTGCCGTGGGATTTGGCCAAGGGGTTTGACGGTAGTGCTGTCATTGGCGATTTCCGCGATTTCTCAGGAACCGAAGCCCCAGTGCTTTCTGGCAGTACCAACCGTTATGAGGACCACAGAGTGGCGCAGCATCTGGCACGTGGATTGCACTTCCGCTTGGATATTAACGGGAAGACTGTTCAGAGTGGAATCAGCACTGACATGATACATTCCGTAGACCATATAGTAAGTTACATAAGCCGTTTCTTTACACTGAAGACGGGCGATCTCATCTTCACAGGTACACCGGTAGGGGTGGGGCCTGTACACATCGACGACCATCTCGAGGGCTGGCTCGAGGAAGAGAAGGTCTTGGAGTTTAATGTGAAATAGAGGACATACAGATGAAGGCAAGACATATCCTTACCATACTGTTTGCATTGGTTTATGCCACTGCTCTTCCTGCCAGAGACAGACTCACTTTTCTGGACTGGAACATCCTTGGCCGGGACACGTTGTGCCCCGTATACAGTGAGTCGGTGCCGTTGGAAACCGACCATACGTGCCATACTTATCAGGTCCGTATCGAATATCCTACTTGGGCTCCTCTCAGTGAAGCGGAAGCGGCCTTGGCAGGACGATATGCTTCTGAGATACACGACACTCTGTGCATCAGTCACTATGTCAGCGTAAGTCGTGGACGTGCTTGTCTGAACTACAGTTTTCTTCCCATTATCCGCCAACGTGGCGGATACCGCAAACTGGTCAGTGCCAAGATACTCATCATCCCCTCCCCCCTTGCTGCAAATACCCGTGCCACAATGCCGCAGAGGAGTTCAGGCAGGTACGCCTCCTCTTCTGTCCTTTCTACAGGTACATGGAAGAAGATATATATTACAAAAGATGGCATATACAGCCTTACCCCACGTTTCTTGGCATCCATGGGTTTTAAGGACCCGTCCAAGGTGCATCTGTATGGTTATGGCGGACATCAGCAATCCGAGGCTTTGGATGCCGATAAGGATTTCGACGACCTCGAGGAAGTGCCTCTTTACAAGACAGCGGACGGCAACCTGCTCTTCTGGGGTAATGGTGTGCTCCATTGGAACGGTACTGAACGAGTTTTCAATGCTTATGCTACCAAGGCCGCATATTTCCTTACCGAGGGTCCTGTCCGTCAGGACATACAGTCAGAACCTGTCTATGAAGGTTCTGTCAGGCAGACTGTGAAGACAACCCTTGCACATGCCCTGCACGAGGTGGACGACTATGCCTGGTTCCGTTCCGGGCGAAACCTTGTCGAGAGTACTCTGTTCTCTGGGGCATACAGCAAGACCTACACCCTGTCTGGCATAAACAGCATCGGCAACGAGAAACTAACCGTTGTATTTACCGGTTCCGAAGTGTCCACTCCGCTTACCGTATGGGTCAATGGCGGCACTGTTCTCACCAAGACATTATCTGCCCCGGGCGCTTACATGTACTATACCGAGGGCAGGTACCCCAATGTGGATGTATCCGAGTATAGTGCCGGTAATACATGGAAGATTACCGTGGCCACACAGGGTCCTTTTAGTACGAGCAGCAGAGTGCAGGCACGCTTGGATTACATTGCACTGAACTATACGGCTCCATTGGAACTGCAGAACGGTTTCGTGCGTTTCGGTGGCGGTTATAAGGGTACAGGATCAGGTACAGGTTCCTCTTCCCTTGTGTTAAGTGCCTTCAGCGGTCCCACCCGCTTTTCTGCCATAGGTGGCAGCAGTGCCTCCGGCATTCAGATTATGCGTTTGGGTTCCAGAGGCAACCCTGCGCGCCTTGTTCCAACAGAGCAGGATGCAGAGGGATTTACTTTTGCCACAGAGGACGGACTTCGTGATTATGTCGCTTTTAGTCCTGCCTATTCCTTCCCCGAACCGGAGGCAGGCGAGACTGTTCCTAACCAGAACCTGCACGCCATGGACTCGCTGGACATGGTGATCATCGTGCCGGCAAGCGGCAAACTCACTGCTCAGGCAGAGCGTCTGGCACAAGCCCACGCACAATACAGTTCCTTGTCATGTGCCGTAGTACGTGCCGATCACATCTACAATGAATTTTCCTCAGGAACCCCAGATGTCACTGCCTACCGTCGTTTCATGAAGATGCTTTACGACCGTGGACTGCCGTCCGGTACTGCACCGCGCTATCTCCTGCTAATGGGCGACTGTGCCTGGGACAACAGGATGAAGTCTGATGCATGGCGTAACACATCACCCAAGGACTATCTCCTTTGCTACCAGAGCGAGAACAGTTATAGCGACACCCAGGCATATTGCTGGGAAGACTACTTCGGATTGATGGACGACGGAGAAGGCACACGCCCCACACGCGACGTCTCTGATCTGGGTATCGGACGTTTTCCCGTAACCACCGAGGCGCAGGCACGTGTCATGGTGGACAAGACCATTGCGCATCTGCGGCGCGACAATGCCGCTGAATGGTGCAACAAGGTGGTGGTCTTGGGCGATGACGGCGACAACAACGTCCACATGCGCGATGCCAACAGGGTTGCCGACATCATTTCCGAAGAGGCTCCGGATGTGAACCTTGGCAGGATAATGTGGGACAACTATGTGCGCCTCAATCAAGGACTATATTATTCCTATCCCGAGGTTCGCTCCGTTATAGACAAACAGATGAAGGACGGTGTCATGTATATGAACTATACCGGACACGGTTCCACATATCTCCTAAGTCATGAGCGTGTCATAACTCTGGACGATATGAGGGCATGGAAGTCCAACAGCCTGCCGTTGTGGTTTGTGGCGGCTTGCGACGTTGCCCCCTTCGATAGCCGCGAGGAGAATCTCGGTGAAGTTGCAGTGCTCAATGAAGGTGGTACTGCAGTTGCCTTCATAGGCACTGTGCACACCGTCTACAGCACGCAGAATTATTACCTCAACTCCTTCTTTACACGTCATCTTTTCAGCCGTGGCGATGACGGCAGACTGAATTCCGTGGGCGATGCCCTCCGTCTGGCCAAGTCCTCTATTGTCAGTTCCAATAGCGATGGCAGCCAGCCGCAGAACAAGTTGCAGTATGCCCTCCTTGGCGACCCTGCACTTATGTTCGGTAATCCGCAGGCCAAGGTGGTGCTGGACAGTATTAACGGCAAGCCTGTCGATGGTACACTGAGTCTGAGCAGTGCCAGCCGTGTGCGTTTGAGCGGACATGTGGAGAACCATAGGGGAGAAATAGACAGCACCTTCAATGGACAGCTCTATTATCGCCTGTTTGACAGTCGTAATGTCGTCACTACCAAGGGCAATGCCGGTGACGACCCATTTACCTATACCGATTGGACTCAGGAACTTAACAACGGTACCGGCAGCATTGTGGACGGATGTTTCTCCGCCACTACCATCATACCGCGCGATATCCAGTTCAGCGACGAAAATGGCAGGATAGTCTTCTATGCCGTCAACTCTGACCACTCGGTGGAAGCAAACGGACATAACGAGGATTTCCTGGTGGGAGGCTACAGCAGTGAAATGGAAACCGACACCGTGGGACCGGAGATATACATGTATCTCAACGACAAGGACTTTGCCGATGGCGATGCTGTGGGGCCAAGTCCTGTCTTTGTGGCTGAACTGTCGGACATGTCCGGCATACAGTTCAATGGCGCTGGCATTGGACATGACCTGCAGTTGTGCATAGACGGCAGGACAGACATGACATACAATCTGAACTCCTATTACACTCAAGTCATGGGCGACTATTCCCGTGGCAACGTGTATTTCACAGGTATCAGTGACCTTGCTCCAGGGGCACACAGCCTTACTTTCAGAGCTTGGGATATGATGAACAATACCACCCTCAAGACCATGAAGTTCGTGGTGGGTGAGAATCTCAGTCCCGAGGTGCTTTCTCTCATACTGGAACAGGATGTGGTTTCAGGGCACACCAATTTCCATATTGGCTATAATTTCCCTGGCCTGGAATGCACCTTCACTCTGGAGATATTCTCCATTTCCGGTGCCCTCCAGTGGCGCAGTTCGGTCACCACATCCTCGGACAACGGCATCGTTACCATTCCTTGGGAGGGATGCAATGGCGACGGGGCTTCTGTCAATGATGGCATATACATCTGCCGTGTAACAGCGTCCTACGACGGCGGCAAAAAGAGTCACAAGGAGAAGAAATTCATTATGCAAGGCAATAAATAGCCGCTGTTTTCAGTTATACTATCACGTATGAAAAGAATATTTGTCTGTTTGATTGCCGCTATCCTGTCAGTCATGGCTATGGCACAGGGCAGCGAGATGACCGAAAGGTTCAACCCCGAGATATATGGTGTAACCTCTCTGGCCATAGCTCCAGATGCCCGTGCCGGTTCCATGGGAGATATGGGCGTGGCTACCGATGCCGATGCCAACAGCCAGTACTGGAACTGCGCCAAGTATCCCTGGAACATTGCACGCGCTGGAGTGAGCGCTTCCTATACCCCCTGGCTGCGCAAGATCGTCACAGGTATAAACCTTGCCAACGTGTCGGGCTTTTATCGCATCGGAGACTACTCTGCTGTCAGTGCCTCGTTCCGCTATTTCGGTATGGGCGAGGTGTCTACAACGGAAGGTGACTATAGTTTCAGTCCCTACGAAATGGCCATCGACGTGGCATACAGCCGTATGCTCACGCGAACATTCTCCATGGGCGTTGCCTTGCGTTTCATTCTCTCCAACATGAACTACGACCCGGCGCAGGAAGCGGCTACCGGCAAGGCTTTTGCCGCCGACATAAGCATGTATCGCCAGGGTTACTTTATGATAGGCAACCGTGAATGCAGCATGTCGTGGGGTTTGTCTTTGAACAATATTGGCTCCAAGATAAACATGGGTAACAGCACCTATGCCGAATTTCTGCCTGCCACTTTGCGACTGGGAGTAAACATGACCGTGCCCATCAACGAGTATAACAGGTTCTCCTTTGGTGCCGAGGTCTATAAGCTTTGTATTCCCACAAAGCCGGTGCAGGGCGAGGAAGAATCTGGCGAAGACTATCAGAAGCGCCTCGAGGAGGATTACTATTCCGTCAGTTCCATAGCCGGTGTCTTCAAGAGTTTCGGCGATGCTCCGGGCGGATTTGCCGAGGAGTTTCAGGAACTCAGGTGGAGTTTCGGAGCCGAATACACCTACAATGACCGTTTCATGCTCCGTGCCGGCTATCACTACGAGAGTCCGCACAAGGGAAACCGTCAGTACTTTACTGTGGGTGCCGGTCTGCATCTTAGCGTGTTCACCGTGGATGCCGCCTATTGTATAGCCACAGCCCAGGGTAACCCCTTGGACCAGACTATGCGCTTTTCCCTCGGTTTTGACCTGGATGGCATGAAAGACCTCTTTGGCGGTCGTCGCAGATGATATGATATAAATACACTCTAACTGCTTTCCCTATGAAGCCCCACCTCCTCATATTTGCCATATTCTGTGCCTCCTGCACTTCCTCTCCCACCACACCCGAGGCACAGGCTTCTGATATGCTCCGTAAGTCCCGCAGTCTCCTTGTAGATGAAAGGTACGATGCTGCACGCGACAGCATACTGAGCATGCGACGCCGTTATCCCACTGCCTTACAGGCACGTGCTCAGGGTATCCTGCTGTTAGACAGCATAGAGATGCTTGCTGCACGCGACAGCATGGGCAGCGCCACTGGCGAGGAGTGGAAACGTCTTTCCGTAAAGGCACAGTTCTTTGAGCGCAAATTGCAGGAGGATATTAAGAAATTGCAGAAATAACAATATCATGCGCCAACTATCACACGACGACTTATGCTCTTTGCTGGACAAGCCCATGTTTCGCCGTATCTCCGAGACGGCGGACGAGTTGGGACTTGAGTGCTATGTCGTGGGCGGTTATGTCCGTGATCTTTTCCTTGAACGCCCGTCCAAGGATATAGACTGTGTGGTGGTGGACCCTGCCATTGCTGCCGGTACCGTAGAGGGTACTCCGGACCTTGCTCCGGGCATACGCCTGGCAAGGGCGCTTGGTCGCAGGCTCGGGCGCAGTGCCAATGTATCTGTGTTTCGTAATTTTGGTACGGCACAGGTCAAGTGGCATGGTCAGGAAGTAGAGTTTGTAGGCGCCAGACGCGAGAGCTATTCTCGCGACAGCCGTAAACCCATAGTGGAGGACGGCACGCTGGAGGACGACCTGGACCGTCGCGACTTCACCATCAATGCACTGGCGGTGCAACTCAATGGAAAGCATTTTGGCGAACTTGTGGACCGCTTCGACGGTCTGTGGGACATGGAGGACGGCCTCATCGTCACTCCGCTGGATCCGGATATAACCTTCAGCGACGACCCTTTGCGCATGATGCGCTGCATACGCTTCGCCACACAACTCAACTTCCGCATAGAGGATGCGACACAGGAAGCCCTGTGCCGCAATGCCGGGCGCATTTCCATAATCTCTGCCGAACGCATAATAGACGAACTGAACAAGATTATGCTGTCTCCGGCGCCCAGTCTCGGATTCATAGAACTGGAGCGCAGTGGACTGCTGGAACTGATACTGCCCGAGGTGGCGGCGCTGCGTGGTACGGAAAGCCGTAACGGACGTGCACACAAGGACAACTTCTACCACACGCTGGAGGTCCTGGACAATGTGGCGCGGGCCACGGCAGAAACTCCGGCCGACAGCCTTTTTCTGCGCTGGGCAGCGTTGCTGCACGACATAGGCAAGCCGCGTACCAAGCGTTGGGACAACATCCAGGGATGGACCTTCCACAACCACAACTTCGTGGGACAGAAGATGGTTGCCCCCCTCTTCCGCAGGATGAAACTGCCCCTGGACGAACGCATGCACTATGTGGAAAAACTCGTGGGCATGCACATGCGGCCGCAGGTCATTGCCGACGAGGAGGTTACGGATTCTGCCGTCAGGCGCCTGCTCTTCGAGGGCGGAGAGGATATCGATGACCTCATGACCCTGTGCGAGGCAGACATAACTTCCAAAAATCAGGCACGCAAGCAGCGCTTCCTGGACAATTTCCGCCTCGTTCGCGAGAAGATGGTTGACCTCCAGGAACGCGACAATTACCGCACTTGGACCAACCCCATATCCGGCGAGGAGATAATGCAGGTGCTGAACCTCGGGCCGTGCCGCGAGGTGGGGGTGCTGAAGCAGGCCGTGAAGGATGCCATCTGGGAGTCGCGCATACCGTCGGACCACGCCTCAGCCTATGCCTATATGATGCAGGAGGCAGAGCGCATGGGCCTGCTTAAACCATAATTTGGGCACAAAAAGCATTTTTTTGCCATACTGGACCTTGATTTTCTTGGTAATTTGCGCCCTTTGCCGTAAATTTGAAGTCTGAAACGACAAACGATACATTACTGACGTATGGGTGGCTTTTTTGGCACAGTGTCGCAGCAACCATGTGTTGCAGACCTTTTCTATGGTACGGACTACCAGTCTCATCTTGGCACACGCCGTGGCGGCATGGCTTCATTTTCTTCAGAGAATGGTTTCTACCGAAGTATTCACAATCTTGAAAATACATATTTCCGTACTCGTTTTGAGACGGAACTGGACCGCTTCGTTGGCAACAGCGGTATAGGTGTCATCTCGGATACAGATGCCCAGCCTATGCTCATAAACTGCCACCTGGGGCGGTTTGCCATAGTTACGGTGGCCAGGATAAACAACATAGAGGAACTGGCACAGCAGATGCTGAACGAGGGTATGCACCTCAGCGAGTTCTCCAGCGGCAGGATCAATCCTACGGAACTCATAGGCTTGCTTATAGTTAGGGGCAAGACCTATGTGGAGGGCATTGAAAATGTCTTCAAGATGGTAAAGGGATCGTGCTCATTGCTCCTGCTTACCGAAGACGGTGTTATTGCTGCACGCGATTCTTGGGGCAGAACACCTATAGTTGTTGGCAAGAAGGACGGCGCCATGGCAGTAACGTCGGAGAGCACGGCTTTCCCCAACCTGGGATATGAAATACTGCATTATCTTGGTCCGGGCGAGATTATACGCATTCAGGCTGATGGTATGCAGCAGTTGCGCAAGCCCAACAAGGGCATGCAGATATGTTCTTTCCTGTGGGTCTACTACGGTTTCCCCACCAGTTGCTATGAGGGTCGCAATGCCGAGGCGGTGCGCATGGAGTGCGGACGTGAAATGGGCAAGGAAGATCCCGTAGAGGTGGATTGCGTCTGCGGTATACCCGATTCCGGTCTGGGTATGGCAGTGGGCTATTCCGAGGGCCACAAGGTGCCCTATGCACGTGCCATCTCCAAATACACCCCCACATGGCCCCGAAGCTTTACTCCTGTCAATCAGGAAATGCGTTCTCTGGTTGCAAAGATGAAACTTATCGCCAACCGTGATATATTGCAGGACAAGAGGGTGCTATTCTGCGACGACTCCATTGTAAGGGGTACACAGTTGCGCGACCATACCAAGGCATTGCACGACCTTGGAGCCAAGGCGGCACACATGCGTATAGCATGCCCTCCGCTAATCTTCGGTTGCCCCTTCGTGAATTTCAGTGCAAGCAAGAATGAACTGGAACTGATTACACGTCGTATTATCGCCGACTTCGAGGGCGATATGAACAAGAACGTAGAGGCGTACACCAAGACAGACTCCCCCGAGTACAGGCGTATGGTAGAAGAGATAGCCAACCGCCTGCATCTTGATTCATTGAAGTTTGCCAAGCTGGAGACATTGGTAAGGGCCATCGGCCTCCCCAAGGAACGTATCTGCACCCACTGTTTCGATGGCAGCAGTTTCTATACCCAGGAGCAGGAAAATCCCATATCCGAGGAGTAGTAACAGGCCTCAGGCTTGCTTGTCTGCCGTACATATAATGACTTTTTAACCGAATATTGTCCCTTAAGGAAAGTTTTCTGCTTAACTCTTTGGCAGTTAGGGAGGAACTTGGTATATTTGCATCGCAGAAAGTATCAAATAGCACGAAAACATGCTGACAAACATCCAAAACATCATGAAAATAACCGCCAATATCCTTGGTGGTTTGGATTATTTTGTTAGCAAGCAAGCAAGCAAGCATATATAATAATAGGTACGCGCGAGGCAGCTCGTGCCCTTTTCACGCCTCATCCCCCAGTGTGACGTATGTCGCACTGGGGGATGAGGCGTGTTTGTGCGTACCCTCCCACTAACCATGATTGTTAATATAACTAATTAAACTTAAATACAATAAACAATGAAAAAACTATTACTTTTATTTGCCGTAATGCTCTCTACAATGGGGGCATGGGCACAGGAACCAAAGCAAATTACTTCTTTAGATGACATTGACATCAACAAGTGTTATGTGATTTATTCTAATGAAGCAGCATGGAGTATAAAAGATGACAAGACATCTTTACTTCCTACTGGAAAAAATGGTGCTGCATGGGACAAAGCAGCTGAAAAGAATCATTTCGCGTTTGCCAATGTAGGTGATGATTGGTTCGTTTATAGTGTTGGGGCCAAGAAGTTTGTTACAATGGATTCGCCACAGTTGTCAAGTATGCAACCTAAAGATGCAATAGAATTTGTTGAATGTACAGACAATAGGTATAAAGGTCGTGTCCGTATACGTTTTAAGTATGATACCTCAAAAAATATAGATATCAATAGTAGTCGAGATAACTTTGACTTTTCATGGTGGGCTGCTGAGGATGAGGGTACTGCGTTCTATATAGAAGAGGCAGGGGATTTGACCCCAGACTTTATAGATGTGACTTATAACTATAAGAAGGACGGAGAAATTGTTCATACGGAAATCATACCTCAGTTTCCAGGTTCGGAATTTAACGCACCTACATTCCCTTATGTGTCATTTGAGGAGTATGCAGATCCAGGGAAAGTTTCAGCAGAAAACAAGGTTTTAAATTTAGATTGTTCTATTAGTTTACCATTTGAGGTATCTGAAAACTATGCAAGTGCCCACTGGTACTTTATGACAATTCATGCAACAGGAAAGTATTATTTGTACCATGATAAGGACTTAAACTATCTTGATGCCACAAAGAAAGTTCCGGAGGTAAGCAAAATAGATGCATATACTTGGGCATTTGTAGGTAATCCTTTTGACGGTTTTAAAATAATAAATAAGGCAGCAGGTGATGGTATGGTGCTTTCTTCTGCCCGAGAACCACAAGCTGATGCAGAATTTCCATACATGGTTACCGAGGATGGCGTAACAGGTAATACTTTATGGGATTTGTCTTCTAGTTCGTATGCGACAAACGGTTTCTTCATTGCATACGGAGGTACTTCTAAGCGTTTGAACAGACAGAATAAAAATGGAGGCGATAAAGTCTGCTATTGGCTGAGTGGTGCAGATGCTGGTTCTACGTTCTTGTTGCATGAGGTTATTCCTGTAACAGATATAGCATATACACTTACTGATCCAGCTGGTAATCAATATACAGGAACATATCCAGGATGTGCAACATTGACAGAACCACCTTTGACAGGTGTCGCTGCTTATACCTTGAGCAATAAAGTCTGGAATGATGGTTCTTTCTCTGCAAATATTTCTTTTGGAATCACCGTATCAAAAGAAGGAGAACCAGAAAACTGGACATACATATCTTCAGGTCCAATGAATAATAGTACTGCTTATTTTTATGTAAGTGGAACTTCTGTGAAAGGAATGAGTAATGTAGCAGGTAACGGATACTCTTATCTTCCCACATCTGCAACTGGTGACCAGGCAAGATGGAAATGGGCCATTTATCCAACACTGACAGATGAGCATTTCACTTTCGAGATTAAGAATGAATCTACAGGAAAGTATATTCAGGGCACTGGTGTTTCAAACGCAGTTTCTGTGGGTGATGTTCCTGCTGCATTTAATTGGGTCGTTTGTAATAATGGCAAGAATGGCTTCCAATTAAATAATAATTCTAATGTATTCTTGTCAGTTGGTTCAAGTACTGCAGGTGAGAAAAACGTAGAATTGTGGAGTAAGGGTAACAATACGGGTCATAATGGAGCGAATCTGCAGTTCCCTGCTCCAGCAGATTTTGCAGCGCTAAAGACTGAATTTAATACAGCTAAAACATCTTACGAAGCTTGGCCTATTGGTGATAAATTCGGGAAATATGTTAAAAATGAGGCATATGCTTCGTTTGCAAATAGGCTTGCAGAAATACAAGTTCAGGATGTAGTAAATGAAGCAGAACTAAAGGACCTCATTAGTAAAATGAACAACAAAAATGGTCTGACTCTATATACCACACCTTATGTATATGCATTGAAGGCAAAGAGTGCAGAAACATATCTTTCGTTGATAGAATTGGAAACGGGATATAATGGTAATGCTAATCATCAAAAGTCTGCTGCTCAATATGCGAATGAACCTACGTACTTTGTCTTGACATCTGAGAATAACAAGGGATACGTTTTGAGTGTTTACAAGATGCAGAATCGTTATTTAGGACAGGCAAGTAGTTACGCTTGGAATGCTTCAAACACCGATAAATACTCTTCTTGGATTATTGAGCCGGTTGAAGAACAGGAGAATACCTACTATATATGTAAGGATATGAGTGGTGCTAATAAGTATTTGGGTAATAAGGACAACGCTAATATTAACACCAAAGTATATACCGACCAGCAAAAAGGACAAGCAAGCAAAGCCGAGTACTTGCAGTGGGAATTAGTGCCTATGACCAAGTCGGTTGAGATTACAGCAGCCAAGGCTGCGACTCTTTATACCGAGGATGGTCTACTTATTCCCGATGGCGTTACCGCAAAGTATGTTAAGGCTGAGGGTGAGAACATGGGTAGCACAGGCAAGTTGGTTTATACCAAGCTGAATGATGTTATTCCTGCTAATAGTGCAGTGGTCTTGACAGGTGAGGCTGGTAACTATACATTTACTGCAACAACCGAGGCTGGCGAAGAGGTAGCAGGCAATGTTCTCTTTGGTCATGCTACAGAGACTGCTGCAACAGACAACACTGGCATATATGCTCTTGCTAACAAGACCAATGGTGTGGCATTCTATCCTTTCGTTGGTACAACTTACAAGGCAGGTAAGGCATACTTGAATATATCTGGTTTGACTGCTTCAGAGGTTCGTTTCTTCAACATCTTTGATGAGGATATGGAAACAGCTATCGAGGGCGTTGAAGGTGAAAACGGAAATGTGAAGACTGAAATCTACGACCTCGCAGGTCGCCGTGTACAGAATGCCCAGAAGGGTGTATTCATCGTAAACGGTAAGGTTGTTATCAAGTAAAAGAAAGAAATAATACAGTTTTAGTTTTAGTTTATAGTGGGGCTTCGGCTCCCTGTTCACCCCCTGCTCCTTTGCCGTGAGGTACGGGACAGGGAGGATGAGCTAAATTAAAAGACAATAGAACGTATAAACAAGATAAGAATATGAAGAAGACATATATCACTCCCGAAGTGGAGGTTGTCAAGGTAGGTGCAGTAAGTATTTTGGCTTCAAGTCCCGGTTTCTCAGAGGGAGGGTCTGTTAAGGATAACGAAGAACTCGGCCGTGAAGACAATCACACCCCCTCTCGTCCCAACCTGTGGGACCAGGGTTGGTAATCTCTAAAGCGAGATGCAGAAACATTATAGGAATATACATACATGGAGGAGCGGCAGAAATGTCGCTCCTCTTTGTGTATATATCGTTCCGCACGACTCCAGAAAACGGTCCTCCCGAGGGCAAAGGCCGGTCGTCCCGAGGACCTGACCGAAAGAACCGGGAACTCTCGCCTCGGTCCTCGGGAGGGTATGTCTTTTCCTGATTTCAGTAGACGTTTTTTTGCTTCATTAGCTGAAAAGATTTACACCTTTTCTCTATCCATACTGTTGATGTTTACGGTATCCTTGATTCCATGCTGTTGTTGTTGACACTTTCGCTCAGATGGG
>JAGBYI010000013.1 GCA_017628845.1 Bacteroidaceae bacterium
CTGCAGGAAGGTCTTCTTTATGAACTTCTGGTATGTGCCACCCAGCAGTACGCCGTGGGCATAGGTGATGCCGCTATCGAAGAGCACGCCGCCGTCGTACTCGGCACGGGCGTAGAAGTTGTTCTTCAGGCGGAAGTTGTAGCCGTACTCGAAGTACATGCCGTTGTCGGCCAGTTTGCCGAAGTCGAAGTCCACGAAGCCGAAGCCGTTGCCCGACTTGTGGGAGTGACCTATCTCGGTGGTCAGTGTGCCGTAGTTGTGACCGTAGTCGTACTGAAGTTGCATGTTGCCGTACACCTGAGCCTTGGCCATGGTAGCCATCAGGCAGGCAAGGAGGATAAGGGATAATCTTTTCATCTTGTGTGTGTTGCGTTTTGTTTATTGTTTGTTGCAGTGCAAAGGTACGGCAAAGCAAGGCATATACGCAACGATATCTTCCCGAAAGGGCAAAGATTGTTCCGAAAAGGAAAAAGGAAGACCCCTCCCCAGCCCTCCCCTCTATGGGAGGGAGTATGATGTACTGCAGATTGGGCATATGTCGGTTGTAATCACTCCCCTCCCTTGTGGCGAATGGAGTCTCTGGAGGATTGACTAAATGTCAATCTGTGCTCCATGAGGGGAGCAATCTCCATTGCGACGCGAGGACTGGGTTGGGGGAGGGTCTGTCCTTCTTCCCCCTAGAGGGGGATTGAGGGGGTCTTTCCTATACTCCTGTGGCGATACCCTCATTTCTCTGGAGAAGAAGCGCGAGAACTGGGCTTGCGAGGTGAAGCCAAGGTGCTGGCTTATCTGCTGTATAGTCAGCCGGGTGCCGTCGAGCATGGTGCAGGCTTCCTGCAAGAGGTAGTCGGAGATAATCTGCTTGGGCTTCTTCTCCGCCACCTTGTCAGTAACGTCCTGCAGGTAGCGGGTGGAGATGCAGAGCCGCTCGGCATAGAACGCCACATCGTGAGCCGTGGCATAGTGCCGCGTCAGCAGGGAGAGGAAGGCGTTGTAGATGTCTGCCGACCTCATGGCAGGCTTGCCCTTGGCGGTGGAGACGGAGTAGACCATGTGCGAGTGAATGTAGGCATGGGCATTGGACACCGCCTCCTGGGTGCTGTCGCCAAAGGCCATGCGTGTGGCGATAGCCGTGGACAAGGCACCTGCCATACCATGACGTCGCCACGTGTCCATGTTGCGCGAGGAGAAGAACTCGTGCCCCTCATCGGCATGCATCAGCAGAGTGGTCAGGTAGCCCTCCCTTATCTCTGCTCCGCGAAGCATCACAGCCCTGGCACCCAGTTGGCAAAGGTGCCTGGCAGCCCTGAGCATGTCGTCGTCGGTCAGTATCCTGCACCCCAGCATGGCCTCTGCCTCGCAAACCTTCAGTATGAGCAGGTCGGCAAGGGGCAGCAGGTGTGTCCTCCACATGTCCATGGCCAGGTCGGAGAGCAGACGCTTCCCCGTGGAGTCGATGACGGACGGCACCATCACCCGACGCGGTACGGACTTCACGATGGGGCAGAGGCATTCTATGGTTTGAGGGTCGCACACGAAGCCCACCTTCACCGCCAGCGGACGCGCCTTCTGCAAGGCAGAGCGTATCTGCTCCGCCACCAGCTGCATGGGCAGGTTGGACACATGCGGTCCCGATGCCTCGTCCTGCGAGATGATGGAAGTCATGGCAGCCAAGGGTCTGCCCCTCAGTGCCGATATGGTGCCTATGTCAGCCACAATACCCGCCTCTCCCGTAGAGTCGGAGGCATTGATACTCAGTACATCGGGCAGTATGATGTTAGTGTCGCTGTGTGGGTTCATGTCATGTGTGGTGCTTTCTTCAGGGGCAAATATACGACAAATTGGGCAAGAATACGGCAGGTGCGGTGTATTTTCCAAGAATAAAGGTGTCGTTTTGTTTGGTATTTCTCTCAGTAATGTGTAATTTTGCACCCCCTCATTTATAATATAATGTACGCGTAATACAATAAGACTATGGAAGAGAAGGAATATCTGGACAAATATGAGCAGTCGCTGACCAAGGAACTGCTTCGCGTTTGTACACAGCAGGGCAGGTTGGCAGGGCAGTTGCTGCCCAGTCCCGACCTGGACGAGAAATGGGAGCAGGTAGCGCAGCCCTACATGGGCGATGCCATCAAGGAGATTGCCAAGTATCCCACCGTGGCACTGGGATGGATGATGTACGTGGGCATGGCCGTGGCACACTACTGGGACGTGGACTGGGAGGTCTACGGCAAGATAGAGAACCTCTACGAGTACATCCGCGACAAGCGTGGCTTTGACGAAATGGACGAATACGTGCGCGAAACGGTGCTCGGCTTCTCGCCCAAGGCAAAGCCCCAGGACGGCAAGCAGCAGAACGAGTACGACGAGGTGGAGGAACTCGTGCGCATGCTCTCCACCATCTGCCTGACACAGATACGCCGCGAGCAGATAGAACCCCAAAGTCCCATGGCCTTCCGCGTGTATCTGCGCAGCATACATGCATTGTACGTCATAGGCGCCAGCGTGGAACTATATCGCCTCGGTTACAAAATGACAGTGTAAGGGCAGATTTTTTGTAAAAAGTGTTTGTGAAAACGAAAGTTTGTTATATCTTTGCCCGCATTGTAAGCAAAACGTAAGAATAACGCAACTAAACATAGCGAAATGAAACACCAATTGAGAAGTTCCGTGTGTACACAGGGTCGCCGCATGGCCGGCGCAAGAGCCCTGTGGGTGGCCAACGGCATGAAGAGAGAGATGTTTGGCAAGCCCATCATCGCCATAGTGAACTCCTTCACACAGTTTGTGCCTGGTCACACACATTTGCACGAGATTGGTCAGATAGTGAAGGCCGAGATAGAGAGCATGGGATGCTATGCGGCCGAGTTCAATACCATTGCCATTGACGATGGTATTGCAATGGGTCACGATGGCATGCTCTACTCCCTGCCCAGTCGCGATATTATAGCAGACAGCGTGGAGTACATGTGCAATGCGCACAAGGCAGATGCCATGATTTGCATCTCCAATTGCGACAAGATAACCCCCGGCATGCTGATGGCTGCCATGCGACTGAACATCCCCGCGGTGTTCGTGAGCGGCGGTCCTATGGAGGCTGGCAAGTACAAGGGTGAGAACCTGGACCTGATAGCCGCCATGGTGAAGGGTGCCGATAAGACCGTGAGCGACGAGGAACTGGCAGAGGTGGAAAACCGTGCATGCCCCGGATGCGGATGCTGTAGCGGCATGTTCACCGCCAATTCCATGAACAACCTCACAGAAGGTATCGGCCTGTCCCTGCCCGGCAATGGCACCATCCTGGCCACACATGCCAACCGCATACAGCTCTTCAAGGATGCGGCACGACAGATAGTGAAGAATGCCTTTGCATACTACGAGGACGGCGACGAGAGCGTTCTGCCCCGCACCATAGCCACTCGTCAGGCTTTCATGAATGCCATGACTCTGGATATAGCAATGGGTGCCAGCACCAACACCGTTCTGCACCTGCTTGCCGTGGCTCAGGAGGCCGAGGTGGACTTCACCATGAAGGATATGGACGAACTCTCGCGCAAGACTCCCTTCCTGTGCAAACTGGCTCCCAACAGCCAGAAGTACAGCGTGCAGGAGTGCGGCCGTGCCGGCGGTATGCTCAACCTGCTTGGCGAACTGGCCAAGGGCGGGCTGATAGACACCTCGGTGAAGCGCGTGAATGGCGCCACACTGGCCGAGGACATAGAGAAATACTCCATCCTCAAGGATAACATAGATCCCGAGGCAAAGCGTATCTACAGCAGTGCACCAGCAGGTGTGTTCTGCAACAAGATGGGTGCACAGAGCACCATGTACGAGACTCTGGACACCGACCGCGAGAATGGTTGTATCCGCGACATCGAACACGCCTACACCAAGGACGGCGGCATGGCGGTGCTCTTTGGCAACATAGCACAGGACGGTTGCGTGGTGAAGACCGCCGGTGTGGACGAGAGCATATGGAAGTTCTCCGGTCCTGCCGTGGTGTTTGACTCACAGGAGGACGCTTGCGAGGGTATCCTCGGCGGCAAGGTGAAGAAGGGCGATGTAGTTGTCATCACGCATGAGGGTCCCAAGGGTGGTCCTGGCATGCAGGAGATGCTCTATCCCACCAGCTACATCAAGTCCATGCACATGGGCAAGGAGTGCGCCCTCATAACCGACGGCCGCTTCAGCGGCGGTACATCGGGCCTTAGCATTGGACACATCAGTCCCGAGGCAGCCGCAGGTGGCAACATCGGCAAGATTATGGATGGCGACATCATAGACATAGACATACCCGCACGCTCCATCAACGTGCGCCTTTCCGACGAGGAGCTGGCAGCACGTCCCCAGCAGCCTCTCCGCCGCAACCGCGTGGTAAGCAAGGCTCTCCGTGCCTACGCACAGAGCGTAACCAGCGCCGACAAGGGCGGGGTGAGGATTATTAAGGATTAGCGGTGAGCGGAAATAACTAGGACGCCATAGTACATCATAGGAAACCCTAGGTCTTCCTAGAATAAAAGACAGAAAATGGAAACAACAAAGATAACAGGTGCTGAAGCCCTTATGCGCTCCCTCGAACACGAGGGAGTGGACGTGCTCTTCGGATATCCCGGTGGTGCCATAATGCCCACCTACGATGCCTTGTACGACCACAAGGAAACCCTGCACCACATACTCGTGCGCCACGAACAGGCTGCCGTACATGCCGCTCAGGGTTATGCCCGAGTAAGTGGCAAGGTGGGTTGCGCCATAGTGACATCAGGTCCCGGTGCCATGAACACCATCACCGGTGTGGCAGATGCCATGATAGACTCCACCCCCATGGTGGTGATATGCGGTCAGGTGGGTGCTGCCATGCTGGGAACGGATGCCTTTCAGGAGGTGGACGTAGTGGGTGTGACACAGCCTATCAGCAAGTGGAACTACCAGATTCGCCGTGCCGAGGACATTCCATGGGCAGTGGCGCGTGCCTTCTATATAGCACGAAGCGGCCGTCCCGGACCTGTGGTGCTGGACTTTGCCAAGAATGCGCAGACGGCACTCATTGAGTACCAGCCTCAGACGGTGGACTTTATCCGCAGCTACAACCCCGTCCCTGCTGCCGCACCTGGTAGCATAGAGAGGGCTGCCGAACTCATCAACCAGAGCGTGAAACCCCTGATGCTTGTTGGCCAGGGTGTGGAACTTGCCGGTGCTCGCGAGGAGCTGCTTGCTTTGGCCGAGAAGGCTCAGATTCCCTTCGGACAGACAATGCTCGGTCTTTCTGCCGCTCCCACCAGCCATCCCCTCAACATGGGTATGCTGGGCATGCACGGTAACCTGGCTCCCAACGTGATGACCAACCAGTGCGACCTGCTCATTGCCGTGGGTATGCGCTTTGACGACCGTGTTACGGGCGACCTGCACACCTATGCCAAGCAGGCAAAGGTAATACACTTCGAGATTGACCCCTCGGAGGTGGGCAAGATAGTGAAGCCCACCGTGGCGGTGCTGGGCGATTGCAAGCAGACACTGGCTCAGGTTACCGAACTCGTTCAGGAGACCAAGCACCAGGCATGGATAGACGGCTTCAAACCCTATGCCGAGAAGGAATACAACAAGGTGATAGACGCCGCCCTCAATCCCAAGGAAGGTCCCCTGCTCATGGGCGAGGTGGTGCGTCGTGTCAGCGAGGCAGCCAACAACGAGGCCATCATGGTGACCGACGTTGGCCAGAACCAGCTCTTCGGATGCCGCTACTTCAAGTACACACATCCCCGTAGCATAGTAACCAGCGGTGGTTGCGGCACAATGGGCTTTGGCATACCTGCCGCCATAGGTGCCACCTTCGGAGCGCCCGAACGTACCGTGTGCATGTTCTGCGGCGATGGCGGTTTCCAGATGACCATTCAGGAACTGGGTACCATCATGGAGCAGCAGTGCCCCGTGAAGATGATTCTCTTGAACAACAACTATCTGGGCAACGTGCGCCAGTGGCAATATATGTTCTTCAACAAGCGATATTCGTTCACTCCCATGCTCAACCCCGACTACGAGAAGATTTCCGCCGGCTATGGCATACCATGCCGCACGGTGGTGGAGCGCGCCGACCTGGACGAGGCCATCCGCGAGATGCTGGATACGGAAGGCCCGTATCTCTTGCAGGTTGCCGTCAAGGAAGAGGACAATGTCCTGCCCATGACACCTCCCGGTGGTAGCGTGGACGATATGTTGCTGGAGGTAAAGTAAAAAGACCCTCCCCCTTAC
>JAGBYI010000066.1 GCA_017628845.1 Bacteroidaceae bacterium
TAACGATTAACGTTTAACGTTAACGTTTAACGTTGAATGTTGAATGTTGAATGTTGAACGATTAACGTTTAACGACTTGTTAGAGAAGAGACAGTTTGCATTCCAAGGTGTTGCCAAGAACGGTGGCTATGTGGCGGTGTAAATTGTGTTTTGGCGGTGTAAATGTACTATGGTGGCGGTGTAAAACGCTTTTGCCTTACTTGACCGTGTGACTCATAAGGTCAAATCCCCCAACCAGTCAACTATAAAGATAAACGGGCAGAAGAAGGAGATATTTTTCAACTTTCTCTGCCCATTGTTTTTGATTTGCCCCAAATCGGTCACGCCTACTTCTTTCCAAGTAAGGCCTTGATGATAGCATTCCCAATTTTCCTTTCCAGGCCAGCCTTGCTTGTAGGTATGCCCGTTTCGCGTGCAAACTTCTGCTTCATTTGGGTTATTCCCAATGCTCTCTTCAATGAGAACGATACTCCAGGGATTTTCATCGAAATATGATTAATTTTAGGGATAGTATTCTATAAATTTTATCGTAACACATATTACCGTAATGGCGGTTACGATGACGCATACACATCCGCAGGCACCCCAGTGATGGCAAGTGTCTGCGGATTGATGTTTGTGTGTTTACGGTTCCCCCAGGAACTCCTCTATCACCTTCATCTGCCTTAGTGTCAAGGTACGCTGGCTGGGGGTGTACCCTATTTCTGCAAGGGCTTCCAGAAGGCCACGCGTCTTCACTATCTCATCCCGAAAATGGCGCAGGGCATTCTTGTAGTTGCACTCGGGGAAATAGCGCATGGCAACCCTGCCAAATTGTAGTGCGTTTCTTTTTCTGTTTCTCATTTGCTTTTAGGTTTCAAGTTTTAAAGTTAGTTTTCCGTTCGCAGGGTGAGAGGGTAATTGTCGGAGCGTTATATCCACCCCCTCCGTCGCTTCGCTCCTCCCTTCGGGTCCAGCGTCACAATGGGTATTGCTCCCCTCAGAGGGCACAGAATGACATCTAGTCATTCTTCTTTAGACCCTCTTCGCCACCTGTCTCAGGGGGACAGTTTGCTGGCGCGGTGCTTACGGTTGTAACTGACTCTCCCCCTGAGACAGGGGCGAGTACCCCGCAGGGGGGAGGGGGTGGATAGTTTCCGTTTTCACCTTTCACCTTTCCGTTTTTATTTCACCCTCCTTGCCGAAACATGTATCCAGCATACGTTTCCGTTCCTCTCCCAAATCAGTTCATCCACGGCTGGAAGGGTCTTGAGGAAGGCAAGATATTCCTTGCCCTTCTCCACCGATGGCAGGTGTATGTCTGCCGCCTCGCCTCGGAGGTGCTGGGAGTTCTTCACGCCACCCACGGCACGGTTCAGTTCCGGGCAACGGTAGCCGCTCGTTATGCGGATGGGGCCGAACCTGTCTCGCAAGGGTTGGAGCACCATGTGGCACAGGTATGCCAGGTTCAATACTTGCTCCACGCTGGAGCATTCGTTCTCTATGCCAAGTCTCTTGGCGGTGTCCGAGCGAGTGAACTCGCTCAGACGGAAGTTGGTTGATAGTTGCATGTTGGTAGACCGCTTAAAAAATAACTGCATAACTGTATAACTGCATACACCCTACATTTACGCTTTCTGTTTGTTTAAGTACAGATCCGTTTTTCCGAATCGCTGCTGGCTAAGTTCTGCCTGTGGCATTGCCTCGTCGAGCAGTTGTATGTAGCCACGTTGTTTCCATGTACTAATCATGAGGCTTAAGCCGCCTTTGTTCATTCCCAAGTTCTGGCGTAGTAATTGTGCCTCTTCGCGAGTGAAGACATCAGGAAGGAGGTCCAGAAGGTTGCGGGGACCTCGCTTTGAAACATTGGCATAGTGGGCATTCTCTGCCATCTCTATGTCCTGGCCGAAGAAGTGCATCTTGCACCAGAGGTCGTACTGCAGGCTCCAGCGGATGAAGTTCTCCACCGTCTTGTCCCACTTGCCTCCGCTGGCCACGAAGAGCACCATGGCCTTCAGGTAGGCGATGACATTGGCACGGTATGAGAGATTTTCGTACACACGGCTCTGCGACAGGCGGGAGAAGTCGGCACACTCCTCTATGAGCCGCTTTGCAAGCGTGCGGGCCTTGGGGCAGTCTATCAACCCACGCGCCTTGTTGAGGTTCTCTATGTAGGGACGGAGTTCCTCGTCGAAAGCCTCGTCGTA
>JAGBYI010000067.1 GCA_017628845.1 Bacteroidaceae bacterium
CGTTTGGCGATGATTCGTTTGCTGTTGGAGCCCTGCAACCTCTTGATTCTCGACGAGCCGACCAATCACCTTGATATGCAGTCGAAGGATGTGCTGAAAGCCGCATTGAAGGAGTTTAACGGCACTGTGATCTGCGTGAGTCACGACCGTGATTTCTTAGACGGACTGCTGGACAAGGTGTATGAGTTTGGCGGTGGCAAAGTGAAAGAACACTTGGGAGGAATCTATGATTTCTTGCGCAGCAAAAGGATTGAATCGTTGCAGGAACTGGAGAAAAAGAATCAAGAGGTAAAAGGTGAAAGATTAGAGGTGAAAGGCGAGGTTACTTCTGCAAAGTTGGATTATGCTGCACAAAAAGCCGCAGCAGCAGCACGCCGCAAGAAGGAGAAGCAGATTGCAGACATAGAGGCAGCTATTGCTAAATTAGAGCAAGAGCAACAAGACATCGAGGCACTTCTAGCCGATGTAGCACACCAAACATCGGAGAATTTCCAACGCTACGACCATATCAAGCGTGAGATGGAGCAACGTCTCTACGAGTGGGAGATACTCAGTGAAGAAGAATAACCATAAAAAATATAACACAGATATGAACAAATTGATCTTATCTTTTGCGTTGGGCGCGATTAGCTTAAGCATGACAGCCCAAACCGACTCTACCAAGGTGGCCAGCGATAGCATCGAAGGTTTTCGCTTTACCACAGTAGATAGCATTGCTATCACGCCAGTCAAAGACCAAAACCGCAGCGGAACATGTTGGAGTTACTCCACCATCGGTTTCCTGGAGAGTGAGTTGCTACGTATGGGCAAAGGCGAATACGACCTTAGCGAGATGTTCGTTGTTCACCATACGATGCTCGATCGTGCAGAGTATGTAGTGCGCATGTACGGCACCGCACAGTTTGCTCCTGGAGGCTCGGCTTATGATGTGATCTACTGCTTGAAGAACTATGGTATGGTACCACAAGAAGCCATGCCAGGTATCCAATACGGTAGTACACCTGCTGACACGTTGCCTGTTCACACCGAGTTGGACGCGGTGGCTGGTGGCGTAGTGGATGCTGTAGCCAACAGCGGACTGAAGAAGCTCACTCCAGTATGGAAGAAAGCCCTCACTGCAGTGTATGACACCTATCTGGGCGAGTGTCCTGCTACATTCACCTACAATGGTAAGGAATATACTCCAAAAAGCTTTGCAGAGGAGTTAGGTTTGAATGCCGACGATTATGTTAGCATCACGAGCTATACCCACCATCCGTTCTACACCACGTTCGCTTTGGAGGTGCCAGACAACTGGCGTATGGATCAGATGTACAACGTGCCACTTGATGAGATGATGGCCATCATCGACAACGCATTGGCAGAAGGCTACACTTTGGCATGGGGTGCTGACGTGAGCGAAATGTGCTTTACCCGCAAGGGATTGGGCGTAGTTCCTGAGGAGGAGAAAGCAGCAGACTTGACTGGCAGCGATGCTGCACGTTGGTTGGGATTGTCTGCTACAGACAAGCGTGATGAATTGACCAAGAAACCTCTGCCTGAAAAGACTATTACTCAAGAGATGCGACAAGCTGCCTACGACAGTTGGGAGAACACCGATGACCATGGTATGCAAATCTTCGGTACTGCCAAAGACCAAAACGGCAAACGCTACTACATGGTCAAGAACTCTTGGGGAACCAAGAAAAGCGAATACAAAGGTATATGGTACGTATCGGAGGCGTATATGCAATACAAGACCAACGATGTGTTGGTGCACAAGAACGCCATTCCTAAAGACATTCGCAAGAAATTGGGAATCAAATAAAATAAAAATCGCCTTTCGGGACATTTTCACTGACACCATGTTATCCGTGTTAATCCGTGAGATCCGTGGGAATAACAAGAAAAATGCACGTACTATTGCGTATGTGCATTTTTTTTTGTACCTTTGCAGCCAAATTGGCAGTTTGTAGCTAGTCAATAGGAAACAGGCACTTATTTTAGAATAAAATAAAGACATTATGAATATATCGTACAACTGGTTAAAACGCTACATCGCGCTCACAGACAGCGCTGAGCAAGTAGCACAAATCTTGACTTCCATCGGATTGGAAGTAGGCAAAGTAGAACAAG
>JAGBYI010000068.1 GCA_017628845.1 Bacteroidaceae bacterium
GTTTACAGAAAAGATTGGTACCTACAACCCCAACACCAATCCTGCCACTGTAGATTTGAAATTCGACCGTGCATTGTACTGGGTAGAGACCGGCGCACAGCCCACCGACACCGTACGCAACATTCTCTCTGACGAGGGTGTATACCTGATGAAACACCTCCGTGGTGGCGTCAAGAAGGGTGCGTTCGACGAGGCTGCTGCACAGGCTAAATTCGACGCTTGGAAGGCTGACAAGCAGAAGGGTCTGGCTGCATTTGCAGCCAAGGAAGCTGCTGCAAAGAAACAGGCAGAGGCTGCACGTTTAGAGGCTGAGAAGAAAACCGCAGAGGCAATCGCTCAGAAGGTAGCTGACAAGAAGGCTGCCGAGGCTGCCGCAAAGGCTGAGGCTGAGGCCGCAGAGACTGCTGAAACAGAAACCACAGAGGCTCCTGCAGAGGCATAATCAAACAAATTCAAACATTTTCCAAGACAAATTCCAAACAAACATATAGAGGACTCTGCTGTGAAGCAGGGTCCTCTCCTTTTTTACTACACCCTGTCGAGCATACATCCCAAATCATTTCATTAGACTGTTATGCGATAATGTAGTCATCTTTTTGTCCACCCTAGCATTCTTGTTAATTAAATCGTCCTCGTGTTGTCGCGAAATTGCCCTCAGTATTGTCGCGCCCTTGCCTACAGTATGATTGAAATGATGTGCAATTAACTTCGTTCTGCCAAGACCAACAATGATTTTTCATGATTGGCTCGAGCAAGTATAAAAAAAGGTGGCAACCTTTCAAAGATTGCCACCAAAAATATATGCGTTGAATGGATTATTACTCCTCAACAGCAGCCTGAGCAGCAGCCAGACGTGCGATGGGCACACGGAAGGGAGAGCAGCTCACGTAGTTCAGACCTACCTTGTGGCAGAACTTAACTGATGAGGGCTCGCCGCCGTGCTCACCGCAGATACCGCACTTCAGCTCGGGACGAACTGAGCGGCCACGCTCTACGGCCATCTCTACCAACTGGCCAACACCGTTCTGGTCGAGAACCTGGAAGGGGTCTACCTTCAGGATCTTCTTCTCCAGGTATACGGGCAAGAAGCTGGCGATGTCGTCACGAGAGTAACCGAAGGTCATCTGTGTCAAGTCATTGGTACCGAATGAGAAGTACTCGGCACGAGAAGCGATGCGGTTAGCGGTCAGGGCAGCACGAGGAATCTCAATCATTGTACCAACCTTGAACTCAACCTCAACGCCTTCCTCTGCAAACAGAGCAGCAGCGGTCTCGCGGATAACCTTTTCCTGAGCCTCAAACTCGTACAGGATACCAGTCAGAGGAACCATGATTTCGGGATGGGGATCGCCGCCTTCCTTCTTGATCTGCACGGCAGCACCCAGGATGGCGCGTGTCTGCATCTCGGTGATCTCGGGATATGTGTTGCCCAGACGGCAGCCACGGTGACCCAGCATGGGGTTAGCCTCGCAAAGGCTTTCTACACGCTGCTGGATGTACTGAACTGTTACGCCCATGGCGTTTGCCATCTCCTCCTGACCCTTCTGATCGTGGGGAACGAACTCGTGCAGAGGGGGATCGAGCAGACGAACGTTAACGGGACAGCCGTCCATTGCCTTGAAGATGCCGTAGAAGTCAGCCTTCTGGTAGGGCAGCAACTTGGCAAGAGCAGCCTTGCGGCCCTCAGCGTTCTGAGCAAGAATCATCTCGCGCATAGCAACGATCTTCTCAGCCTCGAAGAACATGTGCTCGGTACGGCAAAGACCGATACCTACAGCACCGAAGTTGCGTGCAACCTGTGCATCGTGGGGAGTATCAGCGTTGGTACGAACTACCAGCTTGGTGTACTTTTCGCAAAGAGCCATCAGGTCGGCGAAGTCGCCGCTCAGCTCAGCAGCCTTGGTCTCAACCTGACCGTTATAGATCTCACCGGTAGTACCGTTCAGAGAGATGAAGTCGCCTTCCTTAAGAACGATGCCGTCAACCTCTACGGTGCGAGCCTTGTAGTCAATGTTCAGAGCGCCTGCACCAGATACGCAGCACTTACCCATACCACGAGCCACAACAGCAGCGTGAGAGGTCATACCACCACGTGCGGTCAGGATACCCTGTGCTACAGCCATACCTGCGAGGTCCTCGGGAGAGGTCTCGATACGAACCATGATAACCTTCTTGCCATCCTCAGCCCACTTAGCAGCGTCGTCAGCAAAGAATACAATCTGACCAGTAGCAGCACCGGGAGATGCGGGAAGACCACGGGTAAGAACCTTTGCGCTCTTCAGGGCAGCCTTGTCGAATACGGGGTGCAGCAACTCGTCGAGCTTGTTGGGCTCGCAACGCTTCAGAGCGGTCTTCTCGTCGATCAGACCCTCGCGAACGAGGTCCATAGCAATCTTAACCATTGCAGAACCGGTACGCTTACCGTTACGTGTCTGCAAGAACCAGAGCTTGCCTTCCTGTACGGTGAACTCCATATCCTGCATGTCGCGGTAGTGGTTCTCCAGCTTGTTCTGAAGCATGTCGAGTTCCTTGTAGATCTCGGGCATAGCCTCTTCCATAGAAGGATACTTTGCTACGCGCTCTTCCTCAGAGATACCTGCGCGCTCGGCCCAACGCTGAGAACCGATCTTGGTGATCTGCTGAGGTGTGCGGATACCAGCAACAACGTCCTCGCCCTGTGCATTGATCAGGTACTCACCGTTGAAGAGGTTCTCACCGTTACCAGCGTCACGGCTGAAGCATACACCAGTAGCAGAGGTGTCGCCCATGTTGCCGAATACCATTGCCTGTACGTTAACAGCGGTACCCCATTCTGCGGGGATGCCTTCCATCTTACGATAGAGGATAGCGCGGTCGTTCATCCAGCTGTCGAATACAGCGCAGATAGCACCCCACAACTGCTCGTAAGAATCGTTGGGGAAGTCCTTGCCGGTCTGCTCCTTAACGGCAGCCTTGAACTTCTTAACGAGTTCCTTGAGGTCCTCAACCTCGAGTTCGTTGTCGAGCTTAACGCCCTTGGCCTCCTTCACCTCCTCGATGATAGCCTCAAATGGATCGATATCTTCCTTGTTGACGGGCTTCATGCCGAGAACAACGTCGCCATACATCTGTACGAAACGACGGTAAGAGTCCCATGCGAAACGTGCGTTGCCAGTCTTGCGGATCATACCCTCAACAACCTCGTCATTCAAACCAAGGTTAAGGATGGTGTCCATCATACCAGGCATTGATGCACGAGCACCTGAACGTACAGATACGAGTAGGGGATTCTCAACATCACCGAACTTAGAGTTCATCAATGTCTCGATGTTTGCAACAGCCTTCATTACGTCGTCCTTCAGAAGAGCAACTACTTGCTCCTTACCAATTTCGTAATACTCGTTACATACATCAGTTGTGATGGTGAAACCAGGAGGTACAGGTACACCAATCAGGTTCATCTCAGCAAGGTTTGCACCCTTACCACCCAGCAGATTTCTCATGTCTGCTCTACCTTCTGCTA
>JAGBYI010000069.1 GCA_017628845.1 Bacteroidaceae bacterium
CAGCGAGTTCATTATCTCATGCGTCAGTACACGGATAAGTTTCTGCTGAACTTCAATCTCCCCCTGCTCCAGTATGCTTGCCACACTCTGCAGGCTATATAATATATAAGGTATACCGCTTACGAACACTTGTGTGCGCGATGCGGCATATTGCCTTTCCTCACCCTCCTTGCTGACATACGATACCAGCTGCGATGCTCCACGTTTCAGGCCTCTCAGTTGCAAGGGCAGTGTATGATGGAGCACGGTTAGTTGGTCAAGGTTGTCAAATCGGAAACCGCACAAGCCCTCTATGGCAGCCTTGTTCATCCATCGCACACGTCCGTTCTCGTCCGTGGCAATCAGTATGGCATCCACCTTGGAGAGCATGGCATCGTAGAGGTGCGAATCGCTCACACGCTGGTGCTCCGATTCACGGAACTCGCGTATCACGGCATTTATTTCCTCTGCCATACGTCGTTCCTCGCCATGCAGATGCTCCAGAGAGTATTGCAAGCTGAAATCCCTCATGCGCACCGACTCCAGCATCTGCCTAAGCCGTCGTGTGCTTTTGTTGTAGAACAAATTCTGCCAAATACTCATTGTCAGTTTACCATTTTATTCTCGCCCTCTTTGCCCGTAGGGACGCTGCGTGCAGCGTCCGCATATACATTTCTTCACCTCTGTTTTCGGACGCAGCACGCTGCGTCCCTACAAGTGGGTGATAGTGTAACCTGTTTTCTGTATGACTATCCGCTTTCCATTTACTTTCCTCCCCTGAGACAGGGGAGGTGTCGCTTTGCGACAGAGGGGTGGATAGTTTTCCGTTCGAATATAGCGTTTTTGTTTTGCACGCAGATTACGCGAAGAGCGCCGAGTTTATCTCTATGTGTTTCACGCCGGCGCTGGAGTGGTCGCAAACTTCGTTACGACAAGAGAGCGCAGAGAGTTTATCCACCCCCTCCCCCCCTGCGGGGTACTCGCCCCTGTCTCAGGGGGAGAGTCAGTTACAACACTGCGCCAGCCGATTGTCCCCCTGAGACAGGGGCGACGAGGAGCGAAGCGACGGAGGGGGTGGATAAATCGCTCATCCTCTCACCTCTCTCCGCTCATCCGCTCACCGTTAAAGAGCAGTTTTCCTTTTTCACTTTTCCGTTTTCTCCTCTCCCTCCATACAGGGCGAGCGAGGTCTTTAGAGGATTGACTAAATGTCAATCAGTACCTCGTGAGGGGAGCAATCTCCATTGCGACGCGCGGACAGGTAAGGGGGTGGGTCTTCCTCTCTCTTAAATCCCGTGCTTATCTATCTTCCTATACAACGCATAGCGTGTGATGCCTAATAGTTCGGAGGCCAGTTTCATGTTGCCATTGGCTTGCTCCAAAGCCTTGCGAATTGCCAGGCGCTCTATGTCCTCCAGGTTCAACGTATCGTAGATGTTCTCCGGCTTTGCCTGCTTCATGCTCTCTGTGACAAGGGGAGCCTGAGGGTCTATTATCCACCGTTCCACACTATGCTGAAGCTCGCGCACATTGCCATACCAGGAATGCGCCATCAGTTTGGCCTCCTCGCGAGCAGTGAAGTCCCTCACCTCTCCCCCATGCTTCTCGGCATAACGGGCAAGGAAGTGCCTGGCCAGAAGCATAATGTCTCCGCCTCTTTCCCTCAGAGGCGGGATATGCATCTCTATGGTGTTCAGACGGTAAAGCAAGTCCTCGCGGAAAGTTCCCTCCGCCACACGTTCATGCAGATTGGCATTCGTTGCCGCCACTATGCGTATGTCCACCCTTTGCACCTGGTTTGAACCTACGGGAGACACCTCGCGCCTCTCTATCACGGTGAGCAATTTCTGTTGCATAGGCAAGGACAGGTTGCCTATCTCGTCCAGGAACAACGTACCGCCGTTTGCCTGCTGAACCCTGCCCTGCTTTGCGGTATGTGCACCGGTGAAGGCACCCTTCACATGCCCGAACAGTTCGCTCTCAAACAGTTGCTCGTGCACACATCCAAGGTCGATGGACACGAAAGGCTTGTCGCTCCTATCGGAAAGTCTGTGCAATTCCCTTGCCAGCACATCCTTGCCCGTACCGTTCTCTCCTGTTATCAGCACATTGGCATCGGTTCTTGCCACTCTGACCATGCGCGACTTTAGTTCCAGTATCTGTGGAGACTCGCCAATGA
>JAGBYI010000070.1 GCA_017628845.1 Bacteroidaceae bacterium
GCGCTATTTTATGATGATATGATAATTGTTGCACAATGAAGACATTAAAACTCATACAATCGGATCCATATCTTCAGCCATTTGCTGAGGCAATTAATGGTCGTTATCACTATGCCGTGAATCGTGAGAAGGAGCTCACAAATGGTGCAAAACTCAGCGATTGGGCCAACGGTCATATGTTCTATGGGTTGCACAAAGTGAACAAACAATGGGTAATCCGCGAATGGGCGCCTAATGCAACTGCTATCTATCTTGTAGGCGATTGCAACGGTTGGCAAAAGGACGAAGCGTATCGTTTGCAACCTAAGGAGAATGGCGTGTGGGAAGCTTCTTTTGCTGAGGATATGCTCCAGCATGAGCAGTTATATAAGTTGCTGGTGGAGTGGCAAGGTGGCTGTGGAGAACGTATCCCTAGCTACGCACGCCGCGTGGTACAAGATGAGCAGACCAAGCTCTTTGCTGCGCAAGTGTGGGAGCCAAAGGAGGTGAAAACTGAAAAGTTAAAGGTGAAAGGTGCGAAGCGTCGCAAAGCGGGCGATCCGCTCTTTATCTACGAGTGCCATATTGGTATGTCCAGCGAGGAGGAGAAGGTGAACTCGTACGAGGAGTTCCGTCGCGATGTATTGCCTCGTATCGCGAAGCTCGGCTACAACTGCTTGCAGATCATGGCTATCCAAGAGCACCCTTACTACGGCAGTTTTGGTTATCATGTATCGAACTTCTTTGCCGTTTCTTCGCGCCAAGGTACACCCGAGGAACTCAAGCACCTGATTGCCGATGCACATGCCTACGGCATGGATGTCATCATGGATATCGTGCATTCGCACGCCGTGAAGAATGAGCTCGAGGGTTTGGGTAACTTCGATGGTACACCATATCAATATTTCCACGACGGTGCTCGCCGCGAACACCCAGCATGGGATAGTCTCTGCTTCGATTATGGCAAGACGGAGGTGTTGCACTTCTTGCTCTCCAACTGCAAGTTCTGGATGGACGAGTATGACTTCGACGGCTTCCGCTTTGACGGCGTGACATCAATGATGTACAAGAGTCACGGTTTGGGTGAGGATTTTGTGGACTACTCCTGCTACTACAACGGCAACGAGGATGGCGATGCTATCTGCTATCTGACCCTTGCCAACAAACTCATTCACGAGGTCAAGAAGAATGCTATTTCCATCGCCGAAGATATGTCGGGTATGCCTGGCTTGGCTTATCCTATCAAGGATGGCGGTATGGGCTTTGACTACCGTTTGGCAATGGGTATTCCTGATTTCTGGATCAAGTATATCAAGGAGGTGCGTGACGAGGATTGGAAAGCGGGACATATCTTCTACGAGATGACCAACCGTCGCCAGGACGAGAAGACCATCTCCTATGCCGAGAGCCACGACCAAGCCCTCGTGGGCGACAAGACCATCATCTTCCGCCTCTGCGATTCTGATATGTACTGGCATTTTGAGCACGGTCATGCGACCTACATGGTGGACCGTGGCTTGGCGTTGCACAAGATGATTCGACTCATCACGGCTTCGACGATCAATGGCGGATACTTGAACTTCATGGGTAATGAGTTTGGTCATCCGGAGTGGATTGATTTCCCTCGTCAGGGCAATGGCTGGAGTCATAAGTATGCGCGTCGTCAATGGAGCTTGGTGGACAATGAGCACTATTTCTTTAGCAATCTGAATAAGTTTGACGAGGCGATGGTGCATCTGTTGCGCGAGCACCTTGCGCCTGTCAAAGATAAGAAATATGGTGTGCATTTGCCATGGGATGAGAAGCTTTGGGACAACGAGGGTGATCAAGTAATGGCATTCCAACGAGGCAACCTCGTATTTGTGTTCAACTGGAATGGCATCAAGTCCTTTGAGGGATATGGTATTCCTGTGAAGGCAGGTAAATACAAGGTGCTGCTGAATACCGATGCAAAGGAGTTTGCTGGTTTTGGCTTGTCGGATGACACAGTAGAGCATTTCACCATGCCAGACGAGGGCTATCTGGGCAAGGACAAAGGCTGGCTCAGACTCTACTTGCCCGCGCGAAGCGCGGTGGTGTTAGTCCGAGAGGACTAACAGATCGCCCTAAAGGGCTGTGGATCGGGCTTGCGCCCTGTAGATCGCTTCGCTGTAGATCGGGCAGAGCCCTGTGGACTGAATAAAAGTAGAAGTATGCATAACTTTAGAAAACTGAATGTATATTGTGTTGCCAAACAAATAGTAAAGGAAATTTATTTGTTGTTGGAGCAATTTCCGCAAAACGAACGTTTTGTCTTGGCGGATCAGTTGCGCCGTGCAGTAATATCCATACCTTCAAATATTGCTGAGGGATTAGGAAGAGGAACGGATAAAGACCGAGCACATTTTATGCAGATAGCCTATGGGTCTTTGATGGAAGTCTTGGCGCAGATAGATATTGCTTGTGATATAGGTTATCTTCCTCAGGAGGAGTTTGAGAGAATGGAAAAATTAATTGTGCAAGAAACAAAATTACTCCAAGGAATGATTAATAAATTTAAAACACAGAAATCTACAGCGAGTATAACGAGTGATCTACAGTGAGCAATGCGAACGATCTACCATCTACAGCAACGCGATCTAAAAATAAGAATTATTTTTTAACACATTTAAATAAACAGTATCATGAGACTAATTGTTCAACCAAACTATGACCTACTTTCAGAGTGGGCAGCTAACTACGTAGCAAAACGCATCAACGAGTTCGCTCCTAAAGAGGGTACTCCATTCGTTTTGGGCTTGCCAACAGGTTCTTCACCTCTCGGCATGTATCGCAACCTTATTCGCCTTTACCAAGAGGGTAAAGTGAGCTTCCGTAACGTAGTGACTTTCAATATGGACGAGTATGTAGGTATTCCAGAGGATCACCCAGAGAGCTACCATAGCTTCATGTGGAAGAACTTCTTCTCTCACATCGACATCCGTCCTGAGAACGTGAATATCCTCAACGGCAACGCCGAGGATTTGGCTGCTGAGTGCGCTCGCTACGAAGAAAAGATCAAGAACTACGGCGGTATCATGCTCTTCTTGGGCGGTATCGGTCCTGATGGTCACATCGCATTCAACGAGCCAGGTAGCTCACTCACTTCTCGCACCCGCAAGAAAGAGCTCAC
>JAGBYI010000014.1 GCA_017628845.1 Bacteroidaceae bacterium
CCCATCTGAGCGAAAGTGTCAACAACAACAGCATGGAATCAAGGATACCGTAAACATCAACAGTATGGATAGAGAAAAGGTGTAAATCTTTTCAGCTAATGAAGCAAAAAAACGTCTACTGAAATCAGGAAAAGACATACCAAAAGCAGAATGATTGAATGCCGGCTCAATCATTCTGCTTTTAAATCTTGCATATTGCGCTATGTTTCTTTATTTGGAGAAGTAACGCTTCAGCAATCCTTCAAAACCTCGGCCATGGCGAGCCTCGTCTTTTGCCATCTCATGAACGGTGTCGTGGATAGCATCAAGGTTGGCTGCTTTTGCTGCCTTAGCAATGTCCATCTTGCCGGCACATGCGCCACACTCTGCCTCTGCACGTTTCTGTAGGTTAGTCTTGGTGTCCCAAACTACGTCTCCAATGAGTTCTGCAAATCTGCTTGCATGGTCTGCCTCCTCAAGGGCATAGCGCTTGAATGCTTCTGCAATCTCTGGATAGCCTTCGCGGTCTGCCTGGCGGCTCATGGCCAAATACATGCCTACCTCTGTGCATTCACCGGCAAAATGTGCTTTCAGTCCTTCCATAATTTCTTCGGGGCATCCCTGTGCTACACCTATTACGTGTTCTGTAACATAAGACTGCTCGTCAGCCATCTCGTTGAACTTTGTCGCAGGAACATTACACTGAGGGCATTTTGCCGGAGCCTCATTACCTTCGTGGATATATCCACATACTGTGCATACAAACTTTTTCATATTTGTTGATTTTTGATTATTGTTATTATATCTTTTTCTTTTGTTATACTTACACATTCACCTATGATAATGATGATAGACATTCAGCACATACACCTTTATAATAGTAATGTACCTCTGTTATGTGATGTCCGTCCATATAATCTTTGTGTGGTTTGTCCTGTTCTTCGTTATCTTTGATGTCGTATATCTTTCCACAAATACTACATAGGAAATGTCCATGCTCTATTGTCTGTCCATCATAACACACCTGCTTTTCGTTTATTGTTATTGATTGACACAATCCCTTGCTTACGAATAGTTTCAGTGTATTGTAGACCGTTGTCAGGGACAATGTGGGAACCTTGCCACGCAAATCCTTGAAGATTTCATCAGCGGTAGGATGGGTGAAGTTATTGTGCAGATAATTTAGTATCTCCACTCTCGGACGTGATGGTGAAATACCATGCATGACCAATTCTTCACGTTCTTTTATTGATTCCATTAGTCTATCGTGCTATTTGTTATGATTACAATGCAAAGATACGGAAATACGAATGAAGATACATAAGAATAAATGTAAAAAAAGACTAAAATAGAATTAATTCTTGCAAAATAGACCAGAAAAGCGTACCTTTGCATTGATTTTATGCGGTAGTAGCTCAGTTGGTAGAGCATGGGCTTCCCAAGCCCAGGGTCGCGGGTTCGAACCCCGTTTACCGCTCAATGTTTTCATTATTTATATTTTGACATTTCCAGAATTTGTTATTGGATTTTATTGAACTGGCTATATAGGTCATAAATATAAATCCGCTCAATAAAAAGAGCGCCAGCTATAGTGTTTGCTGGCGCTCCATTTATTTATATAAAGTAATAAAGCTTGTATTCAATTAAATCAAGCAGTTCTCGGTGCACTTGCGCTTGGAGACGATAGCGTCGATGGCGGCTACGGCGGTAATGGTGACGATGTCGCGCACGCTGCTCTCAAAGTCGGTGAAGTGAATGGGCTTGTTCAGACCTATCTGCAGGGGACCGATAACCTCCACTTCGGGCGACATGTACTGGATGAGCTTGCTGGCCATGTTGGCACTGGACAGGTTGGGGAACACCAGGGTGTTCACGTCCTTGCCGCGAAGGCGGGTGAAGGGGTACTTGCGGTCGCGCAGTTCCTTGTCAAGGGCTATGTTGACCTGCATCTCACCGTCTATGATGCGTGATGGGTCCTCTTCCTGAAGGATGCGTACGGCCTCGTGCACCTCGGCAGGAGAACCAACTGAATCGGAACCGAAGTTGCTATAACTGGCCATGGCCATGACGGGTTCGTGGTTGAACACACGAACGGCACCTTCCATCAGTCGTGCCACATCCACCAGGGTGTTGGTGCCGGGATGACGGTTGATGAGCGTGTCGCCAATAAAGAATGTACCCTTCTTGGAGTTGAGTATGTGCATGGTGGCAAAATGGTCGTAGCCGGGCTTGATGCCCACAACCTCCTTGGCCACCTTGATGGTGTTGCTGTACTTGGTGTAGACACCAGTGATGAAGGCATCGGCCTCGCCAGTCTCCACCATCATCATGCCGAAGTAGTTGCGCTCGAACATCTTATCGTTGGCCTCCTCAAAGGTGTAACCCTGACGGGCACGCTTCTCGGCCAGAATCTGAGCAAATCGCTCACGGCGGGGAGCCTCGCGGTCGTGTCGGAGGTTGATGATTTCAATACCCTCGAGAGAGAGTTCCAGTTCTGCCGCCTTCTTGGCTATCATCTCGTCGTTGCCAAGGAGTATGGGATGGCAGATACCCTCGTTGCGAGCCTCCACGGCAGCCTTGAGCATGGTGGGGTGAATACCCTCGGCAAATACCACACGCTGAGGATTGCGACGGGCGGTCTCGTAGAGCTGCTGGGTGAGTTTGCTCTCCTGACCCATGATGTTCTTCAGGTGTGCGGCATAAGCATCCCAGTCGGTAATCTGCTTGCGTGCCACACCGCTCTCCATGGCAGCCTTTGCTACGGCCATGCTCACCTCGGTGATGAGGCGGGGGTCAACAGGCTTGGGTATGAAATAGTCCTTGCCAAAGGTGAAGTTGTTCACATTGTACACCTCATTTACCACATCGGGCACGGGCTTCTTGGCCAAGGCGGCAATAGCACGCACGGCGGCAAGTTTCATTTCCTCGTTGATAGCGGTTGCGGCGGTGTCCAGTGCACCACGGAAGATGTAGGGGAAACCGATTACGTTGTTTATCTGGTTGGGATAGTCGGAACGGCCCGTGGACATAAGCACATCGGGACGTGCCTCCATGGCCTGCTCGTAGGTAATCTCGGGTTCAGGATTTGCCAGGGCAAACACTATGGGCATGTCTGCCATGGAGCGTACCATGTCCTGCGAGAGCACACCGCCCTTGCTGAGGCCAAGGAACACGTCGGCACCCTTAATGGCCTCCTCCAGGGTATGCACATCACGACGGGAAGTGGCGAATTCCTTCTTCTCGGGAGTAAGACGCTCGCGATCGTCGGTAATTACGCCCTTGCTATCGAGCATGAGGATGTTCTCCTTGCGTGCACCCAAGGCCACATAAAGCTTGGTACATGAAATGGCGGCGGAACCGGCACCGTTTACCACTATGCGGACATCCTCTATCTTCTTGCCAGCCACTTCCAGAGCATTGAGCAGACCTGCACTGGAGATGATGGCCGTGCCATGCTGGTCGTCGTGCATTACAGGAATGTCCAGTTCTGCCTTCAGGCGACGTTCTATCTCGAAGCACTCGGGTGCCTTGATATCCTCCAGGTTGATGCCGCCGAAGGTGGGAGCGATTGCCTTTACTGCCTGTATGAACTTCTCGGGGTCCTTCTCGTTCACCTCTATGTCGAACACGTCAATGCCGCCATAAATCTTGAAGAGTAGGCCCTTACCCTCCATTACGGGCTTGCCGCTGACTGCACCTATGTCGCCAAGGCCCAGTACGGCGGTACCGTTGCTTATCACCGCCACAAGGTTGCCCTTGCTGGTGTACTTGTAGGCATCATCGGGATTCTTCTGAATCTCCAGACAAGGCTCAGCCACACCTGGTGAGTATGCCAGGGAAAGGTCGGTTTGTGTACTGTAAGGTTTTGTGGGAACTACCTCTATCTTGCCAGGCTTGCCCTCGGCATGATAAGCCAAGGCAGCCTCTTTTGTAATCTTTGCCATAAATCTTTTACCTTAATGTTTTAACTAATCGCGTGCAAAGTTACTACTTTTTGGCAAAAGAAGAGATAAGAGCAAGTAAAAAAAGGTTAAAGCCCGTTGCGTTTCAGATGATAGAGGAAGCGACGCAGGTATAGCACACCCACCAAAGTGAGACCGAAGGGGAAACCCCACCAGATGCCTGTGGCACCACCGTCCAGGATGATACCGAAAAGGTAACTGAGCGGTATGGTTACAAGGCCGAAGCTGATGAAGGAGTATTTCATGAGTTTCTTCACATCGCCTATACCACGAAGGGCATTAACATAACATGTTTGCATACCGTCGCCAACCTGATAGAATATCATGGGCCATACCATGGACACCACGGTGGAGGAGATGGCGGCAAAGAGGATGGGGTCGTCGTTGGAAACGAACACACCGGTTATCTGCCTGCGGAAGATGAATACCAGCGTTGTGGCCACAATGCCAATTGCAACCATCAGATGATAGCCGGCATGGGCAGAGAAGCGTATGCCCCTCCATCCGCCAAGACCATGATAATGAGCCACACGAATGGACACGGCCGAACCGATGCCTATGTAGAACATGTATATAAACGAGGAGACCTGCCACCCAACCTGATGGGCAGACAGGGCGGAGGTGGCATCCCACGATATGCCTCCACGGCCAAGTGCGAGAGCCACGCCCGAGAATGCCGCCAGCTCTATGGTCAATTGCAGGGCTATGGGCCATCCCAGACGGTTGTGGGTGAGGAGCGACTCACGGGTTATGACCGCCGTTTTCCATAGAGAGCGATAGATGGAATAACGCTTGGCCATGAGGAAGCATCCGGCGTACAGGACAAGCATGAACAGACGGCTGCTTGTCGTTGCCCATGCCGCACCGCTGATGCCCATTTCGGGAAAACCGAGATTGCCGAAGATGAGTATCCAGTTCCATACGATATTCCACAGATTGCCCGCCAGGACTATCCACATGGTGGTACGTGTATCCGTAAGGCAGTCGTAGAAGTTCTTCATGCCATAGCACACGTTCATGAGCAGGAGCGAAGGGATGAGGATGAGCAGGTACTTGCGTATGAGAGGAAGCAAGGCTGTTTCCAATCCCATGAGGGGCAGGGCGGCATAGCATGCATACATGAGCAGGCACACGAAGATGCCCTGAACGATATCGGCAAAGAGCGAAGACTTCAGTTCGCTGGCTATGTCCTGATGCTTGCGCTGGCTATATAGTTTGCCTATGGTGGGCACCGCCGCCATGCAGAAACCCATGCCTAAGAGCTGTGCCATGATAAGGAGGGAGTTGGCAAAACCTGCCGCCGCCAGTTCCTGTGGGGAATGCTGGCCAAGCATGAGCGTATCGGCCATGCTTTGCAGGGTAAAGCCCACTTGTGCCACCGTGATGGGAAGCCCCAGTTTGAGCAAATGGCGGTACTCTCCTATGTAGTTGGTCTTTTCCATTATTATATTCGTAGTATCTGTGCTATGCTTTTATGCTATGTCAATGAATTTTCGTATCATGTCTGGTGCAATTCCTCGGCGCATGGCATAGTCGGCCAGTTGGTCCTCGCCAATGGTGCCAACCTTGAAGTGCCGGCACTGGGGATGAGAAATCATAAGTCCCGTGGTGCTGGCATGCGGTATCATTGCCCCGTTCTCGGTAAGACTGATGCCCAACGAAGGGAAGTCCAGCAGGGAGGAGAGCACGAAATTGATGCTCTGGTCGGGTAGGGAAGGGTAGCCCACGGCTGGTCGCTTGCCACGGTAATGTTCGGCAAACATTTCCCTGGGAGTAAGATTCTCGTCCGGGGCATATCCCCAAATGTCCTTGCGTACAATCTCATGCCCGCGTTCTGCCGATGCCTCGGCAAGTCGGTCGGCAAGAGTTTGTTCGAGCAAGCCGTCCACACGGAAAGGCACGGTGCAGGCAAAGATGCCCATCGTTTCTGCCCTCATGGAAACGGGAGGCAGGAAATCGGTAAGGCAAAGGTAGGGTGGCTTTTGCTGGCGAAGGAGCGGAAGGATGAATTTGTCCTCTTCGTACTTATCTCCATATAGGACAATGTCATCATCCACGGAGTGTGCCTTGAACAAACGTACACGAAAGCATGTATGCCTGTGCTCCTCTGCCCAACGGGCAAGCATCGTGTCTGCCTCCCTACGAACGTCCTCCCCCTGCTGGGCATTCACTCCCCAGGCATGGTAGAAGTACACCCAATTGATATAGGGTATGAGTTCTTCGATGGTGAATTGCAGAGTTCTTGTCATTGCCTTGTCGCTGGTGTCGTATCGTGTCTGAAAACACGTCGTATTGTCTCGCCTCATTCGTCGTATTGTGAAGGCTCATTCGTCGTGAGGCGATGGGTCTTTAATCGTGAGGCGATGCCCTTCGCTTCGTGAGGCGTTTATTCCTGTCCTATCATGGCAAGAAACTCGTCCTCGGAAACTATCCTCACGCCCAACTTTTCCGCCTTCTCCAGTTTCGAGGGTCCCATGTTGTCGCCTGCCAGTATGAAACTGGTCTTGCCCGAAATGCTGCCAACGTTCTTTCCGCCGTGCTGCTCGATGATGCGCTTGTATTCGTCGCGTGAATGGTGGGCAAATACACCGCTTATCACTATGCTCTGCCCCTGCAATGTGGTGCTATGAGCAGAGAGCTGTTCCTCGGAGAGGGTGAATTGCAAGCCTGCCTCTTTGAGCCTCTCGATGAGGGCACGGTTTTCCTCGGAAGCGAAGTAATTGATGAGGCTTTCCGCTATGACCTTGCCTATGCCATCTGTTTCTAAAAGTTGTTCGGCGGTGGCAGACATGAGCGAATCTATGTTCTTGAACTTGCGTGCCAGGGTCTTGGCCGCTATCTCGCCCACAAACCTTATACCAAGGGCAAAGAGCACCCTTTCAAACGGTACATCCACGCTTCGTGCCACGCTATCCGCCACCTTCTTGTCATGGGTGATACGGTAGAAGTCGGACACATCATGGAGCATGCCATTACGATAGTATTGCTGTATCAGTTCGGGACCTACAAGATTGATATTCATTGCCTTGCGTGAAACGAAGTGCTCCAGGCGCCCTATAATCTGCGGAGCACAATGCAGGTCGTTGGGGCAATAGTGTGATGCCTCTTCCTGTGCACGTACCAATGGCGTGCCACACACTGGGCATCTGTTTATAAAGTCTATTTTTCCCCCCATGTTATTATCATAGTACCCAGCATCCTTCCCCACTATTTTGGGGATGATTTCTCCTCCCTTTTCTATCAGGACATGGTCGCCTATGTGCAGGTCGAGGGTATCCATCACGTCGGCATTGTGCAGGGTGGCGCGGTGCACCATGGTGCCAGACAGGAGCACGGAATCCATATTGGCCACAGGAGTGACCACGCCGGTACGGCCAACCTGGAACGTTACCTCGCGAAGGATGGTGCTGGCCTGTTCTGCCTGGAACTTGTAGGCAATTGCCCAACGGGGTGATTTCGCCGTCATACCCAAAGCCTTCTGCTGGGCAAGGGAGTTGACCTTGATGACGATGCCGTCCGTAGCCACGGGCAATTCCTTGCGATGCACATCCCAGTAGTTGATGTATTCCCAAAGTTCCTCCAGAGTATTGCACAACTTCATGTCCCTGCTCACCTGAAAGCCCCACGAGCGTGCCGATTCCATATTCTCATAATGTCCCGTGGCAGGTATGTCTTCTCCTAACAGATAGTACAAATATGCATCCAAGCCCCGTCGGCTCACTACCTTTGGGTCCTTGTTTTTCAGTGTGCCAGATGCTGCATTGCGAGGATTGGCAAAGAGGTCCTCGCCAGCCTCCTGACGCTCGGCATTCAATCGCTCAAAACTCTGCCAGGGCATGAGCACCTCGCCACGAATCTCGAACTCCTCGGGGATCTCGCCCCGACTGGAGTCAAGCACAAGGGGTATGGAACGGATGGTGCGCACGTTGGCCGTAACGTCGTCGCCCTGCACACCATCGCCTCTGGTTACGGCCTGCACCAGTTGCCCCTGCTTGTAGTGCAGGGAGATGGAAAGTCCGTCGTACTTCAACTCGGCACACACCTGAAAAGTCTGGCCATTAAGTCCATCGGAGACGCGCTGATAGAACTCGCGCACCTCCTCCAGATTGTAGGTATTTGCCAGAGAAAGCATCGGACGGCGGTGGGGCACCGTCTGGAACTCATCGTTCAGGTCGCTGCCCACACGCTGGGTGGGGGAATTAGGGTCGGCCATGTCCGGATGCCTTTCCTCCAATGTCTGCAAAAGCTGCATCATCTCGTCGAATTCCTTGTCCGAGATGACTGGGGCATTGAGTACATAGTAGTTATAATTATGCCGGTGCAGCTGCTCCCTCAGGCTCAGTATGCTCTCTCTTTCGTTCATGTGCTTTGTTAATTTATATGCAAATGTACTAAAAAAGGAGCACACCCGCCCGTTATATCGTGAAAAAGTTGTATTTTTGTGCCCAAAATAATATAGAATGGTGTATTCCGCATAAGCACTTTTAACGAGGGATATGCCACCCAAAGAAACAAGCATGGCTCAAAATAAATTCAAGGGCTTGGGAGTAGCACTCGTAACGCCCTTCAATTCTGACGGAAGTATTGACTGGGACGCCCTGTTCCGTCTGGTGGAGTACCAGATTTCACGCGGCATAGATTTCCTGTGCGTGATGGGAACAACGGCAGAGACCCCCACATTGACATCTGATGAAAAGAAACGCATCCGCGAGGAGATAGTACAGCGTGTGGCAGGTCGTGTGCCAATCCTGCTCGGTTGCGGTGGCAACAGCACAGCCGCCGTGGTGCAGGAACTGAAGACTGGCGACTTTACCGGCATCGATGGCATTCTCAGCGTTTGCCCCTATTACAACAAACCTTCCCAGGAAGGCATATACCAGCACTTTGCCGCAATAGCCAAGGCAAGCCCCGTACCCGTGGTGCTCTACAATGTGCCTGGCCGTACAGGTGTGAACATGGCGGTGGAGACCACATTGCGACTGGCACGCGAGTTCGACAACGTGGTTGCCATCAAGGAGGCATCGGGCAACATCAGCCAGATGGACGAGATAATCAAGAACAAGCCTCAGGACTTTGATGTCATCAGTGGCGACGACGGTATCACCTTCCCCCTTATCACCCTGGGTGCCGTGGGTGTTATTAGTGTTATTGGCAATGCTCTTCCTTATGAGTTCAGCCGCATGGTTCGCTTGGCTCTGCGCGGAGAGTATCCCCAGGCACTGGAGATACACCACCGTTTCACGGAACTTTTCAAACTGCTCTTCGTGGACGGCAATCCCGCCGGTGTGAAGGCTCTGCTCAGTGAGATGGGACTCATACAGAACGAACTTCGTCTGCCCCTCGTTCCTGCTCGCCTTGGTACGGAGAAGCGCATCTCCGAACTGGCCACAGAACTGGGCATTAGAATCTGAAATCAAAATAGTATCTAAACAAACCAACCTCAATATTATGCTTACAATCAATTCATACGAAGAGTTTGCTACCTATGAGGGCAAGGAACTTGGCGTTAGCGAATGGGTGCTGATATCCCAGGAAAGAATCAATCAGTTTGCCGATGCCACGGACGACCACCAGTGGATTCATGTGGACGAGGAGAAGTGCAAGGCTGAAAGCCCCTTCGGGCAAACCATAGCACATGGTTATTTGACCCTGAGTATGATTCCCCTGATGTGGAACCAGATTATAGAGGTTAACAACTTGGAGCGCATGATGAACTATGGCATGAAGGACATGCGCTTTGGTCAGCCCGTCCTTTCCGGCCAGAGCATCCGTATGAAGGTTTCCCTTGATGAAATTCAGAACCTGCGTGGTGCTATCAAGACCAATGTAAAGTTTGTCATTGAGATACAGGAAAGCGGCAAGAAGGCCGTGGAGGGCATTGCCACTTTCATCTATTATTTCAAAAAGTAAAAACAACATAAGGCAATGCATCCGTAAGGGTGCATTGTTTCTTTATTCAGGAAGGTTTGTACATTATCATGAGATTTATCGCCACTTGTCTTTTTTTTGTGTCCATGCTTTGCACTGCAAGCATGAAGGCGCAGGTGTCCAATATCCGTCAGGATTTTATCAACTTTGGCTTCCCCAGATACGAGCATTGCTCCATGAAGATCCTTCCAGGAGCAAAGGTGAAGTTTCAAGACCTTGAACCTGCCATATCCAAGGCAAAGCACTATATCCACATAGAGTATTACAAGTGGTATAACGATAGCATAGGCAGGCACATTTTGGATGAACTGGTAAGGGCTGCCCAAAGGGGAGTGAAGGTACGTATACTATACGATGCCTTTGGATGTAGCGGCGAGGAGCCTGATGTCAATGATGACTTTATTGCTCATTATCGCTCACTGGGACTTGACCTTGTGGGATGGGACCCCATGCGTTTTCCTTACATAAACCATGCCCTGCACCGTCTGCATCGCAAAATGGTGGTTATAGACGGACGTATGGTGTACACGGGAGGCTTGAACATCGCCGACTACTACATACATGGAAAACCTGAGATCGGCAAATGGGCAGATATGCATGCCAGGTTGGAAGGTCCTATAGTGGATGAGTATCAGCGCCTTTTTGCCGACATGTGGTACAAGGAAACGGGCGAGTATCTGGATTCTCTGGCATACCGTAGTCCAGAGGCGCACCTGTACGATAAATTAAAAGAAGGATATGAGGCCTTTGTTGTGGATCGCGAGCCAGGCAAGAAGAGTGCACGTATCAGACAAAGTTACATCTCCTGTCTGGACAATGCACAGGAGCGAGTGCGTATCATCAATCCATATGTAATCCTTGTGAGCAGTGTGCGCAAGGCCCTTCGCCGATGCATTGAGCGTGGTGTGGAGGTGGAAATCCTGCTCGGACACAAGGGGGACAACCTTATAAGCGAAGTAAGTACTGCACGCGAGATATACAACCTTGCCCGTCGTGGCGCCAAGGTGTGGCTCTGCAAGGAATGTTTCCATCACGACAAGGTAATGATTGTTGACGATGAACTTTGCACCGTTGGCACCGCCAATCTGGATGCACGTTCACTGAGTTTTGACTACGAGGTGAATGCTTATTTCTTCTCACCGGAATATTGCTGGCAACTCAACGAATACTTCAATCAGCATCTGTGTTCTGCCGTAATGCTTACAGATCAGAATTGGAAAGAATTATATCCACGTTCCAAGCGT
The DNA here is from genome assembly GCA_017628845.1 of Bacteroidaceae bacterium. GTDB lineage: Bacteria > Bacteroidota > Bacteroidia > Bacteroidales > Bacteroidaceae > Physcousia. The sequence goes on from JAGBYI010000014.1 coordinate 11,114, forward strand.
CGCCTCGGTTGGTGGACAAAGGGCATACGTGGCATACTGTAACGTATTGCTCCGATGCTTGACTATACCTTATATATAATATATATACATCTGTACAAACTCGAATACGCATTCTTTTGGTATGAATAACACAATAGTTGACTTGCTCAAGGGCTGGGGAGTGAATCCCGACTCCATGTATTGGCTATATTGGTGCTTTGTGGTACTGACTCTTGTCATTATAATATATCTGGTGAACCTGCTTTGCAACCGTGGCATTATACCATTGGTGAGAAAACTTCGCGAGGGGACACGCTCCAAGTGGGACGACATCTTGCTAAATGACGTTGTGCTGAAGGACATCACACGATTGTTCCCGCCAATCATTATCACATCACTTCTGCCTCTGGCATTCTCGGAAGGCAACCTCGTGCTGGAGTTCCTGTTGAAGGTGAACACCATATACATGATTGTGGTCGTTGCCAAACTTTTGTGTTCCTTCCTTAACTCCCTCTACAATCTCTCTAACAACCACGACAAGCTCAAGAGCCATCCCTTGAAGGGTATATACCAGATGCTGAAGATTGTTGTCATTTGCGTGGCCCTCATCATTATTGTCAGCATCCTCATTAACAGGAATCCGGAATATATCCTTACTGCCCTCGGTGCCTCGGCAGCAGTGCTGATGCTTGTCTTCAAGGACATGATCATGGGACTGGTGGCAGGTGTTCAGCTTTCTGCCAACGATATGCTGCGTCCGGGCGACTGGATTTCCATGCCCAAGTACGGTGCGGACGGTGATGTCATAGAGGTGACACTTACCACCGTGAAGGTGCAAAACTGGGACAAGACCATCACCACCATACCTCCCTATGCCCTTATCAGCGACTCATTCCAGAACTGGCGAGGCATGAAAGATTGTGGAGGTCGTCGTGTAAAGCGTGCCGTCTACATAGACATGCGTTCCATAACCTTTTGCACCAAGGAACAACACAAGGAGTTCTCCAAACAAGGTTGGTTGGATGGGGTAGAGCGTGAGGACAAGTTCGTGGTGAACCTGCATGTCTTCCGCAACTATCTGGAAAACTACCTGCGCCATCATCCCCGTGTGAGCAAGCGCCTTACTATTATGGTGCGCCAATTGCAACCCACGGCTCAAGGTCTTCCTTTGGAACTATACTTCTTCTCTGACGGCACCGAATGGGTGCCATACGAACATCTCCAGGCAGAAATCTTTGAGCATGTCTTTGCCATGCTTCCGACTTTTGGACTCCGTGTCTTCCAATCGCCAATGGGCATAGATTTCAACGGTGGGCATATAGGCGTGGAGCAGTAATGCTCTGCCCAAATGGAAGGTTCGTTGAAAGCAATTTATATAGGTAAATCAATGAGAAAGCAACTTGTCATATTCGACTTGGACGGAACTCTGCTCAATACCATAGCCGACATAGCCATGGCTGTCAATCACGCTTTGTCTGCCTTGGGGTATCCCACGTATAGTGAAGAGGTTGTAAAGAGTTTTGTGGGCAATGGTGTAAGCAAGTTGTTGGAGAGAGCCTTGCCTGAAGACAAGCGCACAGAGGAGAACGTTTCCCTGCTAAGAAAGCATTTTACGGAATACTACGACAAGCATAATGCGGACTTCAGCTCACCATATCCTGGCATCCTATCCCTTTTGTTGCATTTGCAAGGGAATAAGGTCATGCTGGCCGTAGCATCCAATAAATACCAACAAGCCACAGAGAAACTCGTTGCCCACTATTTTCCAGGCATAGACTTTATTCGTGTTCTTGGTCAGCGTCCGGATGTCCCCGTAAAACCATCACCCGAGATAGTACATGAAATCATCTCTGCTGCCAACGTATGCAAGGAGTCCATACTGTATGTTGGTGACTCTGCTGTAGACATGCAAACTGCCAGCAATGCAGGCATTGATGCCATTGGAGTTTCCTGGGGCTTCCGTCCCCGTGCCGAACTGGAAGCATACGCACCACTTGCCATCGTAGACGATACTTCTGAATTGGGACAATTCGTTTTGTAGAGTATTCACAACTATTGGAAATAGAATTCGTGAGGTCTAAGGGGTGGGGCAGTTATTATGTGAGAATAGGATGATGTTTCTTTTACATAATCCCAAATCGATTTTGGATTATATATATAAAAGAATCCCACGTGGTGCAAACCTCGTGGGATTCTGCGTAGATTAGTATAAGGTCATTTGACCTCTATGGCGCGGTGTGCCTTCTCCTCTGCTTCTTTGTTGCGTTTGGGCAATGCTATGCTCAGTATGCCGTCTGATACCTGTGCAGAGATATTGTCAGCATCCACATTTTCGGGAAGACGGAAAGTCTGCTGGTAGTTGCTGTAGTAGAACTCGCGGCGCAGGTAACGCTCCTTGTGTCCCTCCTCTCTTTCATCCTGCTTATGCTCCATCTTGTTTTCGATGGCTATCTGCAGGTTGCCGTCGTTGGTCACATGCACACGGCAGAACTCCTTTCTTATGCCTGGTGCGGCCACTTCCATGGTGTAGCCCTTTGCATCCTCCTTCACGTTGATGGCTGGTGTGGTGTCGTTCACTCTGTGCATCCAGTTCTTGCCAAATAACTCGTCAAACATTGTTGGCATCCAATTGCGGTTGTTAATCATCATTGGTAACATAACTTAATCTCCTTTTACCTTTTGGTTAATAATATAATGTGTGTTTTTCTCTATGCAGGCCTGTAGTTTTGTGTTGTGGACCTACACCATTATATCCGCAATTGTCATGCCAAGGCACTGAGTGTTAAGGAGATTGAAAAACGGACAACATTCTGTCAGTTGTGTTAACGTGTTTAACACAGGCGCTGACGTGTTGTCCGTTTTAAGCCAAAGTGGCTTACTTTTTTTGTAGTTTGAAGAGGACGGGCAATGTCACTTGAACTTTCACCACCTTGCCCTTGTGAGTGCCGGGTTGCCAGCGTGGCATGCTCTTTACTGCTCGTTTAGCCTCCTTGTCGAGGAGTTTGTTGCCTGCACTGCGTAGTACCTTCACCTTGCTTATCTTGCCGTTCTTTCCTACAACAAAGGTGATCATGGATCGTCCCTCTATCTTTTGCTCCACGCACTTCTTGGGATAGCGGATTTCATTTCTCAGATAATCTCCCATGGCAGGCATGCCACCAGGGAATTGGGGCAGATTCTCCACAACCAGATGTACCTTGTTGTCATCATCTTTCTCAGCCGAGCAACATTCATTTTGCACATTAGTTTTGGCACTTGTCTCTGCACGGCAAACCATTGTGCCAAACATGGTCATTGCTATCGTAGCAACGATGGTAAATAGTTTAAAGCGTCTATTCATAGCAAGAATTCGTTTGTATCATACGCAAATATACGAAAATACCTTAATAGTACATACAAAACGAGGGAGAAAGTTTGATGCTTCCTCCCTCATGTGCTTATACCTCTTATTTCGTTTCTTGAAAGATTTTGGCGATGCTTGATGTGGTGAATGTGCCGGAGAATACTATCAGTACGGTCTGGTTCTTTTCTCCGTTCACCATCACTATTATTGAATTCTTCTTTCCGTCCTTGAAGTAGATGTCCACCTTGTTGTCCGGCTCAGATATTTGTAGCAACTTTTCATAGGCCTCCTTCTTTATTATGCTCATGGCCTCGGATTTTAGTGATTCCTTTGTTGTTTTCTCTGAGGTGATGATCTGTATGCTTTTTAGTTTGCCGCTTATCTCATCAATGTCCACTCCGTTGATGCTTGGTATAGCCTCCGTACCGATGAGTTTTAGCATTGCTTCGGATATGTAGACGTATGTTATGTCATTTGAATCGGCGAACTTGTCAAATGGGTTTGCCTGTGCCATGGCATTTAGACTTGCCATTGTCAGCACAAGGATTGCTATTATTTGTCTTATATATCTTTTCATTTTATTTTAATTGTTTTAGGTTGTTGTTTATGGATGTTTCTGTATGTGCCGCAATGTCTTTGGCCTGTTTCAGATGCTTTGTACCTTTCTCCATATTGTATGCAAGCAGGTATAGCGCCTTTTCTGCCTCTATGCGTGCAAGTTCGGGATTGTCGAAGGTGTCCTTGTGTGCATTGTTTCCTTTGCCGAGTAAACCAATGACGCTACCTATTCCTATTATTAGGGAGATGCATGCCGCCACGGCAATGTTTCTGTAGGGACGGAACCTGGCAAGGAAACTCACGGAAAGGACTGTCGTGTTAGCTCCGAGTGCAGATTTTGCCCTCTTTTCCTCCTCTGCCCAAAGGTCTATCTTCATGGAAAGCCTTTCTTCCAATCCCTCCGGAACTTCTGCTTCTCCTGTTCTTTTCAGATTCAAGTATTTCAGTTCTTCCATGATTGTGCTATTTTAGTGAATTGTTTTTTCAGTTTGTTTCTCGTCCTCAGCACTATCTGTCGCAGGTTGCCCTGCTTCATGCCCGTGCATGCCTCCATTTCTTCGTAGGAAAGTTCCTCAAGCAAGTACATCCTTATTATCTCCCTCTCTTTCTGTGGCAATCGCTCTATCAGTTCCTTCATCAGGAAGGCTTCGTTTTGCCTTTCAACCTTGTCATCGGGTTGGTTTTGGTCGGAAGTCATGCAGACGCTTTCCAAAGGTATGGAGGTGTCCGGCGTCTTCACTCGCGACCTGTCTAAATGGAGGTTCCTCATCATTATTATCAGGTATGCCTCGTTGACATGTTCGGAGGTCAGCAGTTCCCGTTTTTGCCACATCCGCATGAAGGTATCCTGTAGCAGGTCCTCTGCATCCTGCTGGTTTCCCGTCAGCCCGAATGCCACACGGTATAGCATCCTGTGATATGGCATGAAGCGTTGTTTAAACTCCTCTGCATTCATCATTCTGCTGATTTGAACTCAATAGACTTTGTTTC
>JAGBYI010000071.1 GCA_017628845.1 Bacteroidaceae bacterium
AGGTGGATGACATAGATACAAGCAGCCATCAGTATAGCCATGCCTATGTGCACTATGGTGCGTACTTTGGTAAGGTTGTCGGCCTTCTCCTTGTTGAGAATATCCACCGTGAACGAGGTTGTTAGTGCCGTCAAGGCTCCGCCCGCTGCGGAATATGCCGCTGCGATAAAACCGATAATAAAGAGGACACCCACAATCACAGGGAAGTAGTTGCCCGTAGCCAGGAATGGGAACACCTCGTCGCCTTTGAGGTTGGCAACTTCGGCAACACCCGTTTGAGCAGCATAGGTATAGAGCAAATAACCCAAAAAGAGGAAGAGACCAATCACTACGATTTGCATGAGTGCACCTACGATGAGGTTCTTTTGACTCTCGCGTGGGTTCTTGCATGAGAGTGTTCGCTGCATGAGGTCTTGGTCAAGACCAGTGGTAGCAATCACGAGGAAGACACCCGCCAGGAATTGTTTCCAGAAGTAGTTACCGCTCTTAGGGTCATCAAAGAAGAATGTGCGGGTCATATCGCTTGCTCCCCACCCTTCTATATTCACGCCTGCGCGCAGAACAAAATAGATACAGAGAGCCACAGACAGGATAAGACAGCAGGTCTTGAGCAAATCTGTCCATATGAGCGACTTAACGCCCCCCTTGAAGGTGCAGAGATACACGATGAGTACAGTAATAATGGCATTTACCCAGAATGGGACAGGCACTGCCAAACGGTCGAATACCAACAACTGAAGCACTTCGCTTACCACAAACAAGCGCACACTAGCACCAAGCATCTTGCTCACAAAGAAGAGCCAAGCACCTGACTTGTAGGTATTCATGCCAAAACGCTGTTGGAGGTATTGGTAAATGGATGTAAGGTTGAGTTTGTAGTACAATGGGATAAGTACATAGGCAATCAAGAATTGACCTACGGTGAAACCAAGCACCATCTGCATATATGCCCAACCCGATGTGGCAACCATACCTGGTACACTCACAAAAGTGACACCCGAGATAGCAGCACCAATGGTGGACATGGCTACCAGTAGCCAATTGCTACTGCGGTTTCCTGAGAAAAAACCTGCATTGTCTGCCTTACGTCCTGCTAAATACGAAATAAAAAACAGCAGCGCAAAATAAGCTGCAATGACTAATAAAATAGTTAATGGATTCATATATTTTTTAGAAGTTAGACATTAGACCGCTGCGCTGTAAGACCGCCTACGGCTGTTAGACAAATTATTCTTCGTAGAGGAGGTATGGACGACGTTGCTCTTGGAACTTAGCGACATCTTCTTGCCAGCAAGCACGAATATCTTCCTCACTCTTACCTTGATTGATCATCTTACGCACATAATCTTGTCCTACCAACAACTCAAAGAATGGACGGAAGAAGTAGTTGTCCATATTGAGATGTTTGTAAGCATCCAATAGATAGCGCAAAGAGAAGCCTACCTTACGTGCCTCTTCTTCAGTCATACCACTAAGATCTACACCATCGCAAATGCGACCTTTTTGAGTAGATTGATTAGGCGTGAAAGTGATAGCAGGACCATATACACTTGGTTCGGTGCGAGGCGCATTGAAATTGGGGTGACCATAGCACAAGAATGGCTTATCCGTACCTCGACCTAAAGACACAGGGGTTGCCTCAAACAAGCACACAGCAGGATAGAGGTAGATAGAAAGCATGTTGCGTAGGTTAGGTGAAGGCGCTACAGGCAGACGATATAACGTTTGGTGAGTATAATTTTTGCAAGGAATGACAGTCAGGTCCACTTGGAGCGAATCGTATAGCCAGTTCTCACCATTGATCATCAATGCCAGTTCACCCAA
>JAGBYI010000072.1 GCA_017628845.1 Bacteroidaceae bacterium
GGATGTAGCGTGACTTCGTCAGATGGGATGCGGACAATGCCGAGTTTGTCGAGGAACAGCTTTCCCTCTTCTCCGAACTCTTCAACGAATATGTCATATGGAGTTTTGCCTTCAAGCGATGGTCTTGGATAGCTGTTGAGGTGCGACATAATCAGATTGACCTGCTCTTGGGAAAGCGCGTTGAACGAGACGCCTTTCTGGAGTATGCGCCTGAGTTCCAGATGGAAGCGTTCGATGTGCGGCTTCTGTGACGAGCAGTAGGGGTTGCAGTAGAACACTCTTACACCTCGTGACACTCGCTTGCAAGGGTTGTGTTCAGGATCGGGGCGGTATTTTTCCACGGCGTTCGGATCGCTGAACTCGGGCCCGTTATCCGGGAGGATGCAGCGGAACAGCTTTCTGAAGAGACTTGGACCTGCATTGTCCCAGAGCATGTTTATGATCCGAGTGAAGGTCTGTGACGTTTTCGCATCCCGTAAGAAGGCGAGAGGAAACTTTCCGCGGATCATGAAGGTGAATAGCACCTTGCCGCTGATGGAGCCGATGACGGTGTCTGCCTCCGTCGGAATGACGAGCGGGTGTTCTTTAAGCCATTCTGTCATATCCTCGTAGGTTCTGCCGACACGGCATTTGGCATTGGTCTTTATCTCTGGCCTTTTATGTGGCTTGCGACGGGTTCCGGCAAAAGGCAGGTCGTGCTTTTTGGAACTGAAAAGCCCGTCTTCAAGCCATCCATAGATGGTGCTTCGCGCATACTTGGCGAAGAGCTCGGGATTGTTTGCGATAATGGCATCGACCGATTGCCCATTGCGCACTGAGGGAGACAGAAGCTTATCCATTTTTTCGATAGTCTCGGCGTCAGGATGAACCCCTATTCGGCTGTTTACGAGCGTCCCTCGATAATTCGCCTGTGCGCCCGAAGCGACATAATAGCGTTTTTTCATCGGGCAGTTATGAGCTTTCTCGCACCCATTGCATACGTATGGAGCACGGTTGAGGCGTTCACAAAAGGCTTCTCGGAAGTTGGGGCATCCCTCAAAACATCCCTTGATGTTCTTTCTGAGGCCTCTGTCGCTTGAACTGCTGAAGTGCTTTAGGCAGCATTCGTCGAAGTGTACGCAAATCCTATTCGAGCAGGCATAATGCTTTTCGCTTTCGATGCGTCTGTTGAGCAGTTCGCGTGAAATGGTCGATTGCGACCTTCCGAGCGCTTTGGCTATGTCGGTTATGTTCCGCCCGCATCCAAGCATGAACTCAATGCGGTTTCGTTCGTCGTTACCCATGTGTTTCATGGAGTATCTCCTTTTGTTGTATCCCGTCACCATCCATCGGCACATGCCGAGTAGAATCGTCGGGTAAGGATACGATAGCGATTTAGCAGCACAAAAGGAAGCATCTTAGAGTTGTCCAGAAGTAAACGCAGGTTTCCTTCCTAGGAAGGAATAGAGGGGAAATATACCAGAATCAATACTGCCCAATAAACTTAGGGAGTAAATGCAAGTGGAACTTGCATTTACTTCTGGAGATGACGCACTTCGTTTGCACGCTAAAATCATCGACCGATTGCTTGCATATTCCCTTTGAAAAGCGTATAATCAGGATGTAGCCGCTGAATGTTCGGCGGGCGCTTCAACAAATCAAAGGGGAGTAAAATGAAATTCAAGACTCTTTTGGCGGCGTCGGTA
>JAGBYI010000073.1 GCA_017628845.1 Bacteroidaceae bacterium
AGCACGATCACCGGAATCATGGAGCCCGCGCAGCCCAGACTCTCCAGCAGCGCCAGGGTAAAGGGCACAAACACGATCAGCGCCACGTCATTGGTCACCAGCATGGAGCAGAAGAAGGGCAGCAGCACCAACGTTACACCCAGCACCCGGCCGCTCCGGATGCGCCGCAGGAGCTGATAAGTCAGCCAGTCAAAGGCGCCCAGGCTCTTGAAGCCCGCCACCACCGCCATCAGGCACAGCAGCAGACACAGCACCCGCCAGTCGATGTAATGCAGGTACTCCCTGTCCGGCGGCACCAGCAGCATGGTGGCAACCGCACACAGCGCCGCAATGCACAGGACCGTTTCTTTTTTCAGGAATTCTTTGATTTTACGCAAGTTCTATCTCTCCTTTATGCAATCTCCGCCTGATTCAAGCTTATCTCACCGGATTATAACACAATCGGATGTGGTTGGCTATCCCAAAAATAAAAACTCCGTATGGGTATCAATGTACCCCAAGGAATTTTTACGTTCCCTGGGGTAACCGTTAGACATATTGGAATTGGTAAGTCTGAATTACAGCTTCAACACTGCAACAACCTCGTCATCAACTATTTCACCAGTCTCTGCAAAGCCGAAGGAAGCGTATAGATTTTTAGCAGCTTTGTTTTCAGGTTCGTAAGTAATTACACAGTATTCTTCTTCCCCACAAGGCCAGGTTTTAATGAAATCCAATGCAAGTTTAATGGCAGCTTTGCCGTATCCTTTTCCTTGGTATTTTTCGTCAACCATCAAACGCCAGAACAGATAGTTGTGTTTCACCACATCGGGTGCATCTTCTTCACACACTCCATCCAGCGCAGCCATGTTATGACCAATCATCAAAAATCCAACAGGTTCTTCGTCATCGTATACACCAAAAGGAAATGCGGTACAGCCAGTTCCAATAGTGGTATATGCCTCAATGATGCTATCGCTATTGGAAGCAACGAAACTTTCCTGGTCTTCCGCTACTTTTAAGTCAACGATATCCCAAACATTGTTAGAATTGATTTTTTCCAAATGAATCATTGTTAATTTCCTCCGATTTTCGGTTATATTCGTGGAGGGTTTATACTGCTTTTTCCCTCCAATTCTTAGTTAAATGACAGATATTTCTATTGCTCATTTACAATCATCTCCTTTCTTCGTAATTATCTATGTAAACTCTGCCAGAGAACATAGCAAGCTTTGGTGCGTGGCTTAACTGTTCGTCAAATTCAAGTTTGTCTAACGATTCAGTTCATTTTATCAAATATCCGTGCTATATACAAGAACCGTCCCGGCAAATCATGCTGCCGGGACGGTCTCAGATTCCCCGCCTTTCTGCGGGTTCTTTTTTATGCAGTTTTTCTCAGCAGTAGCGGAAGAAGTTGTAGCAGCAGATGGCCATGATGACCGCCATCAGGCCGATGAACAGCTTGCTCACCGTGGCGCTGTCGATCTTCCTGTTGATCTTGCGGCCCACCACGCCGCCTAAGATACCGCAGCACACCATGGCCGCAAACAGCAGCACCGGGAACTGGGGCACCTTGCCGCCCACGATGGTGAAAATGAGGCTGGCCAGCTGGGAG
>JAGBYI010000015.1 GCA_017628845.1 Bacteroidaceae bacterium
ATGCTGACTATGTCAACAACTTCGGCCCAGCACACATCATGCCAGCCGAGAACTCCTTCTCGCCCGATGCCCCCGAGTTTGTGGCCCAGTTCATCAGGGAAGTTATCTCTGCAGAACAGGTAGAGCCGATGTCCTCAGAGGAAGAAATCGTTAATGACTCCCTGCTTGAAAATAGACCCAAAGACGAACTTGAGCGAATGGAAGAGATTCACAAAACTCTGCTCTCGAAGTATAGTGCAGGTGAACTGGAAAGGCCAAGCAGCAAAATAAGGAAACTTGTAATAACTAAAAGTGTCACACCGCGACGTGAATTAGATAACAAAGAAATCATACATCATAATACAGAAGACATGAATGCATTTAATGTTATTGAATACCTGAAGAAAGAACCATTCGATATAGATGAATACCTGCTGATGATTGGCAGGGCAGAGCTGCTCTCATGCGATGAGGAGCAGGCTTTGGTGGAAAAGGCCCAGCAGGGCGATGAAGAGTCAATGAACCTGTTGTTGTGGGCAAATGCCCGCTTCGTCACCAGTTTGGCAAACCAATACAAACACAAGGGTGCCAGCATACAGGAACTGCTCAATGTGGCAATGCCTGTACTTCAGAATGCTGTAATGGCATACGATGTGCATAGCGATGACTCGCTCATCAAATGTGCCGTGCCACAGATGAGAGAGGCACTGGAACAAATATGATATTACAGAGTGGGGTAGTGACTCCCTCTCACTTACCTTGTCCGTAGGACGGAACAGTGTGCTGGGAAATAACCCAATGGATTAAGGAAAACGGTGAACGGAAACTAATCCGCTCACCGTTTCTTCTTTTTCTTGCCTTCTAAACATTCATCGTTACCCTCATAGCCCGCAATAATACCCCAGTTTGTAGAGTTGGAACAGTTGGAGCGACACGAAGCGTGAGCACAGTATCCTGCGGGTTACAGGAAGCAGGAAGATGTGCATGAGGGCAAAGATGCGGTGCAGACGATATTTGCAGAGCAGACGGTGCATCTCTGTCATGCGCGTCTTGGGGCGGATGTCATGGGGTAGGGAGTGCAATGTACGAAGTGCTTCGCGTGTCTTGGCAAGGAAGGAGCGGTTGGTGTCTATGTCCAGATGCACGAGTCGGTTTTCCAGGTGGCAGACGCTCTTGCCCAGGCGCTCGAGGTTGGCAAAGAGCAGCGTGTCCTCGTAGCCGTATTGCCTGATATTCTCGTCGAACCCCGTCTGCACGAAGGCATCGCGCCTTATCATGAAGTTCTGTGTGGTGAGCGAGTCAAAGGGATGTGCCTGGCGGTAAGGTACGGTGAGGCGCTGGGCAGCCACCGTCTCATAGGTCCACCTGAGTTCGCACCCCTTGGGGCATTCCGTGGTGTTCTTCATGCCCCCGTAGTAGACGTCGGCAGGATGCTCCTTTATGGCATCCAGATAGTTGCTGATGAAGTGAGGGCTGTCCACCTGCGTGTCGCTATCTATGAAGAGAATCCACTCGCCCGAGGAGAGTTCGAAGAGCCTGTTGCGGATGCGCGAGCGCCCCAGGTTCTCGCTGGGTTCGAATACACGGCACTGCTTCATGCCGGCTATTCTTTGGAATGCCCTTATGGCATCCTCCGAGGTGCTCTTGTCGTTGCCCACGATGATTTCTGCATCCTGTGGAATCTGCTCCAGAAGGTCGCCCACAAGCCGGGTGCAATCCCAGTTGTATGATGGTATCAGTATGGATAAGGTCATTCGTGCGTGTGTCTGCTACGTTTGGGATAAAGGTTTATCAAGGCAAATTTAGTAAAAATAGCGCAAAACACGCACTAAAGAGGCATGTATATGTTGCATTTTCCCCGCAAGTGGTCAAATTCTTATGCCGTGTACCCTTAATATGTCCTAATTTTGCTATCTTTGTAACCACTATGCAACCATTGGCAGAAAGAATGCGTCCCCGCACTTTGGAGGACTACATAGGACAGCAGCACCTTGTTGGCCCCAATGGTGTATTGCGCAGGATGATAACCAGCGGCAGGATTTCCAGTTTCATCCTCTGGGGACCTCCAGGCGTGGGAAAGACCACACTGGCCACCATCATAGCCAGTACGCTGGACGTGCCCTTCTTCACCCTCTCTGCCGTTACGAGCGGAGTGAAGGATGTGCGCGATGTCATAGAGAAGGCACGGGGAACCAACTTCTTCAACACGGCACGCCCCATACTCTTCATAGACGAGATACACCGCTTCAGCAAGAGTCAGCAGGACTCACTTCTGGGTGCCGTGGAGCAGGGTGTCTTCACACTGATAGGCGCCACAACGGAGAACCCCTCGTTCGAGGTGATAAGGCCCCTGTTGAGCCGATGCCAGGTGTACACGCTTAACTCCCTCACGAAGGACGACCTGCTGTCCCTGTGCCGCCGTGTGATGGAAAAGGATACGGTGCTCAGGAAGCAGAACATAGAACTGAAGCAGACCGATGCCCTGCTTAGATATAGCGGAGGCGATGCTCGCAAGTTGCTCAACATCCTGGAACTCCTGTCCGAGAGCGTGCAGGAGGGCGAAACGCTGGAAGTAACCGACACGCTGGTGGCGGAGCGCCTTCAGCAGAACCCCTTGGCGTACGACAAGGACGGAGAGATGCACTACGACATCATCTCGGCCTTCATCAAGAGCATACGAGGCAGCGACCCCGATGCCGCCATCTACTGGCTGGCACGCATGATAGAGGGTGGGGAAGACCCTGCCTTCATAGCACGGCGACTGGTTATCTCTGCCTCGGAGGACATCGGCTTGGCAAACCCCAATGCCCTGCTCCTGGCAAATGCCGCCTTCGATGCCGTGCAGAAGATAGGGTGGCCCGAGGGTCGCATACCCCTGGCAGAAGCCACGGTGTACCTTGCCACTTCACCCAAGAGCAATAGTGCCTACAATGCCATAAACAAGGCTATTCAGTATGTACGACAAACTGGTAATCAGCCCGTACCCTTGCATTTGAGGAATGCTCCCACACAACTGATGTCCGAACTGGGTTATAGCGATGGTTACAAGTATCCGCACGACTACCCCGGACACTACATAGCACAGCAGTATTTGCCCGATGCCTCGATGGATGAAACCTTCTTCATCCCGGCAGATACAGACAAGGTGCAGAAAAGACAAAAGTAAATAAATAAAAACGAAAAATATATATGAAAAGCGACATTGAAATTGCACGCGAAACCCCGTTGAAGCCCATCAAGGACATTGCCTTGGGACTCGGTATCGCAGAAGAGTCAATCGAACCCTATGGCAGATACATTGCCAAGTTGCCCCTTGAACTGATTAACGAGGAGAAGATTGCAAAGAGCAAACTCATCCTTGTTACCGCCATCACTCCAACCAAGGCAGGCATAGGCAAGACCACCGTCAGCGTGGGCTTGGCTCTGGGTATGAACCGCATTGGCAAGAAGACCATGGTGGCTCTGCGCGAACCCTCTTTGGGTCCCTGCTTTGGCATGAAGGGCGGTGCTGCCGGTGGCGGCTATGCTCAGGTTCTGCCCATGGACAAGATTAACCTGCACTTTACTGGCGACTTCCACGCCATCACCTCTGCACACAACATGATTGCCGCCCTGCTGGACAACTACATCTACCAGCATCAGGCCGAGGGCTTTGCCATGCGCGAGGTGTTGTGGAAGCGTGTGCTGGACGTGAACGACCGCAACCTGCGTTACATCGTTACGGGTCTTGGCGCCAAGACCAACGGCGTAACTGCCGAGAGCGGTTTCGACATCACTCCTGCTTCCGAGATTATGGCCATCCTCTGCCTTGCTCAGGACGAGGCTGACCTGCGCCGACGCATAGAGAATATCCTTCTGGGTACCACCATCGAGGGCAAGCCCTTCACCGTGAAGGACCTTGGTGTGGCTGGTGCCATCTGCGTGCTCCTGCGCGATGCCATCAAACCCAACCTGGTGCAGACAACCGAGAACACCCCTGCCGTGGTGCATGGCGGTCCGTTTGCCAACATAGCACATGGCTGTAACTCCGTTCTTGCCACACGCATGGCCATGAGTCTGGCTCCGTACGTTGTTACGGAGGGCGGTTTCGGTGCCGACCTGGGTGCTGAGAAGTTCTACGACATCAAGTGCCGCAAGTCGGGCCTGCAACCTGCACTCACC
>JAGBYI010000074.1 GCA_017628845.1 Bacteroidaceae bacterium
AAAATACATACTCTGGTATAATACAAAAAGAATAAAACTGAGATTAAAAGGAATGAGCCCGGCACAATACCGAGCTCACTACTATAGAGAATTTAATAAGTAACGTTTTATTTAACGTCCAACTTTTCGGGGTCACTTCACTGTGCGCATCCTCCTTATTTTCTTTCCGCCGAGCGGAGATTAGAGCTTGTCGTTAGAACCGAGAACGTTCATGATCTTGTGAACGTACATCTTCTTCATGTTCTCGCGAGCGGGCTTCAGATACTGACGGGGATCGAAGTGACCGGGGTTCTCTGCGAAGTGCTTGCGGATAGCAGCAGTCATAGCCAGACGAGAGTCAGAGTCGATGTTGATCTTGCAAACTGCGCTCTCAGAAGCCTTGCGGAGCTGCTCCTCGGGAATACCTACTGCATCGGGCAACTCTATCTGCAACTGATTATCATCAACCTGTGTAACGCCCATGTTACTGGAAATCCACTTCAGCAAACTCTCTTCGGGAAAACCAACGAACAAGACATTGATGCCAACACTTTTGAAACGGTGGTTAGTAACCTTGTACTGATTTATGGCACACGAATACAACCAATCACTAAATTGATATGCCCGATAGAATTTTCCATCCTTGTGAAGATGAATCACTCTCCATGAAGCATCTGTTTCGCGGTTGTTCTCTATTTGCAAAATCTCATTTAAATTTGCCATTCTTTTTGATATTTTCGTTCGCGATGGTTGTTCCTCCGTGTGGAGCTGGGTAGCTCTGCCCTGGTGGGACAGAGCGCTCCACACTGCAGAACAACCATCGCGAACTTTTAGTTACAACTGCATCTGATTTTCAATGTTGTTTTGGGGGAATTCTTGTTCTTTGGTCCTTTGTGCTTTTTTTGGGGGGGATGCACAAATTCTATCGGACAACAGCTCGGACCGATCGACCGTAGTAGCGGTCGTCGCAGTCGTACGTGCCGTGATTGCTCGAATAGAAGTCAAGACTCCACGCGTTGTCCGGGGATCTATCGCTGAGCGACGACGACCAGTAGTAGCCGCGGGAGCCTGCGCCGTAGAGTTCGCTATAGTAGCGATCGCCCGCAGCGGGGAGAAAAATATAATTGCCATTAGGGCCGGTTACCTTGTAACCTTTAGTTCCATTCTGAGTGGTCCAGGTCCAGGTGCACTTGTTTTGGAGTTCAAACTGTTCGTCTATGGTGGGCATGCGCCACTCTTCTCCCATATTCACATAGGCTGCATCGTCCTCAAGGTCAAGCGTGGTCTTGTTGTCTACAGTACCATAAGAACTACCTATGCAATACTTCGTCAGGCTGGTATAACTGCCCTTACACCATTTGTACTTGCTCCAATAGTAATAGTCCTTTGGTGTTGTCTCGCCCCAAGCAAAGTAATCGCCATAAGCCTCGGGAGAGTCGGCACCTACGTTACGGTCTGCCCACAAGGTACCAGAGGGCAAACCAAGGTCGACAGCACCATTGGGGATTTCCGAATACTCGCCAAGGGTGGTGAAGGACTTAACAGGACCATAGAATATGGCATCGGCTATCTTTAGGTAGGGGCGATAATAATGAAGAAGACCGCTGCGCAAATTGCTCAAAGTGGCACTCCAACTACCCTTATAGAAACTGCCATAAACCACTTTAGAGTCGGACACCGTGGGATTGTTATTTTCTGAACTATAACATACGCCCTGCTCGGTGGTAGAGGAGGAATTGGTGATATTCAGCGTGGTAGATAGTGTGAAGCTGGCTGTCATGCTCTTTTCCGTAAGGGCAGAGGGCGAACCGGTGGTAAAGGTTACGGCATCGTCGGCTATGCTAAAAGTGAGACTATCGATGTCGTTGGTGGTACGGATAGTGACCGAACCGTTCTTCCATTCGTAAACATTTGTTTGTGCCATGGCACCGAAACCAAGACACAGCAAGGTTATAAGGGTAAATATCTTTTTCATTGTCGTATATGTTATAATGTTTATGATTTATTACAAATTAAACGCATCACGGATTCATCACTCGGTAACTCACACCTGTACTGGTGCGTATTACCAATACTCCATGTGCCGGCAAGGATATGGAGAGGGTGGAATCGGTTGCTGTTTGTTTCTTGCTCGCAAGGCGCTGACCGGAGAGATTGTATAGGCTGACGCTCTCACCACGGGGCAGACCGCTAACACTGAGCACACCGCCATCGATACGGAAACTTACGTCTACTCCTTCGGCAGATG
This sequence comes from Bacteroidaceae bacterium, assembly GCA_017628845.1. GTDB lineage: Bacteria > Bacteroidota > Bacteroidia > Bacteroidales > Bacteroidaceae > Physcousia. The sequence continues at coordinate 2,228 of JAGBYI010000074.1, forward strand.
GGGTTTCCTCTATACCGGTGATGGTGTAGGTTCCAAAGCGGATACTGCTGACCTCGGCATAGTCGTAACTGACATTGGTGCCATCAGGCATGGTAATGCCAAGTTCCTCACCAGTGGAGATACAAGGCTTGCCGGAAAAGGCAAACGCTACTTCCTGTCCGTTTTTCAACTTCAGGATAACGCCCTCGTCGGCACGGGCACCCATGCTTGTGCCCAATAGCAACATCAGCACAAATGCCAAGCGGACAAGGGGTGAATAAACTTTCTTTTTCATCTCGATACAGAGCACTCGTTCGTGTCGTGCGCAACTTTTAGAGTATTATTATTTATTACTGTCCAGTAAAACTTATTATTGGATATATCTATATTGCCTTCACACCACTACATACAAGTCAACAGGCATATCGGCAAAGCCAATCGCCATAATCATGTAATAAGTCAAACACGCCAAAGCGTGCCACCCGATAGGATATTATAAAAGAGTCAGAATGGGGGGGAGGAGGCAAAACATTGGTTATCAAAGCATAATACAGACTGCACATCATGTTTCAGCATTGATGCGCATGAAAATAACGTACTATTATTGTTATGCCTCATACCATTACAAATATGATGCAAAGATACGATTTTTATGAGAATAATACAAATTTCACCGAACTAAAACAACAAACGGAGGCACCGCAGGCGCCTCCGTTACCATTATTACATCGTAATGCAAATGATGGGGATTACAACTTGTCGTTAGAACCGAGAACGTTCATGATCTTGTGAACGTACATCTTCTTCATGTTCTCGCGAGCGGGCTTCAGATACTGACGGGGATCGAAGTGACCGGGGTTCTCAGCGAAGTGCTTGCGGATAGCAGCTGTCATAGCCAGACGAGAGTCAGAGTCGATGTTGATCTTGCAAACTGCGCTCTCAGAAGCCTTGCGGAGCTGCTCCTCGGGAATACCTACTGCATCGGGCAACTTGCCACCGAACTGGTTGATGGTGTCAACCTCGTCCTGAGGAACTGAAGAAGAACCGTGGAGAACGATGGGGAAACCGGGCAGCTGCTTCTCGATCTCTGCCAGGATGTCGAATGCCAATGGAGGAGGAACGAGCTTGCCAGTCTGAGGATCTACAGTGCACTGCTCACGAGTGAACTTGTAAGC
>JAGBYI010000075.1 GCA_017628845.1 Bacteroidaceae bacterium
GTGGTCCAAGATTACCGTATTACCATAGCCTTGTTTCCAACCTGTAAACTTCACCGTTGCATTGCCCGTAGCAAAGATCTCCGTGCCCGTAGGCGCAGTAAAGTCCATACCCTGGTGGAACTTACGCACATGGTATACCGGATCGATACGCACACCAAAACCCGAAGCAACACGCTTCAAATCCTTGTTGAGAACAGGTTGAATGGCAGGTATATTTTCCATGCGAATCTCTTGATTCTTTGCTAATTCTAGCACCTCATCATAGGATTTAGCCTGCACATACAACTCCTTTTCTAGGATATCCACCTTTAATGCTAAATCAGCGGAGAGCTGACTATTCGTCATCTGCGCCAACTCTTCGTAGTACGAAATCTTACGCTGTGTACCTTGACGAATACTCAGCGGTATGGGTTCTGCACCAAACAATACACGGTAGAGGTTATCATCACGCTGTTGCAAATCTGCCATCACAATCTGCATTTGGTCCACCTGACGATTGACCGTTTCCAATTGCGACTGCAACGCTTCCTTCTCACGAAGCAATTGCTTCTCACGTGGAGAAGGGAAGAAAACCAAAAATAGGTACAAGAATACGACACCTAATACAATACCACCAAATATATAAATACCTGTTTGGCGCAACCAATAGCGCAAGCCATGCTCTACTTGCTCAAGAACAAGCGTATCGGGATTTATCTTATACTTCTTTTTTGTTGTCATATTTTTTGCCTTTTCTAGGTTTGAAACTTGGGGATTTTCTCTTGCTTTCCTCAGGTGCTTTCCACCAGAAGAAATAACTATTCTGCTTTTGTTTTTCCTCTTTGGTTTTAGCCACATAGACTGGCTCCATCGTATAAGGGTTTACGCCCGTATAGAACATGGTTGTTGCCAATGTCATCGGTGTCGGCGTAAAGTCCTGCACCTGCTCTGGACGATAGTGCATTTGTCGGCAACGCTCTGCCAATTGCTGCATATCTTTGTTGGTACAACCTGGGTGCGAGGATATAAAATAAGGTATCAATTGTTGGCGCAGACCTGCTTCATCATTCACCTTTTCGAAGAAGTGATAAAAACGCTCATACTGCTCCCACGAAGGTTTGCGCATCAGTTTGAGCACGGATGAAGACGTGTGTTCGGGAGCCACTTTCAGCCGTCCTGACACATGATGCTTAATCAACTCCTCGCCATACTGCTCGTTCATCAGGTCATAACGAATGCCGCTACCAACAAACGACTTCTTAACATATGGCAGGCTATCTACCTTATTATATATAGCCATTAGTGGCACAAAATCTTGATTAAGATTCTTACATATCGTTGGATGCAAACAACTTGGACGCGCGCACTTCTCGCACAACGTCATATCCTTGCCGTGCATGCCATACATATTAGCACTTGGACCTCCCAAGTCGCTCAAATAGCCTTTCCATTCGGGCAAATCTTTGAGTATATCAATCTGGCGAAGGATATTGGCTTCGGACCGCGAGGTGATTTGCTTACCTTGATGCGCTGAGATAGTACAAAAACTGCATCCTCCAAAGCACCCGCGATGCATACATACCGAGAAGCGAATCATCTCATAAGCAGGAATATGCTTATTCTTATACTTCGGATGTGGATGATACATAAATGGCAAATCATAAATTGCATCCAACTCCTCGGTAGTCATAGTAGGATATGGAGGATTAACCACCACACACTTATCCCCCACAGGCTGTACGATCGTAGCCGCATTTATTTTATTGCTCTCCGTTTCAATCAAGCGGAAGTTCTCCGCATGCACTCGCTTACTCTTGAGTGCTGCCTCATGGCTTTGTAAGCGAATTACCTCCTCTTCCATCTTTGGGAAATGAGTCGCCATATATGCTATTTGGGGTATATGGCACAACTTGCTTTTTATATACTCTTCTCCTTGCAAAGAAGGTGCAGAAGTGTCCAATTGCCTCGCAATCTCCACGATCTGCTTCTCACCCATGCCATACACCAGCACATCGGCTTTAGAATCCACCAA
>JAGBYI010000076.1 GCA_017628845.1 Bacteroidaceae bacterium
AAGGAGAAGAGGACTGTTTCTGTGTTTAGCTCATAAGGCTAGATGACACTATAGTTCACCTCTCTCCTTTGGTTAACTTTTTGCAAAGATAGCACCTTTTGCTTACCTTTCTTTTTCTTCGCAAATCTAAAGGATGACACTGATTGGACAGATTTACACTGATGATGCATTATATCTCTCCATCTCGTTAAGGCAGCGGAGGTAATTCGCTGCCAAAAGCATATTCTTCACTTTATGTCGCCGTAAGTCACCATAAGTCACTTTCTGCCATTTTGGTGCCGTATCTTTGCACTAGCGAACGGAAAGGTGAAAACGGAACCAAAGGTCGACGGTAAGTCAAGTCAAAACGGAAAACTAACCTCTAACCTCTAACCTCTCATCCGCTCATCCGCTCACCTCTCACCTCTCACCCCTCACCGCTCACCCTTAAACCTAAAAACCATGCCAATAAGAACCATCTGCACTGCCCCATATATTTCGAGTGAATGGCGGAAAAGAAACACCACAGGGGCCGCATCGCGCAATGTGCGACACAGCCCCTGGTGTTGTCTGTATATCTCGGGAGAAATCCCTTCGCTTACTCCTCGCGGCGCTTTACCACACGGCGGCGGCGTGGCTTGTCCTCCAGGTTCTTGGCTTCTACCTTTACACCTGCCAGTTCGGGGTCTACGAGGATACGGCCGCAATACTCGCACACGATGATCTTCTTGCGGGTGCGGATATCCAGCTGGCGCTGGGGCGGAACCTTGTTGAAGCAGCCACCGCATGCGTCGCGCTGAACGTAAACCACGGCCAAGCCATTGCGTGAGTTCTTGCGGATGCGCTTGAAGGCGCTCAAGAGACGAGGCTCAATGGTAGCCTCCACGTTGTGAGCCTTCTCCTTGAGCTTCTCCTCCTCGGCCTTTGTCTCGCTAACGATTTCCTCCAGTTCGGTACGCTTGATGTCCAGGTCGGTACGGCGGTCGGCAATAACCTGGTTGGACTTCAGCAGTTCATCGCCACGGGTCTCCAGAGAAGCCTTTGCCTCGCCTATGCGCTTCTGGTGCAGTTCGTTGTCCAGGCGCAGGTACTCGATCTGCTTGGAGAAGTTCTCGTACTCGCGGTTGTTGCGCACGTTCTTCATCTGGTTCTCAAAGCGCTCTATGTCCATCTTGTTCTTCTCGATGACACCCTGGCGCTCGGTGATTTCCTTCTTGGCAGATGCTATGTCCTCGTTGATCTTCTCTATGCGGGTTTCCAAACCAGCGATTTCGTCCTCCAGGTCCTTCACCTCCAGGGGAAGTTCGCCGCGGAGAGTCTTGATCTGGTCAATCTCGGTCATGAGGGTCTGCAACTGGTAGAGGTTCTTCAGCTTGTCCTCGACCATCAGTTCTGCAGGGTCTTTTACTTTTGCCATTTAAATTAAATAATGTATAGGGTTAGTATTTACTTCGGTCTTGTACAGGGGCAGGTGGGGGAACTGCTCGCCCAGCAGGCGCTCCAGCAGCTCCACGGTGTACTGCTCGCTCTCGTAGTGCCCCAGCACGCATATCTGTATCTCCTGCTCGTGCCCCATGTACAGGTGGTAGCGCATCTCTCCGGTCAGGAAGGCATCGGCCTCCTGCGCTATGGCCTCGTCCAGGAGGAAGTCGCCACCGCCTCCGCAGATGGCCACGCTCTGGATGGGGCGCGAGAGCACCTCGTTGTGCATCAGGCACTGGCAATGGAACACCTCCTTCACTCTGTCCAGGAAGAAGCGTGCGTCCATGGGTGCAGACAGATATCCCACCACACCGCAGTCGCCCACGGGAACCACGTCTATGAGTCCCAGGCGCTCGGCCATCTGGTAGTTTACCCCGTCCTCGGCCTTGTCCAGGTTGGTATGGGCACTGTATATGGCTATGTCGTTCTGTATGGCCAGGCGCACCACACGCTGAACCTGTGTGGCATCGCTCACCTGCTTCAAGCCGCGGAACAGCACGGGATGGTGGCTCACTATCAGGTTGCACCCCAGGTCCACCGCCTCGCGCACCACCTCCTCGGTGACGTCCAGACACAATAATGCCCCTGAAACCTCCGCCTCTGTCAATCCTACCTGCAGGCCGGCATTGTCATAGCTCTCCTGAAGGGGCAGAGGCGCGAAACGTTCAAGGGCGTCGATTACTTCCTTAACCTTCACGCTCATTGTGATATGTGTGTAGTGTTGGGTTGAATTCCAGGCACAAAGGTACGAAAAATATCTGCATCCACACCACCCCAGCAGGCATTTTTTGCCTCCAAAGGCCAGTTTTTCAGTGCCAATGTGGCTTTTTTCAGTGCCAATGTGCCAAAATGAGGCCTAAAAGTGCTATCTTTGAACCTGAAACCAATCAAGAAAGAAGCAACATGACAAGATACCTGCCTGCCGAATGGCACCCACAGGAGGCCGTGCAACTGACATGGCCGCATAGCGGAACCGACTGGGCGGAGACGCTGGAGGAGGTGACACGCTGCTACATAAGCATAGCACGCGAGATAGCCCTCAGACAGAAACTCTGGATCGTTACTCCACAACCCCAGCGAGTGCGTGCCTTGCTCGAGGGCGCACTGCCTGGCAAGGCCCTGGCCAACATAGAATACTTCCGCATACCCAGCAACGACACCTGGGCACGCGACCATGCCTTCATCACACTGCTGCGCGAGGATGGGGCACGCGAACTGCTCGACTTCCGCTTCAATGCCTGGGGTGGCAAGTTCGAGGCTTCGCTGGACAATGCCATCAACCGCGAGTTCTACAACCAGAACTTTGCCCACGACTCCGAGCACAACGTCTACGTGTCCCAACTGGACTTCGAACTGGAGGGCGGCTCCATAGAGAGCGATGGCGAGGGCACCATACTGACCACCGCCCAGTGCAACCTGAATGATAATCGACGCACCGCCTCCGAGGCCTCATCTGCCGAACAAGCCATTGGCGAGGAACTCTGCCGACGCCTCTCTGCCAAGCGCATCCTGTGGCTCCACCACGGAGGCCTGGAGCGCGACGACACCGATGCACACATAGACACCCTGGCACGCTTTGCCCCCAACAACACCATCGTCTACGGCGAGGGATGCCCCGAGATGCTGGAGGAACTCCGCACCTTCCGCACCCTGCAGGGCGAACCTTACCGACTCATTGCCGTGCCCCCATACTATGCCAACTTCCTCATCATGAACACCGCCATACTGCTCCCCTTCTACGAGGACGAGGCGGAGAACCAGCGTGCCAAGGAGGCCCTCCAGCAGGCCTTCCCCGACCGCGAGGTAATAGGCATAGATTGCCGCATCCTGCTCACCCAAAACGGAAGCCTGCACTGCTGCACGATGCAGTACCCGGAGAGGTGAAACAGACCCTCCCCCAACCCCTCCACAAGGGAGGGGAGTAATTACAACCGACAAGAATAAATCCTAAATAATCACACACTCCCTCCAACACATTATACTCCCCTCCCTTGTGGAGGGGCATGGGGGAGGGTCCACTCTCATAACTATGAAAATCGGAATCATACAACAAACCTGCTCTGCCAACATAGAGGCAAACAAGCAGAAACTTGCACAGAACATACGCCTGGCGGCACAGAAGGGTGCAGAACTCATCGTGCTTCAGGAACTTCACAACTCCCTCTACTTCTGCCAGACGGAGAACGTGGACCTCTGCTCACTGGCAGAACCCATCCCAGGACCCAGCACCGAGTTCTATGGTGCCTTGGCGAAAGAACTTAATGTGGTAATCGTAACAAGCCTCTTCGAGCGCCGTGCCGCAGGCCTCTACCACAACACCGCCGTGGTGATGGAGAAGGACGGCACCATAGCCGGCAAGTACCGCAAGATGCACATACCGGACGACCCCGCCTACTACGAGAAGTTCTACTTCACCCCCGGCGACCTCGGTTTCCACCCCATAGACACCAGCGTGGGACGCCTGGGCGTACAGGTGTGCTGGGACCAGTGGTATCCCGAAGGAGCACGACTCATGGCCCTGCAAGGCGCAGAACTGCTCATCTACCCCACCGCCATCGGATATGAGAGCAGCGACCTGCCCGAGGAGCAGGAACGCCAGCGCGAGGCATGGACAACCGTACAGCGCGGTCATGCCGTGGCCAACGGACTTCCCGTCATAGCCGTGAACCGCACCGGCCACGAACCCGACCCCTCCGGCCAGACAAATGGCATACAGTTCTGGGGAAGCACCTTCGTATGCGGACCTCAGGGCGAGTTCCTCTACCGTGCCCCCAAGGACGAGGAAGTGGTGGAAGTCATCGACGTGGACATGCAACGATGCGAAAACGTCCGCCGCTGGTGGCCCTTCCTCCGCGACCGCCGCATAGAGGAATTCTCACCCCTGACACGCAGGTTTATTGACTGAAAGCAGTGCCATATCATCATTTCCTTTATACCAATAGCATGAAGAAATACAACAGGGTCATGTTGGGCCATCAGTCTGCGTACGCAAAAGTTTGTCGCAAGGAGAACTACATAGGAGCGAATTTTGACATTGACGAAGATCTATCTGATTTTCTCTTTGACAATTGGCGTGATTTTAACAAAAAGTTCATCCCCATATTCATGAAGAATGTACCAGGCAAGTCCGTCACCTCTGCAGGGCTATCATGTGGTTTCCTATGGACTGTGGTCAAAGGACTCAATATTGGAGATGTTGTCTTGTGCCCTTCTGGCGAAGGAACATACTATGTAGGAACTATCGTCGGAAACTATTATTATGTTCCAGGAACTGATTTACCACACAGAAGGAATGTCGAATGGATGGACAAGGTCATCCACCGCAACGATATGTCCGAAAAACTACGCAACTCCACTGGCTCCATTGGCACCTGTTGTGATATCACCAAATATGAAACGGAACTAGAAATACTCATATCTGGCGACAAGTCAACCACTCCAAAGACCGTTGAGGAAACTACTCTCCCCAAGTCTATAGATTATGACGAGAGAAAATTGCACAAACCATTTGCCAGCGTATTAAGAACATGGAATGTGTATGCCAAAACCATTTTTCATGAGAAATCTTCAACAAAGGTGGACTCTGCACAAAAATGGGTTCATCCTGATATGGTAGGTGTAGAGTTTGAAGAATTTAGCGATGCAACCCTCTCCTTGCTCAAGGCCACAGAACCCAAAGAGTTTTTCCACCTCTATTCCTACGAATTAAAGAAGAGAATTGACACTGACTACCAACTCAAGCAATATTACTTCCAAGCCCTTTCAAATAGCAGTTGGGCAAACTATGGTTACCTTGTGGCTTTCGAAATTAACGAAAACCTTATGGAAGAAATGGCGCGATTAAACAATGCCTTTGGTATTGGTATCATTCACATGCAAGCCTCGGAATCCAAAATCCTTTTCCCTGCCAGAAAAAAGCAACTTGACTATGTTACTATAGAAAAACTAAACTCAATAAACAAGGACTTCAGTAGTTTTATAGCCAAACTGGCAAAAGTCGTCAACGCCAGCAAAGAATATGCCTCTGACGCCAAACTGTCTTTTGAGAAGATTTGTGACCCAATATTCCTCTCCGACGAAGAACTAGATACTTATTGCACCACTCACAATATTCCATTCTAAAAATACTAAAGGCACAAAACTAACATGAGCTAAACAAATTCATAACAATGTTAGTTGTGTGCCTTTGGTTTAGTTAAAGACGCGACACCTCACTTCTTCTCCTTCCGTGGGAACCATCCCTTGCGGACACGTTCGCGTTGTTATTCTCTACCTGACAATCCTTGGTTTTACAAACTTGTCCTTCGTAGAAGTAAAGGAAAGGCCAGGAAGCGTATGGCTGGGTGTCTGGTAGGACATGGAATCGATAAGGGTGTAATCCTGAGCAGAGATGGCATAGTAGCACTCGCTAGTGCCACGATTCACCTTTACCGTCCAGTCAAACATGTTGCCTATGATGAGCATGGACTGCTCCTCGGGGATGAAGGGAGGAATTTCCGTGCATCTGACGTCATAGGACTCCCTTTCCACTACCCAGAGATGTCCCTCTGTATCAGTAAGGAAACACAACCACTTGCGTGAAGGAAACTCGGTGATGAAAAGATGCTTGGGAGTCATGCCCTCGGGAAGTGCAATGGCACGGACATAGGGACGACCCACGGTTTGCTTCACATGGAAAAGTTTTCCCGCGGCATCCAGCATCACATAACCCTCGTCGTACTCCTTGCGGTCGGTGGGGTTGCCAGAGATGTTGGCGGCAGGGAACTGGAATCCCTTCTGCTTCATCATCTGTGTGAAGCGTGCGCTCTTCTCATGGTCAATGGCATTTGTCTCCATCTTTACGAATTTCATACCCTCGGGAGTGATACGGAAGGCATCGTCGGGAAGTTCCAGGTCAACACGTCCCGACATGCTTTCCAGCATCTGCTGAATGCCCAATCGGGGCTTGTTCAGGTCCAATGGCGAAATGCGCATATTGAAGTTGGACACCTGCACCTGACGAGGGGTAACGGCAATGCCATGGATACTATCCGGGAAACGTCCGTCGGTAACCAGCTGGCGATAGTAGAAGGTTGGGAGGATGGAGTCAAACTGTTCCTCGGTGTACTCCCTGCCCGAGGCATCCCGGTATTGCATCTTCTTGTCCTCGTCTGCCTGCAGGGTGGCAAATTCTCCTGCTATGCTGCTATACAGGGTGAAGGGAGTGTCCACAGACTTTGCCATAAAGAAGTTGTAGCACGCCGGCACCTGCCACACGAGCACCACGAGTACCAGGAGAGAAAAGAATATCTTGCTTGTCTTGAACATAGTTTTCTATTTTTATATAGTATGAGAGTGTGTGAGTGTTTTGCCCCCTAATCCTGTCTGCCATCGCGGAAACGTGTCAGAGACAATACGGACAATATGCTATAGCACAGGGTGATGATGGCAAGAAGAGGCAGGAAGTCGTTATATGCCTCTGGCGCCGGTGCCAGGAAATATATCCTGAGCAACAGGACTCCGAGCACCAGGTTGAGCACCCTTCTGCCCCATGTGGGCTCCAATGCCACCCACGCCGTGAGCAGATATGCCGCCATACCCGCCAGATACCATGGCATGGCACTGAGCAGAATGTGCCAATAGAGTTCGGGGGCAAGCACGCTTTGCAGATATGCCCACATGAGCAGCAATGCTGGCGCACACACAAGCACCATCATGGACATGCCAAACGAAAGCATGGAAGCCAAGGCACTGGTGGCACGCATGGGCAGATGCAGGGTCAATTTGAACGAACGATGGTGCATCTCGGGAACGAATTGCACTATGGCGAAAACAAGTCCCAGGATGAGGGGCACGTATTGCAAGAGTTCCACGAATATGGCATCGCGCTGCATCATCACCACCCACATATGCTCGGCACCCTTGAGCGAGCACACACGTGAAATGCGCAACATGGCATAGGCAGAGAAACCCAGGGATACGAGCAAGGCAAGCAACAGGTACCACCTTGTCTTTATCCATTCCTTGTAAAATATTGCTTTTATCATGATTCTTTTCCTATCGTGTGATTATGTATTAGTATTTGCCGGTCAATCCTATGAAGGCATCCTCCAAACCAACCTTCTCCACCTGCACATCGGCAACACCCTGAAGGGAGAGGCGCGCTCTCACCTCGGCTTCCGGAAGCATGGAGAAGAGTTCCAGCGTCTGCCGTATGACCGAGGGGTTATATATGCCATCTGTATCCTGCATACGGAAACCCTCGCTCACCTGGGCCGTGTAGCGGCGGAACTTGCCCAGAAGTTCCTCCACGGGCATCTGCACCAGTATCTTTCCATAATCCATCACTATACAGTCGTCCACCAGGCGCTCCATGTCCTGGATGATATGCGAGGTGAGGAATACGGTCTTGTCCTCGGCCTTGGCATACTCACGCATGTAATCTACAAACAGGCGTCGGTATCCAGGATCAAGACCCAGCGAGAAGTCGTCAAGCACCAGCACCTCTGGATCCTGTGCCAGGATCAGGCCGAGCGCCACCTGCGAACGCTGGCCGCATGACATGCGGTTGATGCGCTGATGGGGCGCCACCTTCAGGCGGCTCATGAGTTCGTAGTATGCCTCACGCTTCCAGTTGGGGTAGAACGAGGCATAGAAGCGCTCTATCTGCTCAATGTTCATAAACTGGTACTGGACATGCCCCTCGATGAGCAATCCTATCTTGCGGCGCGTTAGAGGATTCATATTGCCAATCTTCTCGCCCAGGATATAGCACTCGCCGCTACGGGGCTGGAGAAAACCGCTCAGTATGTTGATGGTTGTTGTCTTGCCAGTACCGTTCTTGCCCAAAAGTCCCAGGATGCGCCCACGGGGTACGCCAAACGAAAGATTGTCGTATATCAGTCGCTTGCCATAATAGTGCGTCAGGTTGCGGCACTCAATTATATTTTCCATTGTTATACAAACCTTTTATTTAATGAATAAGATAAGCAGCACCGGTATGAGCATCCCCACCAGCAACTCTATGCCTCCCCTACCCCAAAGACCCTTCTTGCCCTTCAGCATGAAGATGCCGGTTAGGGTAATTATCACCAGGGAGAGGGCAAAGGCATCGCCAAACCACGTCCACCACTTGCCGGGATTGTAGTGCAGAGTGGTCATGGTGCTTATCAGGGGACGGCGTGCAAGGGATTCGTACACCACATGCCCCGTGACAATGTTTGCCTGAAGCGAAGAACCGCCTTTCAGGAACACCTTCAGGTGCCCTGGCTTGGGGAAATAGTGCTTGGTATATGCCTCTGAAACACCCGCCTTGTGCATCAGTTCCTCCACCTTGGCACGATTAAATTCGGCTTGCGGAGGGAGGTTGTCCATCTGCATTTCAGTGAGCGATACGGAGTAATGCGGATTTATGGCATCGCGATGGTTCATCACCAAGCCTGAGATAGCATAGATGAGCACCATGCCCGAGAAGAAGAACGAGAGGTCGCGGTGTATGGTGCGGCACCAGATGCGCAACTGGCTACTCGACAATTTCATAAGCCAAAGCCTCCACGAAATAGAACGACAGGTATTCCTTGCCTACGGCCTCCTTGCGTGCCGCTATCTTCTGGCGGAAGTCAGCAATGCGCTCTGCCACGGTGTTGCCCGTTTCGCCACGTGCTGCCTTCTCGGTGTCGCAACCTGCCTCGCCATCGCCATGCTGCTCTGCCGCAGAAGCAGCCACCGAAGCCTCCCAACGCTGAAGATAAGCCTCGTCCACACGTTCCTCACGAAGAATGCCCTTCACTCGCACGATGCTATTGATACACTTTTGGTCAAAAGAACCCAGGCTTGCCGCCTCCACACGGATGGTCTTGGTATCGTCGCTACCCATCATGAATATTTTGGTTGCACCATGCTTGCATGTATGTGTGCAGATGCCCTCCATGGTTATTTCCTGGTTGGCAAGGGTGTCGGCAGATGCCAGCACCTGGTCAATCTCCAGGGCAACGGGTGCCTCCTGCACCTGCTCTGCATTGCTCGTACCATTGTTGTTGCCACATGAAGTGAACACGAAAGCCATTGCGGCCATGATGATCATGAATCTTGTTTTCATTGTCTTTGTAATGTTTTATTTGTTAGTATTCATATTGTTTTCGTTAAAAGTTGCACCCCAGACGGAGGGAAACCGTGTGTCGCATTGTACCATCAAGATGACTGGTGCCCAATGCCTTGCACATGTCGTAGGCAAGCCCCGCATTGCCACGCACCTTGCCCTTCCACATGGCACGAGAGTAGGTGAAGCCTATGCCGGCACCCAATTGTGTGGAGGCAAGGAATTCCCACTCCTGCATGAGCAGGTCGTTGCGGGTTCGTGTCAGGGCCTCGCCCGATGTGGCGGAACCATAACGCCCGTCCATGCAGGGTTGTCCCGAACCTCCGCCATACGATGCCGAAACAGAGAGCGAGTAGCAGTTAATGCCCGAAAGGAAATTGCGTGTACCCACGGCCTTTAGGCGCCACCAGGAGATATCCTGCCTTCTGTAATCGGGATAATTGGATGCCCTCGTATTGCGGTTGTCAAGGGATGCATCCGCCCAGGCCTCCCATCGTGCAAGACCGTGCCTTATGCCGAAGCGTCCCGTGTACTCCAAGGCAAGCGACCTTTGTGTACGTTCGCCCACCTCGCGCTCGCCGAGGTATTCTATGTAGTCGCACCCCGTTTCCTCGTTCTTGTAGGAATATATGTTCTCGGTATTCGCAACGTGTTCCTGTCCGTATCGCAACCCGAAACGATGGGCATCGCTTCCCGAGGCGAAGGTCAGCAGGCCATGATAGAAGGAACCATGCCCTCGGTGGGTGGAATAAACCACCGTGGAGTGCGACGGGTCGCCATAATATCCGCTACGTAGCATGAATCCAACCTCGTTAAGCCACTCCACATTGCCTATGCGCCATGCTATTTGAAGATTGGCACCATGACGGGAGTCGAAGAGAGGCTTGTTCTCGTTCTCCTTTGTGTATCCTATCTCGCCAAATGTCTCCTGCTTGCCGAAGAAAGCACCGTAACTGAGGAGCGAAAGGAAGGTCTTGCCCTGTGTGCCGTATATGCTCAGAAGCAAGGTTTCGTTCCTGCGCCGATAAACATAGTTCAGGCCTATGTCCACACGCTCTCCCAAATGCACCATGCCACCCACAACGAGGCGCATATCCATCAGAGAATTTACATGACGCAGGTCCTTCCGCTTGGAGTAGTTGGCGGCCTTGTAATCCATTGATGCACCCAACGAGAAACATCTTGCCGGAGTTACTCCCACCCTGCCTTGCAGGTACAGTTCCTCCAAGGTCTTGTCCCCGGCATTCTCGTCGGTAAACTCCAGCAGGTCGAAAGGTGTCTGCGTGGGGTCGATGAAGTAGGATGCGGCAAGAGCCTTTGCCGTAGTGTGGCGATACCCCACCTTGCCGTCCACCACCACAAGTTTGGACAGACGTGCAACGGAAGACGCCTCCACACCGAAGGCAAGTTCATTCTTGGAGGAGAAATAGTTCTTCAGACCTCCATATCCCCCCTTGCCATAAAGCACGATTTCCGATTCCGTGCCCTGCCCGAAGGCATGAAGACCGGCTGGGTTCTCGCTATTGAGCCAGTTCCTGTCCAGTCGCACATCGCGCAGGGTGCTCCAGTTGAAAGTACTATCCGTTTGCGCCGACAAGGCGGTGTGGCAAACACCGCCCGTCAGGACTAAAGATACCAGATATGGCAAGAGGTCGTTTCTTCTCATTCGTAATATTTGGGCTTATTTTTTCAGGCTTGCCACCTTACGCTGGTGGAAGTCGTTCATGGAGTTGTTGGTATCCATATATATAATATGTGCACCGTTGGCAATGGAAGCCTCGGCATCAATGCTGCTGAGGTCGGTGGAAGTGCCGCCATTGATGGTAGTTGTACCCAATCCATAGTTGTAAACCAGTTTGCCTTCGTTCTCGGGCAAGGCCTCAGTGGCCTCCTTGTCAACATTGCGGTAGATGGAATAGCCCAACTTGTTGGTCATGCAGACATGACCGCCTTCTATGCTGGCAGAGTAGCGTGGCAATGATTCGCTCTCGTTCTCCTCTGTCCAAATGTCCACAGCATCGTATATCCACTGATTGGGTATCTTGGCGCAGGCATTAGCGGGTTTTTCATTATTGCCCATGTAGTAGCTGTTGGCCTTATCCTGAGTGTAGGCCAAGGGGTCGTTGTCGCCGGTTGAGAAGATGAATATGCCGGGGCACAACACGCTCCATGAGGCGGCATTGCCCTGTCCCAACTTTGATGCGAGCATATAGTTCTCCGGATCAATCTTCTCGGATGGAGCGGGGTGATAGTTGGGATTGTCAAAATCCTCGGGATCGTAGCATACATAATCGGCCTCGCTCAGGTCAACGGAGTTAGAGTATGTCGTGGTATGATCAATAGCGCCACTTAGTGCAATGGTGGCAGATGCGTAGGGTTCCAGCACCAGGTCCTTTGTCATGTAGAACACGAAGGAATAGGCAGGAGTGTAGTCTTCCTCGGCATATAAGAGTTTGCCGTCCACGTAGTTCTGGTTATTGCCGTGTGCGTTATAGGGGCCTACGTGTGAAATACAGAAGTTGGGGATTGTGGCCACCTGGTCGGAGTTGTTGTAGATGACCACATACTTGTCGTACTGATAAAAGCCGGAACCGTCGTCCTTGGGGCATCCGCCAACGTACAGTTCCTTCAGGATTACCTGCTTGCTGCCCTGGCTCACTACAGGCTCCATCTCCAGGCTCATTGTGTTGGCGTTTACAAAGTCGGCACTTGCAATTGACTTCTGCAACACATAGTTCACTACGTATACCACACCATCGGCATTGAACTTGTGAGAAGCTGAAAAACTGTAAATGTCCTCGGGCAGTGCAAATGTTGCTACACCTGCTTCGTCTGTCTGTGCGGTAAGTGCCACACCGCTTACACCACGTGCCGTAACGGCAACACCCTCCAGAGGTGCGTCGGCCACCTCGGGTGTCAGCAACTGCACCGCAACACTATAGGTGCGGTAATCGTCATCATCCTCGTTAGTACATGCCGTGTAGGCAAGAAGCATGGCCACGGCGGACATCATTGAAAGAAACTTTTTCATAGTGATTTATTGTTATACGTTATTATTCAGCATTAGAGTTTTATTCGCACGGACATTCCGTAATAGAACTTAGGAATGTAGTTGCTATCGAATAGCGAGGACTCCAACCCCGTTTGCGAGGATTTCACCTTGCCCATCTGATGGAAGAAGTTGCGTGCATACAGGGTGACGGAGGCCCATTTGCCCAGTTCCTTGGTTACGTTGAAGTTGGCGGCATAGTAGGCCGTTATGCGGTTCTCGTTGAAGAAGTACGTGGTGTTGGATTTCACCACCAGTTTGCAGAGATCCTGATACAGTTCCCTGTCGTTCTCCCTTGCCCAAACGAACTTCTCAAGGAAGGGGATCTTCTCTTCGGGATTGCCCCATGCGGTGTAGTACTCTGGGTAGACAGCCACATAGGAATCACGGTTGTATATGCCTCCCTGCTGGATGCAGTGAAAGTCGCCTGCCGCCTCCAAGAGGTAGCCTCTCAGTCTCCCGTCGGCGTACTCGGAGAGGTTCTGCCCGTAATTGTAGAGCGAGGTTTCCAGGCGCAGAGAGAATATCATGCGTATCTTGGGAATGTGCGTGGATATGGTCAGGTTGGCGTTTATCTGGCTTGAAAGCGAACCGTTGGCGGCCGTGCTCGAACCGGCATAATACCCCACGTACTTGTATGGCGTGCCGTCCATGGATGCCGATGCCTGCCCCATGGAGGCAACGAGGGTTTCGTTCAGGCCCTTGTACCAGTAATAGTTGCCATCCAGACGGATGCTTGTGCGTAATGGACGTATCTGCGGGAAGTCCACGATCAGATCCATGCCTCGTCTTTCCACTGGCGAACCGTTGGTGTACTCCGTCTGGCTGACATAGGTATTCCTTTCCTTGTATCCCAGCACCTGGTCGGCAATGGATTCTGTACGGTCCTTCACCGTTACGATGCCCGTGTGGCGGTCAATCATATACCGGCGGTTCTGTATGGGTATGGTGCATCCTGCCTCTATGTCGGCTTGCGTGGTCAGTTTGTATGTATAAGGGGTGTAGACGCTTCGACTCATATATGGGTTGAAGGTCTTGTTGCGGAAAGCGGAAAGCGATATGCGTGCGCCCCACAATGTTGCCTCCACTCCCAGTTCACTCTGGTTAGTATATTGCCATTTCAGGGCGGGGTTGTACTTGGGTGTGGTGGGTTGTGTATAGTAGGCATAGAAGGTCCTGCCGTCGGCGGTGGTGCCTGGTGCGAAGGCCAGTTTGTCGCTATAGGTGGGGGCTGGATACAGGACGGTAAAGGAGGGTTGCTTGACCGACTTTCCCCAACCGCCGAAGACCGACAGGTCGCTGACTCCCTTCCCCCGGTTCTCCCAGAAGACGTACTTGGCATTGATGCGCGGAGACACGTTTGCCACGGTGCCGTATTCCGAACCCTTTATCATGGTGATGTCCGAACGGAGTCCTGCCCTCAGATGCAGGGAGGAGCGTCTGCCCACAGGCATGGAGAACTTGTCTTCCAGAAAGAGTGCCACGTTGTTCATGAAGGGCAGTTCGTCGTAGCGGTACTCCCTCCATGTGGGTGCCACGCTCATGTCTTCGTAATAGAGGCCTCGTCCCAGGTTTCCGCTACCGACAAGTTCCGCTCCCAACAGGACGGTGTTCATTGTCTTGCCCCAACGCCTTGTCCAGTCGGCCTTTGCCTTCACGGAATACGCCAGGGGCTTGGAGTCGGTAAAGGAGCGCACATACCAGTACCCCGTAGGGCCAAGGATGATGTCGGCATCGGGATTCTCCTCGTAGAGTTCACCTATGTGATATCCTGCCTCGGTGGCATGGATGTATGGTTGTGTAGAGGCGGAACTCTTGTTGGTATTCGTCTCGTTCATCTTGTCGCTGTACGACATGGAGGCCTGCAGGGTGAGGTTAGATATCCACAGCTTGTCCAGAAGCCAATGGAGTTTCACGTTGCCACGGAGCATGTAGTCGCGCGTCTTTGTGTATGTATCCTTGAACTCGTCGGGGTCGGCCTCCGAGTTGTATCCGCCTATGTTCCCTCCCAAGGATGCGGTAAGGCTGAGCGGATGCCCCAATCGGTCCTTGAAGGCGTTGGAATAGGTCAGGTTCACGTTGTTGCGCATGTATGCCGTATGTGGCGATGCAAGATTGCTTATAGAACGTGTATGCTCGGCATTGACATTCAGCGTTCCTGCCCTACGGCCAAGATTGAAACCCTTGCTCAGGGCTATGGACTTGGTCTTAGGTTCCACCATCAGTTCCACCACGAAGGGAGTGCGTCCCTTGCGGGTGTTTATCTTCACCATGCCGTTGGACAGGTCGCCGTACTCCACTGAAGGGATACCGGCCACCACCTCCACGGATTCTATGTTCGACGACCCTATATTGCGAAGGTCAACGCCACGTATTTCGCCAAGCGACGCATTGGTTTCCAACCGTTGCCCGTCCAGGTCTATGGCCGTGCCGAACGAGGCATTTCCCAGTTCGCTTGCACCGCCGGCATGCAGGGCTACCGGCTTTGCTCCGGATGCAAGGTTCTGGTCGCCTACGGTCTTTCCGCCGGGCAGGAGCGTGGTGACATAGTTCAGGTTCATTATCTGTGCATGATCCAGCGTATTGCGGTCAATGACATAGGAACTGCTCAGGCTTTCCGTGCGCCTCTGCGCCGTAACAACCACCTCGTCCAGCGACAGGTTCATCTCGTGCAGGGCCACATTGCAAATATTCTTGCGTTCGCCCAATTTCACGGAAACGCTCTGCTTCTGATGTCCGAGCAGGTAAAACGTTACTACCGCCGTGGGAAAGTCCAGATTGGCGATGGTGTAATATCCGTCTTCGTCACTTATTGCCCAAAGACCTTTTTGATCAATGGTCACCATCACCCCTGGCAAGGGTTCTTTTGTACGCGAATCCGTTACCCGTCCGGCAAGTGTGGCATAAATCTGCGCAAAACATTCTCCGCATGCAATCAGCATTATGCCAACCACAAGCAAAACCTTGGAGATTGATGCAGATACACGTCTGTTCATTTGCCTTTTCCTCTGTTTTTGTTACATACCCTTCCTGCTTCCTGTCATGAATAAAGGCGGAAAGCACCTGTCTGTTTTTCGGGGTGCAAAAATATGGCATTTAGGGTTTTAGGACAAACAAAATCAAGAAAAAAAGACCCCTCAAAAAGCAAAATACAAAAATGTGATTAGGGCATTACGCGGATTTATCCCCTACGAAAAGGAATAACGCCACAAACACCGCACACACATGCAAACGATACCAAAATTTAGTTAGCAAAGCGTATAAAAGCCCACAAAAAACGATGCCCATCAGCGGCACTGAGGGAGGTTAGAACCACAACATAACTGAAGTACTAACCACGATAAAACAGAGCATAAATCATCCACCCGCGAATCCACCCCCCATAAGGACCTTAATGACCCCAAGTCTTCACTTCTTCTTGCATGGGAACCAGCCCTTGCGGACACGTTCGCGTTGTTCGAAGAGTTCCAGGATGCTCCAGAAGCAGGAGAAGGCAGTAACGCCAAGAATGGTGGAGATGACAATATCCTGAACCATGCACGAGGCAATGGCAAAGGCAATGCCTACAAGCAGAAACACCCACCAGCAACGTACACCGAAGTGGTACTCCGACTTGATGACGATGGGGTGAAAAAGACCTATAATAAGGAATGTGGCAAGGCCAACAAGCAATCCGCTGAGGTTCATAGGATGATGAGATTAATGGTTATTTATTAGAGAACAGGTTACCATAGGATGGCATAAATTTCACAGGACTTTCCTGGACCTTCCAAAGGTCTCAAAGGACTTCATCGCTTCCCCCTCCCACTACGAGAACTTCGCCCTCAGGAAATCCCACAAATGCACGATGGCTATGATGGGGTCGTGCAAGAGCATGCGAGGACCCGAATAGCGCATCACCTGGCGTATCTGCTCGCGCATGGCAGGCTTGTAGCAATGCACGGGGCATCGGGTGCAACTGGGCTTATTCTCGCCAAACTTGCAACGCTCCAGGCGCTGATGAGCGTAGGTCAGGAGTTGTTGGCACTGAGGGCAGAGAGGGGGAACGGTGAGAGGTGAGCGGTGAGCGGATGAGCGGTGGTGAGGAGTCGGAGTAGTCGGAATAATCGGAATAATCGGAGTATTCGGATTACTCGGATTACTCGGACAACTCGGATTACCCGGACTCTCCCTATAGTTTTCCGTTTCCCCGTGCTTCTTCCCCTTGCAATAGAGGCGTATCATGGCCTCTACCGTCTGCTTTTCTGTCTCTATCTTGCTCATAATGCTGTTTTCCGATTTCCCCATTTTTCCACCCTCTCCCCCCTGCGGGGTACTCTCCCTGTCTCAGGGAGAGAAAGTGGGTGATAGCGTTAACTGTTGTAACTAACTGTCCCCCTGAGACAGGTGGGACGAGCGCGGAGCGCGGAGGGGGTGGATGGTTCTTTGTCGTCTTGACATTGTCTTAGTTGCTCTCGTTCGACATAATAAATGAATATATTCTGTTCTCACTTAACCGCAACTTTGAATCTGCTTCCGCCCGAAATGTAGGGCGAACGAGGTCCTTGGAAAATTGACTGGGATGTCAATCTGTGCCTCGTGAGGGTCGCAATCTCCATTGCGACGTAGGGGGACTGCGTGCAGCGTCCGCCTGCTCTTGTTATCGGACGCTGCACGCAGCGTCCCTACCATGCTTCTGCTCTCACTTACTCGCAGATTTCCGTTCCCAAATCCTTTCCACATCCATGCTGATGCCTGCCATGAGGTTGATGCCCAGGGTGACGGGGGAGTTGAAATAATACACCTCGGGGGCATAGTTGAAGACATTGTCCACGGCCACGTTCAGGCGGATGCCCTTGCCCATGCGGTTCTGCAACTGGAGTTTCCAGATGGTGTAAGCAGGGTTGTGGACATGGCGTGGGGTGTAGGGATAATCCATCTGTACCGTCTCGTAATCCACGGCAGAAAGTACCCTGCCGCTAACGGACAAGGTGGTACCATAGAAGGAAGTCCACTGCTTGTCCCAATCCAGGCGCAGGTTGAACGAATGGGGGCGTGCCGGGCAATACGGCGTCATGCCCCCCTGGCTTAGCCATTCGCGTGTGAAGACATAGTTGGCACGAGCCTTCACCCTATGCCCTCCAGCCAGTGACCATTGCCCCGTGGCAAGGAGTTCCACGCCAAGCACACGTGCACTGGGAAGGTTGATGTACTGGACATAATGGTCGCCCATAGTGCCCCGTTGGGGAGCGGAGGAGGTGATGCGGTTGGTGATTGTGTTGTACGATGCCGAAGCAGAAAGGTTGTAGTTCTGCCATGTGTATTCGGCAGAGAGGTTGAAGTTGTGCGAGCGCTCTGCCTCCAGCGCCTCGTTGCCCTTCACGTAGATGTCGCCCACCATGTTGAAGTAGGAATACTTCTCCTTCAGCGTAGGAGCACGGAAACCACCCGCATATCCTGCCCTAAGGACAAAGGAATCCAGGGTATATCGCGCCGCCAGTTTTCCCGTCAGTTGCGAAGCCCCCTTGGCATCCGAGAAGTAATCCCATCGTCCGGCGCCAATCAGTTCCCATCGCTTGCCCAGGAAGCAATCGTACTGGGCATAGAGGTCGCCCGTGTATTGCACACGCTCCTTGCCGTCGGAGAACTGGTAGGTATGCAGATAGTCGCGCATGTAGTCGCCACCCACGGTGAGGATGTCCTTCTTACGCAGGGTACGGTTGTACATCGTGCGAACGGACATCTGCAGGTTGCGGTAATCCATCACATCACGCTCCCAAAGGCGCAGAAGGTCGGACTTGTCGTACTGGTCGTATGAGGCAGATATTTCCAGACGGTCCTTTGCGGTGATGTCCCACTCTGCACGGAGGCCGCCTGTGAAGTCGCGGAAACGCTCGTACACGTCCACGTCGGTGGTCAGTTCCTTGAAGTAATACCCAGCACGTGCCGTCAGGGTGAGATTGTCCGTTGGAGAGTATTGCAACTTGTCCTTCGCACTGAATGTGCGCCCACCGTACACTTGTCTGAAATCGCACTCGTCGGCATAATCCATGCACACGGTATAGTTGTCCACCGAGGTGTACTGCACATCCAGCATATTCCCCACCCTGCCCTGCTTCAGGCCCAGGACACCGCCATAGCGATGG
>JAGBYI010000077.1 GCA_017628845.1 Bacteroidaceae bacterium
CTTCAGTACGGGAGAAACAATCTTCTTGATGTCGCTCACCTCGCCGCCTGCGCTGACGATAACGGTACCGGGGCTTACCACCTTGTCGCCGTTGGGATACTTCTGGGTCATGCTCAAAGAGTCCTTGCCGGTGGGCACATTGATCTGCAGGGCGCAGCAGAAGTCGCTCAGTGCCTTTACGGCGCTGTACAGACGTGCGTCTTCGCCCTCCTGTGCACGGCAGGGCCACATCCAGTTGGCGCTCAGGCTGATGCTGTCCATGGCGCTTGCACCCTTCTCGTCCTCAATGGCAAGAGGCGCCCAAATCAGGTTGGTCAGTGCCTCGGAAACTGCCAGCACGCTACCTGCTGCGGGGTTGGCCAATGCTGCCTGAGGTGCATGGCCCAGTGCGGTGGCAATACCCTTCTCGCCACGGTAGTCCAGTGCTACGGCGCCGCAGTCGCTCAGGGGCAGCTGCAATTCGCCCTGACACTGCTGGCGTGCCACACGGCCGCTTACGCAACGGTCCACCTTGTTGGTCAGCCAGTCCTTACATGCTACGGCCTCCAGGGGAAGGAGGTTCTTCAGGTATGTCTCTATCTGTGCAGGATCAATGTCCTTCTTGTCGCTATATGTACGCTCCACGGTCTTGTCCACCATCACGGTCTTTGGAGAAGAACCGAACATCTGCTCAACGGCCAGGTCGAAGGGACGAACGCCATCGGCCTGTTCGAAGGTGAAGCGGTGGTCGCCTGTTGTCTCACCCACGGTGTACATGGGAGCGCGCTCACGCTCGGCAATGCGGCGTACGTGTTCGATGGCCTTCTCGTCGATGAGCAGACCCATGCGTTCCTGACTCTCGTTGGCAATAATCTCCTTTGCAGAGAGGGTCTTGTCGCCGATGGGCAACTTGTCCATGTGTATGATGCCACCACATTCCTCTACCAACTCGCTCAAGCAGTTTACGTGACCGGCAGAACCATGGTCGTGGATGCTGACGATGGGGTTGTTGTCCTCCTCGCAAAGTGCACGAACCACGTTGTAGGTGCGCTTCTGCATCTCAGGGTTGGCACGCTGAACAGCGTTCAGTTCAATGCCACTGCTGTAGCGGCCGGTCTCAACGGAACTTACGCTACCGCCACCAAGGCCGATACGATAGTTCTCGCCACCCATAACGACAACCTTGTTGCCGGGCTGGGGCTGGCCTTTCAGACAGTCGCGCTTAGTGCCGTAGCCCACACCGCCTGCCAGCATGATAACCTTGTCGTAGGCATATCTCTCCTGACTGCCCTTCTCGTTGTGCTCGAAGGTGAGCACTGAACCGCAGATAAGGGGCTGGCCGAACTTGTTGCCGAAGTCGCTGGCACCGTTAGAGGCTTTAATCAAAATCTGCTCGGGAGTCTGGTACAGCCACTCGCGAACGGGCAGTATTTTCTCCCACTGCTTCAGACTGGCATCGTGCTGGGCGCTGATTTCGTCGCCCTGCAGACGTGAGTAGCTGGTCATGTAAACAGCAGTACCTGCAATGGGC
>JAGBYI010000078.1 GCA_017628845.1 Bacteroidaceae bacterium
AACATCTTCCAAGGACTCAACTTGCGCTATTTTGGTCCTGCTGACGGACACGATGTGCTGAGTTTGGTGCGTATCTTCAACGAGATAAAAGACTACGAGGGACCTAAGGTGCTGCATATCATCACCAAGAAAGGCAAAGGCTATGAACCTGCTGAAAATGACCAAACAACTTGGCATGCACCAGGAGAGTTCTGTGTGGAGACAGGAGTCAGAAACCAGGATCCAAGTACAAAGAAGGAGCCATTATGGCAAGAAGTGTTTGGAGAGCAACTGCTCACACTGGCGAAGGAAGATGAGCGTGTGGTGGGTGTCACACCAGCCATGCCAAGTGGTTGTAGCATGACGATCATGCAACGCCAACTGCCTGACCGCGTATTCGATGTCGGCATCGCAGAGGGACACGCAGTCACTTTCTCAGCAGGTATGGCAAAGGCGGGACTTGTCCCCTATTGCAATATCTACTCCAGTTTCTTGCAACGTGCCTACGATAATATCATTCACGATGTGGCATTGCCTAAGCTGCATGTTGTCTTCTGTATTGACCGTGCTGGTATCGTGGGCAATGATGGCGCAACCCACCATGGCCTCTTGGACTTGGCATACCTACGTCCTATTCCAAATATGGTGATAGGTGCTCCTATGACCAAAGAGGACCTCGAAACCATGATGTGCCTTGCCAAAGACTATGACGGACCTATCGCGATACGTTACCCAAGAGGTCGCAGCATGAGCGCTACCAGCAATGGGCAATTGACGATAGGCAAAGGTGTCTGCCTAAAAGAGGGTAGCCAAATAGCAGTACTAAGTATTGGCGCAATGGGTAATACGGTTGCCGATGCTATTGAGGCACTTGGCGAGAAAGCTGCGCAAGTAGCACACTACGATATGCGTTGGCTCAAGCCTATAGATGAAGAGCTCTTGCATACAGTAGGTAAGACCTTTGACACGATCATCACGGTGGAGGATGGTATGATTAGTGGCGGATTGGGCAGTGCTGTGCTGGAGTTTATGGCAGATAATGGCTACACACCACGTGTGATCCGATTGGGTGTAAACGACCAGTTTGTGGAGCATGGAAGCACCAAGGAATTATATCAGTTGTTAAAATTAGATAAAGAAGGTATATGCGAATCATTATTGCAGGCGCTGGAGCAGTAGGTCGCCACTTGGCGAAATTGCTGTCGCGCGAAGATATGGATATCAGTCTCATTGACGACCGCCAAGACCGCTTGGGTGATCTCGATGCAAACTATGACCTACTGACCAAGGTGGGAAGTCCGATGTCGATTAACGACCTCAAGAGTATAGGCGTAAAAGATGTGGACCTCTTCATCGCAGTTACACCATCCGAGGCAGATAATATCACTGCGTGTTTGCTCGCAAATCAACTGGGAGCAAAGAAGACATTAGCGCGTATCGACAACTACGAGTATCTCATTCCAGAGAATAAACGCATCTTTGAGCAGATGGGACTCAACCACCTCATCTACCCAGAACTACTTGCAGCGCACGAGATTACCGCTTCGCTCAAAACCAACTGGATGCGCTACCACTTGACGCTTTGTGAAGGCGCATTGGAACTCTGCGTAGTGAAAGTGCGTGAAGGTGCAGAGGTGATTGGCAAGCAGTTTATGTCAGGATTCTTCAATCATGGACTTTACCGAGTAGTGGCTATCAAACGCGGACAAGATACCATTATCCCTACAGGAGCAGATGAGATTCAAGCCGACGATATGGTGTACGCCGTTTGTACGCGAGAGAATATGAAACATCTGCGTGAGCAACTCGGCAAACAGAAACAAGAAATCAAAAACATCATCTTCTTTGGCGGATCAAAGATTGCACAGAAGACCGTACAAAACTTATCGGATGACCTCAGTATCAAAATCCTGGAGGCTGACCGCGAACATTGCTATCATCTTAGCGAGAAAATCAATAATGCACTGATTATCAATGCCGATGGTAGCGATATGGCAGTGCTGAAAGATGAGGGTATAGAGGATGCGGATGCTTTTGTAGCAGTCACCGATAGTAGCGAAGCGAATATCTTTGCCTGCATGGCTGCCAAGCGTTTTGGTGTGAAAAAGACCATTGCTGAAGTCGAGAATATTGACTATATACCTATGGCTGAGGGCTTAGATATCGGTACGGTACTCAACAAGAAAACCATCGCTGCTTCATATATCTACCAGATGTTGCTGGATGCCAGTGTGCTGAATGTGCGCAACTTGACCAGTGCCGATGCCGAAGTGGTGGAATTTATGGCAGAAGAAGGAAGCCGTATCACCAAATCTAAGATTCGTGATATGCGTTTGCCTAAAGATGCGAATATCGGTGCTATCGTGCGTGCTGGCGAAGGTATATTGGTGAATGGTGACACACAGATCTTACCAAACGACCAAGTTGTGGTATTCTGCAAGAGCCAAGTCATCCGCCAACTCGAGAAGTTCTTCAAATAACTGTCAACTTTCAATTGTCAACTGTCAACTTTCAACTGTTATGACACGCACATTCAATACACGGATGGTCTTCCGCACCATGGGCGCACTGCTTTTAATAGAGGCGGTGTTTATGACCTTGGCATTGGGCGTGAGCTTGTGGTATGGCGAAGCAGATAGTGATGTTTTTCTGCTCTCCACCATCGTCACCCTACTGGCAGGTATATTGGGTCTGCTGATAGGTCGTCGTGCTGAGTCACGCATGGGCGAGCGCGAGGGCTATGTGATTGTGGCAATGGTGTGGGTGGTGTTCTCTGCCTTTGGACTATTACCATATTACCTCAGCGGACAAGTGCCCAGTTTCACAGACGCATGGTTTGAGAGCATGTCGGGCTTCACCACTACGGGAGCGACCATTATTCCCGACCTAGAAGTGATTACCCACGGATTGCTCTTCTGGCGGTCGTTGACGCAATGGATCGGCGGTATGGGAATCATCGTATTATCCATTGCGATCCTGCCTATCTTCGGACTCAACGGCATGCAGCTCTATGCTGCGGAGGTGTCGGGGTTGACCTACGAGAAAGTGTCACCACGCATCGCCGACACGGCGAAAATGATGTGGAGTATCTATGTATTGCTCACCGTTACCGAAGTGGCTGCA
>JAGBYI010000079.1 GCA_017628845.1 Bacteroidaceae bacterium
GTCGTAGATGGGCATCAACTGCTTTGATATGCCCTTGGTGATGGGATAAAGACGTGTTCCCGAACCACCTGCCAATACAATGCCTTTCATATTAGGTAGATTTAAGTTTTTCTGTGTAAAGATAAGGAATATTCCCGATAATGGCAAAAATCGGAGGAGCAAATAATCAACTCTTGTCCATAAGTGCCCTGATGCGTGCCTCCACCACGCTCTGCTTGACACCGAAACGGGGTGAAATGAGCATTCCCCGAGGTGCCGAGGATGCAAAACGCTCAATGTGTATGTCGCTTCTGAGCCTCTGAGCAAAATCCGCCACAAGTTGGGCATAGGTGTCCAGGGTGAAGGCAAGGAAATCCTCTTTCTTCTCCTCCCACTCCCTTGCCATACGGGTGCCGCGCAATATCTGCAACTGATGGATTTTCAGTGAGGCTACGGGCAAGGCGTTCAGTATCTCTGCCTCGGCAAGGATGTCGTCACGGCTCTCGCCAGGCAAACCGAACATGAGATGTACCGTAACGGGGATGGCATATCTGTGGCAAAGGTGTATGGCATCCATGGATTGACGTGAGGTATGCCCGCGGTTCACACGGGCAAGGGTGCGGTCGTAAAAGGTTTCGCATCCCAACTCTATAGCCACTGAATAACCTCTCTCGCGAATGGAGGCGAGAAGGGCAAGAACATCGTCGTCAATGCAATCGGGGCGTGTTGCCACCACCAGTCCTACGACATCCTCCACGGCAAGAGCCTCATCGTAGCGCTGGCGCAATACCTCCAACGGGGCATAGGTGGAACTGTATGCCTGAAAATAGGCAAGATACTTCATCTGGGGATACTTGCCCTCGAAGAACTTCTTTCCTGCCTCTATCTGCTCGGTGATGGTGGCATGCTTGCGGCAATACTCGGGATTGAACGACTCGCACAGGCAGAAGGAGCATCCGCCCTGCCCTACCCTTCCGTCACGGTTGGGGCAGGTGAACCCTCCGTCCAGCATTATCTTCTGCAACTTCATGCCTTGGCACCTGTATGGCTATTGTACTGAAACGGAATCCGAGGGCTGTGCCGTTTCCTGCTCAACAACGGCGTCCTCTTGCCTGTCTTCTGCCTTCCTGGCTGTATCTGGCTGGAGAGCAGCCTTCAAGGTGTCCTGCCGCACGGGCTGCGCCACCGAATCCCTCCTTTGCGGCATGATGGTGTCCCCCTGTGCCTGGGCAGTATCCTTGGCACGGTTCTTGTAGAAGGCGGTACTGGGGTTGTCCTTGCATCCCTCTGCCATGGTAAGGAAGAACTCGTAGGCGCGATAGCGGCCTCCGCATGCCTGGAAGATGTTGTTGGCAAAGAGGATGTCGGTTATCTTGTGCTCGCGAACATAATCCTTCATGTTGTGAGTGAAGTAGCGACCGTCTATGACGTGTATCTCCTCAAAGGAGTAGAACAGATATCCGGGCAGGGCATTGCCGTAACTGTCCTTCAGGATAATGAGCCTGCGGCCGTTGGCAACGTTGGTGCGTACCTGCGTCAACTTGGTGTCGCCTCCCATGAATGTGCTGTATGCCATGGAACTGCCGTCCTTGAACTTCTTGAAGAACTCCTCCTTGTGCGGACGGCCAACGGAGATAACCTGATAGTTCTCGTCCACCTGATACTGCTCGAAGGTTGTCTCGTACACGGCCTTCAGGGGCTTGTAGTAGATGAAGTCCTCGGGGGCGTTCTTCACGGAAATGTCCTTGGAATAGCCATACATGGAACCTACGAAGCGGCGCACCGTGTCGGGCTGGTAATAGCCGGCCTCATCAAGGTTGTGGAAAGGCACATCCGCCACCTCGGCAAACTTGCGTGCGGCATAGTATGCCCCCAGGGGCGACCAGTGGTGGTCGGTGCGCAGGTAGATGTCCTCACCGGCATGCTCGCCAAGCACGGTATATACGTCCACGGCATGCACGGCAGAATCCAGATGGCTATAGATATTGCGTATGGTTGCCGACTGGTCCTTGCTCATCTTCTGCACCTTCTCGGGCATGTAGAAGGCCGCGGCAGAGGGCACGACCATACAGTAGACGTTCACACCGGGGAAGGTCTGCACATACTTGTTGCACACGTTGGCATAGGGCGTACCTGCCTTGGCACTGCCTCCGAAGCACATGAGGGCACGCACGTTCTTGTCGCGACCTATTATAACGATGCCGGCATTGGCAACCTTGGCTTTCTCGTCTGCCGTAAGTTTGTTTACATATCCCCCGGGATTGCGTCCGTCGTCCTCGGCAACAGGTTCCTCTGCCTCCATGCCCTCTGCCTCGGCAAAGTCGGCAAGCCCCTCGGTGGAGGCATGATAGGTGACGTGGTCGTCGCCAAACCTGAGCACCGTCCAGTTCTCCACCATCATGGAGAAGGCCATGAAGTCGTCGCGGAAGGGTTGGGAATCGGAGAACCACTTGCCCACCGCCTCGGCATAGTCGCCACTCCAAAGGCTATCGAGCGTAAAGGAGGGGAAGGTGGCGAGGTCGCGCTTCTCCAGTTCCGAATACCGGGGACGCGGAAAGGTATCAAACACCAAGGCAAACGCCGCAAAGACGATGCCCACGAGTATCAGGTATATCTTGTCATGCTTCATCGTTGCCTGGAATTAGAATCTTGTGTAAATGAAAGGATTGTTTGTCTCGCCTATGAGCAGCGCCACACTGAGAACGATAATTATCACGCTGAGCACCGTACGGCTCAGGAACACCGTGTTTCGGGTAACGAGGCTGCCCTCTCCTGCCACACGTACAAGCCGGCCGTAGCACCATTCCCTTACGGGCATGCAGAAGAGTATGGCCGCTATCCAGAGCCAGAAGTGGTCGGTGATGGCCGTTATGCTTACATACGAGTGAAGTTCCTCTGCTCCACCGAAGGCCTTTACGAAGAACTCCTTCATCTGGGCAAAGTCGGTGAAGTAGAACAAGCCTCTGCCCAGGGTTACAAGTCCCATGGCATACAGGTGCAGAAGGGGCGAAGGAATAAAATCCATCACCTTGCGATAGCGGGGACGTCCCTTGCGGTCGGGTGTGGGGAGAGGTTTGCCCACGTTCTTCATGAGGGTGTACTTCTCGAACAGGAGGATTATGCCGAAGTAGAGGCCCCAGCAGGCAAAGTTCCAGCTGGCGCCGTGCCAGAAGCCGGTCAGGAACCATGTAGCGAGGATGTTGAACCACTGGTGGCGGCGGTTACCGCCCAGGGGTATGTAGACATAGTCGCGGAAGAAACTTCCCAAGGAGATGTGCCAACGGTGCCAGAAGTCGGTGATGGAGTTACAGCAATAGGGGTGGCGGAAGTTCTCGTTGAAATGGAAACCGAGGCATCGGCCAATGCCTATGGCCATGTCAGAATAACCGGAGAAGTCGAAATATACCTGAAGCGAATAAGCCAAAATACCTATCCATGCTCCCGTGGTGGTGCATCCGTCGAAGCCGTTCACCAGGAACTGCTCTGCCACTATGCTCATCTGGTTGGCAATGATCACCTTCTTGCCAAGACCATAGATGAAGCGGAAGACGCCATCTGCCACGTCGCTCATCTTCACCTCGCGCCCATGTATCTCCTCGGCAATGGTGCCGTAGCGCACGATGGGGCCGGCTATGAGTTGGGGGAACATGCTTATGTAGAGCAAGAGGTCCATGAAGTGCCTCTGTGCTGGACTCTCCTTCTTATAGACGTCTATCAGATAGGATATGCTCTGGAAGATATAGAAACTGATACCTATGGGCAGGGCTATCCTTGGGTCGGGCATGGGGATGCCAAGCATGGTAAGGGTTGTTGCCGTAAGCGAGGCATACTTGAACACGCCCAGAGCCAGCACGTTGGTAATGACACCGATGTTCAGTGCCAGTTTGCGGTGCGATGTCTGCGAATCTATGAACTTGCCTATGTGGAAGTTGACGAACACCAGCGCAAGCATCAGGAAGACATACACCGGTTCGCCCCACGCATAGAAGAGCAGGGAGAAGAGCACCAGGCAGGCATTTCTTAGTTTATGCGAAGCGAGCCATTTCTTGTCCACATAAGTGGCCAGCATGTAGCAGGCAAAGAATGCCGGCAGGAATACAAAGAGAAAGAATAAATCCGAGAATACCATTACTCTTCCACCTTTTTATTCTCGGAGATATACAGAAGTTTGTCTCCCACCTTCAGTTCCATGCGTCCGTTGGGAATCATGAACTCCGTGCCACGTTTTACAAGCATTACCAGCGTGCCCTTGGCTATGTTCATGTCCATCAGGCGGTTGCCATCCTCGAGCATCTCGGCGGTAAGAGTAACGTCGGTCAGCTGGCTGTCTATCTCCTCGGGGATCTCCACACCGAAGTCGTTGCCTTCCTTCTCCTGCGGGAGGTCAAGGTTGAGCCACTTTGCCACGGGGGCTATGGTCATACCCTGGAAGATGAGGGACAAGAGGGTGATGAAGAATACAATGTTGAAGATAATCTGAGAACCAGGTATCTGCGACACTACGGGATAGGTGGCGAAGATGATGGGCACGGCACCACGAAGACCTACCCATGAGACAAAGCACTTGGCCTTGAAGGTCATCTGGCGGAAGGGCAGGAGGCAGAGTCCCACGGTGAGCGGACGTGCCACAAAGATCATGAAAAGACCAATGAGCATAGCACTAATGGACACTTCGAGCATCTCGTGGGGATTGACCAGAAGACCCAGAGAAAGGAACATAACAATCTGTCCGAACCATGTGAGACCGTTCATGAAAGTGTTAATCTCCTTGCGGAAGACCAGTCGGGCATTGCCCACAACAACACCCAGGATGTAGACGGCCAGATAGCCGTTGCCATGGAGCATGTCGGTGATGGTGAAGGTGATGAAGACAAGGCTCAGAAGCAGAATGGGATATAGCGAACTGTTGGAGAGGTTCACCTTGTTTATCAGCCACACGGCAAATCTGCCAAAGGCATAACCAGTAACACCGCCCACAAAGAACTGCACGAGCAGGTCCTTGGCAAGAAGGCCCATATTGAAACCGCTACCGCTGGCGATAACCTGTATGAGTGCTATGGTGAGCATGTATGCCATAGGGTCGTTACTACCGCTCTCCAATTCCAACATGGGCTTGAGGTTCTCCTTGAGGTTCATCTTTTGAGAACGGAGCAGGTTGAACACGGATGCCGAGTCGGTAGAGGACATCGTGGCCGCCAGCAGGAGGCAGGTGAGTCCTGGCATCGCTATGTGCATATCGGAATAGCCCGAGAGCCAGAAGATGAAACCGCCCGTGAGCAGTGTGGTGAGCAGGACGCCCACGGTGGAGAGTATCATGCCCTGTGCCATGACGGGCTTGATGTCGCGCAACTTGGTGTCCATACCGCCGGTGAACAGGATGATGCTCAGGGCTATCATACCTATGAACTGTGCATCTGCGGCACTATCAAACTCAAGGCCGAGGCCATCCGTTCCGAAACCCATGCCCACGAGCAGGAAGAGCAACAAGGTGGGTATACCGAAACGATAGCCAGTCTTACTGATCATGATGGCGCAGAATATCAGTATGGCGCCTATCAACAGGATGTTTCCAGCAGTAAATATCATAATGTATTGGTTGATTTTTCCGAATAAACGTCCGCAAAGATACTATTTTTCCTCCAAACCACACCTATTTTATAATATCTTTTCATAACTTTGCAAGAAAGATTAACACACAACGTTTAACACTACATACATGAACATACTCTACATCATAGCCATGCAGGCAGAGGCGCAGCCTTTCATAGAGCATTACGGGGTTCAGGAAGTGAAGGATTTCTTCGCTCCATTGCCATGCAAGTTATATCAGACAACCATCCAGGGGGCAAACGGCGAGACATCCACGCTGAGCGTGGTGCTGAACGGCCGCCAGCATGATAGCGACCTGGTGGGATGCGAGGCGGCATCCGTTGCCACCCTGGCGGCAATACAACGCCTGCACCCGGACATTGTGATAAACAGCGGTACGTGCGGCGGTTTCCAATCCAAGGGGGCGGACATTGCCAAGGTGTACATAGGCAACGCCTGCATGTTCCACGACCGCCGTGTTCCGGGCGACGACGAATGGGGCACTCAGGCACTGGGCAACTATCCCGTGTGGGAGGGTGCCAAGGCTCTGGCAGAGCACCTGCATCTGCCCATGGGCAAGGTTACTACGGGCTCCTCGCTGGACATGCAGCCATGCGACCTGCAGATTATCCAGGAGAACGGGGGCGAACTGAAGGACATGGAGGGTGCTGCCGTGGCATTCGTGTGCTCGTTGCTTAATACTCCCATACTCTTCGTAAAAAGCGTTACCGACCTTTGCGATAGCGGTGCGGAAACCTTCGAGGAGTTTTCGCGCAATCTGGCCAAGGCGAGCCAGGCACTGAAGGAGACAAATATCAAGGTGATTGACCACCTGACCAATGCTCTCTAAAACTACCCCCAAATGCCTCCAAAAACGCGTCCCGACGCAAAGGGCATCGCGTCGTGAGACGATGGGCATTGCGTCGTGAGGCGAGACGTCTCGCTTCATGAGGCAATAAACAGGGCATAGTATCAACTCTAAAAACGAATCAATAAGAAATATGGAAAAGCACATTATAATGGCCATGATAGCCGCCATGAACGAGGAACTGGAAAAGGATGGTCCCAATGCCAACATACTGAAGGAGCGTGGCCGCCTGAAGATGCTGGCTGGCGACAAGAAGGGTGCCATGGAGGACCTCCGCCAGGCGGTAAGCCTCGACCCCTCCATAGTGGACAGCATCACAGGGGAGTTCAGGAAATAATGGTCCTTGTCCTACCTTAATACGTAATATCTTTCGTTTTTAATGGTAGAAAAGCACCATTGTGACCGAAATGTTATAACTTTGTGCTTGATATGAGAAAACAGGTAGCCATACAAGGAATAAGGGGATGCTTCCACGACATTGCCTCGCACCGGTTCTTCCAGGGCGAGGAACTGGACCTCGTTCAGTGCAACAATTTCGAGGAGGTTTTCCTTGCCATGAGGCAGAATCCCGATATGATAGCACTGGTGGCAATAGAGAACACCATTGCTGGCTCGTTGCTGCACAACTACGAACTGTTGCGCGACTCGGGCCTTACCATCATCGGCGAGCACAAGTTGCGCATCCAGCATAGCATCGTGTGCCTACCGGAGGACAATATGGAGGACATTGCCGAGGTGAACTCGCACCCCGTGGCACTGATGCAGTGCCGTGCCTTTCTGGAACAGCACCCCGACATAAAGGTGGTGGAGGCCGGCGATACGGCCAGCGCGGCGGCAAAGATCAGTAAGGAGAACCTTCGCGGACATGCCGCCATCTGCCACAAGGACGTGGCACAGATCTACGGGCTGAAGGTTCTGCAGGAGGGCATAGAGACCAACAAGCACAACTTCACCCGCTTCCTGGTACTTGCCAGCATAGCAAGGGCAGGCAAGTTGCGCGACGTGAACCTGGCCAACAAGGCAAGCCTGGTGTTCACCCTTCCGCATGAGGAGGGGTCCCTGTCAGCCATACTCTCCGTCCTTTCGTTCTACAAGTTGAACCTCACCAAGATACAATCCCTGCCCATCATTGGCAAGGAGTGGCAATACATGTTCTACGTTGATGTCTGCTTCAACGACATCCAGCGCCTGCACCAGGCCATCAATGCCATCACTCCCCTCACCCAGGAGTTCAAGACCCTGGGCATTTATCAGGAGGGCGAGCAGACCATCTGATACACAAATCACTGACTTAAACACACATATGGAATTAGACCTTCTTCCCCTCAACCTTCCCGGCAATGACGAACGCCCGTTCATCATAACCGGTCCTTGCTCTGCCGAAACGGAGGAGCAGGTAATGACCACCGCACAGCAATTGGCAAGCAAAGGATTCAAGATATTCCGTGCCGGAATATGGAAACCTCGTACCAAGCCCGGTGGTTTTGAGGGCAACGGAGAAAAGGCTCTACCATGGATGCAGCAGGCCAAGGAGGCAACGGGCATGCTCACCGCCACCGAGGTGGCTACACCCGAGCATGTGGAACTGGCACTGAAATACGGCATCGACATCCTTTGGGTTGGTGCTCGCACCACGGCAAATCCATTTGCCATGCAATCCCTGGCCGACGCGCTGAAGGGGGTGGATGTGCCGGTGCTGGTCAAGAACCCCGTAAATCCCGACCTCGAACTTTGGATTGGTGCACTTCAGCGCATCAATGGTGCTGGAATCAAACGTCTGGGCGCTATACACCGTGGTTTCTCCAGTTACGAGAAGAAACTGTACCGCAACGTGCCCATGTGGCAGATTCCCATAGAGTTGCACCGGCGCCTGCCCAACCTGCCCGTGGTGAACGACCCCAGCCATATCAGCGGACGGCGCGACCTTATCGCTCCCCTGTGCCAACAGGCCATGGACCTGGGCATGGACGGACTGATGGTGGAGTGCCATTGCGACCCGGACAATGCATGGAGCGATGCTTCACAACAGGTAACACCCGATGTGCTTGACTACATCCTGTCCATGATCACCATCCGTGAGAATGTGGACCTTGCCGCTTCGCTAAGCACCCTGCGCAAGAGCATAGACGAAATAGACAACGACCTCATAGACCTGCTGGCCAAGCGAATGGGCATTTCACGTGAGATAGGTGCATACAAAAAAGACAACGGCATGACCATCGTGCAGACAAAGCGATATAGCGAAATCCTGGACAAGCGTGCCGCTCAGGGTGTGCTGAAGGGCGTGGATGCCGAGTGCATAAAGAAAATCTTCGAGTGCATACACGAAGAGAGCGTGCGCCAACAGGTAGAACTGCTGAGCAAATAACCTATCCCACACACACAAGGAACCCTGCTTTCCCAATACCTCTCCCCCGAGGTTCAGCCCCCCACTCTACGCATGAAAAGAATAGGTCTTCTTTCCGACACTCACGGCTATTGGGACGAACGCTATGCCAAGTATTTTGCCGAGTGCGACGAGATTTGGCATGCCGGGGATATAGGTTCTTCGGAACTGGCCATGCGCCTGAATGAAATCCGTCCGCTGAGAGCCGTATACGGAAACATCGACGGTGGAGAACTGAGGCGCACTTATACCGAAACTCTCCGTTGGCAATGCGAGGAGGCCAGCATAATGATGACTCACATAGGCGGTTATCCTGGAAAATACGACCCTCGCATACGAAAGCAACTCCTGGCCTCCCCTCCCGACCTGTTCATCAGCGGACATAGCCACATACTGAAGGTGCAATACGACCCTGCCCTCTCCTGCCTGCACATCAACCCCGGTGCCGCTGGCATTCAAGGATGGCAAACCGTCCGCACCCTTGTCCGCTTCACCATAGACGGCAAACAGTTCAAGGACCTGGAAGTGATAGAACTATAAATAAAACAGACCAAAACAGACTGGACCCCTCCCCACTTACCAAAATTTCCATGCTTGGAACCATAGTAAACACCTGCACAATAATCATCGGCAGTATTGCCGGTGCAGCACTGAAGCAACGCATCCGTCCCGAATGGCAAAGTGTCTTGTACACCGCCATGGGTCTTGCCTCGCTTGCCCTCGGTTTCAATGCCGTTTGCAACAATATGCCCAAGAGCCAATACCCCGTGCTCTTCGTCGTCTCCCTGGCATTAGGTTCGCTTCTTGGCACCATGCTGAACCTTTCCGGTAGGTTTGATGCCCTTGTCGATAAACTAAAGAAAGGCAAGCCCTCACAACCCGGGAAGAACCTGGCGCAGGGCCTTTCCACCGGCATACTGCTCTATTGCATAGGCACACTGAGCATACTGGGTCCCATAAACAGCGCCCTAATGGGTGATGAGACCTTCCTGCTCACCAACGCTACCCTAGACCTCGTCACCAGTGCCGTACTTGCCGCCACCTACGGTTATGGCATGGTCTGGGCAGCACCCGTGCTGTTCTGCTGGCAAGGTTCGTGGTATATGATAGCAAAACTCTTTGGCAACATCATTCCCGATGAGATGATATGCGAAATGAGCATTGTAGGCGGAACACTGATTGCCGCATCGGGCCTTGGCATACTTGGCATAAAGGATTGCAAGACTTTGAACCTCCTGCCCTCACTCTTCGTGCCCGTAGTGTTCTTCCTTTTGAAATATTTTATCGAATCCATCTCCTTATGATAACCATAGCGCACATCTACAACGACTTCAACGGCAAGTTCGGCATCCCCCGCCAAAGCGGTTTGGTGGAGGGCCTGGATGCACGTATTGTTTTCTGCCCAGAGTATCGCAATGTCGAAGCCCTGCGCGGACTTGAAGGTTTCTCGCACATCTGGCTACTGTGGGACTTTAGCCAGGCGCATACCGAGAAATGGTCGCCCACGGTTCGCCCGCCTCGCCTTGGCGGCAACAAGCGCATGGGAGTATGGGCAACACGTTCTCCCTTCCGTCCCAACAACATAGGTTTGTCGTCCGTCAAGATAACAAAGATTGAACTCGACACCCCAGAGGGACCTGTCATCCATGTTGAAGGTGCAGACCTGATGAACGGCACTCCCATCCTGGACATCAAACCCTACCTACCATTTACCGACTCGCACCCCGAAGCCTCGGCAGGTTGGACTACGGAAACTCACAACAACACCCTGCAAGTCAGCATCACCGACTCTGTCCGTCAGAAATACAACTTCACCCCACGTCAATGGCAAGCCATAGAAAGCATCCTTGCCAGCGACCCACGCCCTCACTATCAAAACGACCCAACTCGGGTATACAGTTTCGAGTTCCATGGAATAACCATACATTTTATAGTGGACGGAGACACGGTTTTCGTACAAAGTCCTGAAAGTAACTAATATATGAATTCATGACCCACACTCTGTTCCCATCTTCCTTCCAAACCACGCTTGTACATACGCCACAAAAGAGCAATATCTGCAAATGGCGGTTGAGAAACCATAAGCATACGAAAGGAAGTAAAGCACAAACCGTCATTATCAAATCATCAGATTTATTTCTTATAAAAAACAAATAGAGCATGAGATATACAAAATCTAATCCATGCTTTATTTATTTCATGATATTTTTAATATATTTGTATTGTCTTTAAACCTTTTAGACAATAATGGCAAATCTAAATCGGATAAAAGTAGTACTTGTTGAACAGCAAAAGACAGGTAAATGGTTGGCAGAACAAATGGGAAAATCCACTTGTACAGTCAGCAAATGGTGTAGCAACTCCAGTCAACCAGACTTGGCGACATTGGATAAAATTGCTACATTATTAAATGTGGATAGACGAGAACTGATAGCGCCTTCAAAATAACTACAAACACATAAAATAGAGGCACGTCACATGAAGTAATTTCAAGCAAGTAAATATTTTAAATTATGCAGATAATTGAGACTATAGGCAATCAAAATTTAATGAATAGAGAAAAAACGCTATTTCTCTGTTCCAAGATGACGCCTATAGGACTGTATGGCAAAGTGTTCAAGTGGACGGATAGCCTAACAGATAAAGACTGCATTGCTTGCTTCAATTCTACCGACATGGAGTCGGAAGTACTGAAGGCGCTACTCGTTGCCAAAGTTCCTGTCATTTTGTTTGTAATGAACCGCTTCACTGACGGAAACAACATTCAGATAGAGCGGGCACTCCAAGAAAACAGAATGCTTATTATTGTTCTGAGACGTGATGAACCAAGAGGAAAAGGAGCTACGCCTAGACTGAGAAATGAATATGTATTATCCATTTGCCAGCATGTCGTTTGTGGTTATGTCAATAAGAATGGAAGTGTGTTCCCCTTGTTGGCGGGACGAAAAGATGTTGTAAATCTTGTTGATGAAAATACATGTTCTATTGTAGCAGAACAAAACAGTCAACATGAACGATGGACTGTGGCACAGGACAAGATATTGCTTCGGATGTTTTATAATGACATGGGAATCCATGCCATCCATAAACAACTGCAAAGAACATATACTGCTATCTATTCACGCCTTCACTCCATCACTTTATCAGAAGAGTTGCTAAAAGGACGGGAGTTTGAGGATTATGTGCTCAGCCTGTTTAATATTCAGGAAGATGACGAACTCATTCTGCAAGAATGGCAAGGTGACAAATCGTATGGCAAGGTTAAGGCTGAAAATAACAGGAATCCCGATTTCGTGTTCCGATACAGGCAAAACGAGTTTGCCGTAGAATGTAAGTGGCGCGAGAAACTAAACCGCGATTTGAGCAAGGACTTGTTTCCGATAAAAAGGATTGAGAATTATAAGCATTTCTCCGAAGTTCGGCACATGCCGGTAACAATCATCCTTGGTGTTGGCGGTGAACCATGCAATCCAGAACTTCTTTACAAAATTCCGTTAAACGAAATTGCTCCTATCACCTCTGGAAATCAATCGATAGCTAATTATCTGCATCCAGTATTTTCTTTTGATGTCTCTATGTTCTTACGACCGGAGGAGAACACCAAGGAGAGAGCATATACACTTAGCGAGAAGCGCGAGAAATATCCGAACGCCTATAAACCTTGGAATACTGATGATGATAAATTACTTGTTACTCTACATTATGAAAACAGAAGCATAAAAGAACTTGTGTCAATATTCAAACGCAATGAGGGAGCGATACAATCAAGAATTAAGAAACTAATAGACAAGGCCAATAGAGAAAAATAACGAAGGTAACCCCCAAATCGGTCATTAGACTGTTATGCGCTAATAAAACCTTCTACCTGAACAACCAAAAGAAAAGGCATAAAAAGCACAAATCTGCTACATTTTTTGATTTGAGTAGGCATTGTAAATACAATATATTCCGTACGCACAGAGCTATAAGTCTAAAAAATATCGAGTTATAGCTCAATAATTCAAATTATCTTAAAACCAAAGACTCTGATTTACGGATTTTAATTTATTGTCATGCAGTTCTAGTTTTATTAAGGTCAAGCAAACGATTAAAGAATAAAACGCAATAATAGTAGCACTACGTTGAATTGGTCATACAAACAAAGTGTAGAGATGCTTAAATCGATATTCAATTATGATTTAAGTCCGTTTTTTGCCACAGGCTTACAAAAATAGGGGTTAAAACGTAATTTGATACTTATTACCTCGTCAAAGGAGTGGCAACTATTGAAACTAATTCGTCAGTCAGAACTGACGAATTTACAAGAATTAGCAACAGTCTCTCTTAAATGCCAGGCACTATACAATCTATTTTGTTGATTGGGCAGTCGTAACTGCTGAAATTCATAGAAAGAAAAACACCAATTGCAATTGCAGATTTAAATAGCTTTATGTGCGTAATACTCATCAATTAATGCTAGCGCATCATCTATTGTGATTTTTCCTTCTATCTCCTGTCGAGCTACCTGGATAAGAAAATCAGATACACTAAGTCCATCTACACATTGAAGTCCAATAGCGATTGCCCAATTATTGGCTCTTTCCCTGACAAATGAGTCTGGATGGTTCTTATATTCCTCAAATAATGCCATATTTTTCTTTTAAAGGTACAAAAAAGGCACGAGATGAGCAAATCCTGACCATAGAATTCTTTATTTTGGAATATATTTAATATATTTGCGTTAGGATTAAATATATTTGGAAATAATGGCAAATCTAAATCGAATAAAAGTAGTTCTTGTAGAACAACAGAAGACAGGTAAATGGTTGGCAGAACAGATGGGAAAATCCACTTGTACAGTCAGCAAATGGTGTAGCAACTCCAGTCAGCCTGATTTGGCAACATTGGATAAAATTGCTACATTATTAAATGTGGATAGACGAGAACTAATTGCACCTTCGAAATAGAGACAATCTAACAAATCATTTGAAAAGATTATGACCAATATAAAGAAACTCGAAGCCGAATTATGGGAATCGGCAGATTTGCTCCGTCAAGGAAGTAAACTCACCAGTAGTCAATACTGCATGCCGGTTCTTGCCTTGTTGTTCCTTCGCTATGCCTATAGCCGATTCAAGATGGTAGAAGCAGAAATCTTGCAAAACAGACCATCAAGAGGAGGAAGAATGATGCCTGTCGAACCCAGCGACTTTGCAGCCAAGAGTGCCTTGTATCTTCCTCGCGAGGCACAATACGACTATTTGGTTAATCTTCCCGAAAACATTGCTGATGCTGGATTGAAGACCAAGGACGGGCAGGATATCAATTCTTTGGGCGAAGCCGTGAACTATGCCATGCAACTGGTGGAGAGTCAGAGCGAACAGCTTACTGGTATTTTGCCTAAAAGCTACACCATGTTTGCAGATGATTTGCTCAGCGATTTGTTGCGTATCTTCAACAACAAGACCATCGACGAGGTGGGTGGTGATGT
The DNA here is from genome assembly GCA_017628845.1 of Bacteroidaceae bacterium. GTDB lineage: Bacteria > Bacteroidota > Bacteroidia > Bacteroidales > Bacteroidaceae > Physcousia. The sequence goes on from JAGBYI010000079.1 coordinate 14,293, forward strand.
GATTGGTCGTATCTATGAATATTTCCTTTCCAAGTTTGCCAAGGCCGTGGCCAGCGACGATGGCGTGTTCTTTACTCCCAAATCATTGGTAAAGATGTTGGTCAATGTGTTGGAACCTACATCGGGCATTATGCTCGACCCCGCCTGTGGTTCGGGCGGCATGTTCGTCCAGACTGGCGATTTTGTGAATCATGCAGGATTGAATGCCAATACCCAAATGACTTTCTACGGTCAGGAAAAGGTGGAATACAATGCCCAACTTTGTTTGATGAACATGGCGGTTCATGGATTGAACGGAAAGATTGTATCGGGCGACGAAGCCAATTCCTTCTATCACGATGCCTACAACTTGGAAGGCAAGTGCGATTATGTGATGGCCAATCCTCCGTTTAATGTCGATAAAGTGAAGTCCGAATCGGCATGGGCAGCCGGTCGTTTGCCTTTCGGCTTGCCGGGTGTAAATGCCAAGAGCAAGGAGATTGGCAATGCCAACTACCTTTGGATTAGCTATTTCTATGCCTACTTGAACGACCACGGACGTGCAGGCTTCGTTATGGCAAGTTCGGCTACGGATAGTGCTAACAAAGACCGTGACATTCGTGAAAAGTTGGTTCGTACGGGCGATGTGGATGTAATGGTGAGTGTGGGCAATAATTTCTTCTATACCCTTTCACTTCCTTGTTCTTTGTGGTTCTTCGATAAGGCCAAACGTGCAGAGAATAGAGACAAGGTGCTTTTCATTGATGCCCGTAATTACTACACGGTAGTTGACCGTACTCTCAATGAATGGACCGAATGGCAGCTTCGCAACTTGCAAGCCATCGTTCACCTCTATCGTGGTGAAACGGAGAAATACCAAGCATTACTTAACGATTACAAACAAGTATTGGGCGATATTACAGTAGCATCTGCCCAAGCAGCACTTGACAAGCAGAAAGCTGAAGCCAAAGAAGCTATTGCCAATGCATCACGCAAGGACAAGAAACGCATTGAGGCAGAAATGAAAGCCATAGAAGATGCGTTGGAAGATACTTTGGAAACCGCTCGCCAATACGAATGGCTCACAGAAAAGTTTGGTGAAGGTGTATATAAGGACGTACTTGGTCTCTGCAAGATAGCTACTATCCAAGAAATTGAGGAAAAGAACTATTCACTTACTCCGGGAGCCTACGTTGGTGTGGCAGAAGTCGAAGACGATGGCGTAGATTTCCACGAACGTATGAACGAAATTCATGCAGAATTGAAACGCTTGAACGACGAAGCCAACGTGCTGATGTGTGAGATATTGAAAAGTTGGGAGGAACTGAAATGAGTAAAGAAAGTCCATACGAAAAATTGTTGGCTTTACTGGATGAATATCATAGTCTGGGCATTGCTGAACAGATAGACTATCAGAAGTTCTATCTCTACTCTCTTATTACGCATTCCACCGCCATCGAGGGAAGTACCGTAACGGAAATAGAGAATCAATTACTTTTCGATGAAGGTATCTCTGCCAAAGGAAGAAGCATTCAAGAGCAAATGATGAATCTTGATTTGAAGAACGCATACGAACATTCCATGCAGTTGGCTCGCCAACATACCGACTTCTCCGTAGAAATGCTGAAAGGATTGTCTGCATTGGTGATGAAGAATACCGGTAGCGAATACAATACTATGCAAGGTACATTTGATTCTTCCAAAGGTGATCTTCGCTTGTTAGGTGTTACAGCAGGGGTGGGTGGTAGTTCGTATATGAATTTTCAGAAGGTACCGGCCAAATTAGAAGAATTCTGCAAACAACTGAACGAGCGAAGAAAAGCATTGTTGCCGAGCAATGATGTTATCGAAAAATATCTATTGAGTTTCGATGCTCATTTCCAGTTAGTAACCATCCATCCTTGGGTAGATGGCAATGGTCGTATGTCACGATTGGTGATGAACCATTTGCAATACGAGTTTGGTTTGATACCATCGAAAATCGTCAAAGAAGATAAAGCCGAATATATTCAGTCATTGGTAGATGCCCGTGAGCAAGAAACGTTGGCTCCTTATCGGGAGTTTATGGTGGAAGAACTTATCCGTAATTTGACCCGAGAAATCGAATCATTCAAGAAATCACAACTCGCTGACCCGATAAAACCGTCTTTTGACCCGATAAATTCATCTTCTGACCCGATAAAAGATAAACTTTATCAGGCCATAGTGAAGGACAATACTCTGAACTATGCAGCGTATGCTGCTATGATTGGTGTATCCGAAGCTACCGTAAAGCGTCGTTTGGGTGAATTGAAGAAAGCTGGCATCATTACACGTGTTGGTAGTAATAAGAATGGATATTGGGAGATTATAGGAAAGGAGGATGAGGTATGAGCGAATGGAAGAAAGTGAAGTTGGGGGATTGCTGTCTGAAAATAGGTAGTGGTTCAACCCCTAAGGGAGGTTCAACAGTTTATGTTGAATCAGGCACTTCCTTTATACGAAGTCAAAACGTTTATAATCTTTCATTTGACTATAATGGTTTAACTCATATTACAGAAGAAGCAGCAAACAAACTTAAAGGAGTAACAGTATTCGACGAAGATATTCTATTGAATATTACAGGTGATTCAGTAGCAAGAACTTGCATTGTTCCGAATGACGTTTTGCCTGCAAGGGTAAACCAGCATGTGGCTATAGTAAGAGTGGATCGAAAGAAAATGAATGGGCGTTTTCTGAATTATTATTTAGCCAGTCCAAGGATGCAGGCATATATGTTGAGTTTAGCAGTTGGAAAAGGCGCTTCAAGAAATGCAATGACGAAGCAGATGATTGAGAACTTTGAAGTACCCTGTCCTCCTCTTGACACCCAACAACGCATTGCAACCATCCTTTCCTATTACGATTCCTTGATAGAAAACTATCAAAAGCAAATAAAACTATTAGAGGAATCCGCTCAACGTCTCTATAAGGAATGGTTTATTGACCTCCGCTTCCCTGGTCACGAAAACACTAAGATTGTGGATGGCGTACCTGAGGGGTGGGAGAAGAAGAAAATTACAGAACTACTTGAAATAAAATATGGTAAAGACCACAAGGCATTAAAAGATGGAATCTATCCAGTTTATGGTACTGGTGGAGTTATGAGATATACTGAAAGATACCTTCATAATGGTGAATCTGTATTGATTCCTCGAAAAGGATCTTTAAACAACATCTTACTTGTGAATGGAAAATTTTGGACTATAGATACAATGTTTTACTCCATCCCTAAAATGGATTTTGTATCTAAAATAGCATATTTTAATCTTAAAGAGAAAGACATGTATTCGTTTAATATTGGAGCTGCAGTACCAAGTATGACCATTAATATTCTTTCAACGATGGATATATTATTACCAAGCGTCAATATTAGAAAGGATTTTGAAAATGTCTTATCTAAATATTTTTCTCTAACTCTCAATCTGCAAACTCAAATCCGCCACCTCACCGAAGCCCGTGACCGGTTGCTTCCCAAGCTAATGAGTGGAGAAATAGAAGTATAGAACGTAATAACAAGAAATATATGTCAAAAGACTACAGCGAAGACCAACTGATACAGAAAAGTGCAGCCGATTTATTGGAAAAAGAACTCGGTTGGACCAGTGTGATGGCATGGGATGCGGAGGTGCTTGGTGAGGCAGGCACCTTGGGCAGAAAGAGCTATCACGATGTGCTGCTTGTGCGTCATTTCTGCAAGGCACTGAAGACTCTGAATCCATGGATGACGGAGAAGCAGTTGGCCGAAGCGGTAGAGCGGATGACAGAACGCATGAGCAGCCAGTCGCTGATGCAAATCAACGAACAGAAATATCAGTACATCAAGGATGGCATACCCGTAACACGCACCAAACCGAATGGCGAAACGGAAGAGGTGAAAGCCAAAGTGATAGACTTCGCTTCTCCTCAAAAGAATGAATTTCTCTGTGTGCGAGAACTATGGGTATATGGTGCCTTGTACCGAAGAAGAGCCGATATCGTAGGTTTTGTAAATGGTATTCCGTTGCTCTTTATGGAACTGAAGAACCATGACGTGGAGGTGGTTGATGCGTTCAACAAGAACTACCGGGACTATCTGGATACCATCCCTCAGCTGTTCCATCATAATGCCTTCATCATGTTCAGCAATGGATTGGAAGCAAGGGTAGGTACAATTGATTCGAAGTGGGAGTTCTTCCACGAATGGAAACGATTGAACGAAATGGAGGCTGGAAGCATAGAACTGCCTACCATGTTGCGAGGAATATGTAAGAAGGAGAACTTCCTTGATTTGCTGGAGAACTTTATCCTTTACGACCACTCGGATGGTCGCACGGTAAAGATAATGGCACGTAACCACCAATACTTGGGAGTGAACCAAGCTGTGGAGATGTACCGAAACCGTGAATATGTAAATGGCAAGTTAGGAGTGTTCTGGCATACGCAAGGTAGCGGTAAGAGTTACTCCATGCTATTCCTCTCCCAGAAGATACTGCGCAAGTTTTCCAGTTCGCCTACCATTGTGGTATTGACCGACCGTGACGAACTGAACAAGCAGATAAGCGATACGTTTGAGAACTGCGGAATGTTGGGGAATGTGAAGGCGTCGAAATTCATTGCCCAAAGCGGTGAAGACCTGATAACCAAACTGAAAGGAAATCCCAGGTTCATCTTCTCACTGATACAGAAATTCAACCGTCCGGATGCGGAACCGATTTATCCTGACCATGATATTGTGGTAATCAGTGACGAGGCACACCGAACACAGAACGGTATCTTTGCCGACAACCTGATGCACCTGTTGCCTACGGCCAACCGAATAGGCTTTACCGGTACTCCCCTGCTCTCAAACGACAACATCACAGAACGTACCTTTGGCGGATATGTCAGCATATACGACTTCAAACGTGCCGTGGAGGACAAGGCTACAGTGCCTTTGTACTATGAGAACAGAGGTGAGCGTTTGCAGAACCTGCAGAATCCCGAAATTAACGAAGAAATAGCTTCGGCTTTGGAACAGGCGGGTGATATGGATGCTTCGCAATTGGCTAAACTGGAGAGGGAATTTGCCAAAGAAGTGCATGTGCTTACGGCCGAGAAACGCCTGCGTATAGTTGCCAAGGACTTTGTTCGCCATTATAGCGACTTGTGGACTTCGGGCAAGGCTATGATGGTGAGTTACAACAAGGTAACTTGCGTAAGGATGTACGACTACGTACAAGAGTATTGGCAGGAGGAAATAGAACTGCTGAAAAACAAGATAAAGACGTTGAGCTACCAACAAGAAGCACAGGAACTGAAGCGCAAACTGAAGTGGATGCAGGAAACGGAAATGGCAGTTGTCGTTTCGCAAGAACAGAATGAGATTCAAACCTTCCAGAAATGGGGATTGGCCATTCTGTCGCATCGCCAGAAGATGGAAAAGAGGGAATTGGACAAGGAGTTCAAGGACAAGGACAATAAACTGAGGGTGGTGTTTGTTTGTGCCATGTGGCTCACGGGCTTTGATGTAAAGACACTTTCGTGCCTGTACATAGACAAGCCAATGAAGGCTCATACGCTGATGCAGACAATAGCAAGGGCCAATCGTGTGGCAGAGGGAAAGACTAACGGACTTATCATTGACTACATTGGCATAGTGAAGGCTCTACGTCAGGCTTTGGCAGATTATACAGCCAACCCAGACGGTGGAGACAGAGGCAACGACCCAACCATAGACAAGAAGGAACTGATCAAGCATGTACACGAAGCAATAGCGGCTGCAGCAACATTCCTGAAGGAACATGATTTTGAAATAAAACATCTGATTGATGCTGACAATTTCCAAAAACTGGCGCTACTCAAGGAAGCAGCCAATGCCATGTGCGAGACAGCAGAAGTGAGAAAGAGCTTCTGCACCTATGCCACTACATTGCTGAAACTATGGAAATATCTGGATCGTGAGGATATCACACAGGAAATAAAACTGCACAAGGATGCAATAGAGGCCATATACAAGGAACTGCAGAAGAAACGCAAGCATGCAGACATTACGGACTTGAGTGTAGCCATCAACAGGATTGTGAATGAGCATCTGGAAACCGAATCCAGTATGGTGGCCGAGACGGAAACGTCCAGACGATTTGATATCAGTGGAATCAATTTTGATTTGCTCAGACACGAGTTTGCCAAGAGAAAAGACAAGAACCTGGTACTACGGGATATACAGGAACTGTTGCAGGAGCGTATAGCACAGATGTTGGCACAGAATCCGTCGCGTATCAATTTCTACGAGAAATATCAGGAGATTATCCGTGAATACAATCAGGAGCAAAACCGTGTGAGTATTGAGCAGACCTTTGAGGAACTGATGCAACTGTCGCAACACTTAACGGAAGAAGAAAAACGCTACGTCCGTGAAGGTTTTGATAACGATGAACAGCTTTCCATGTATGACGTGCTGATGAAAGAGGACCTTTCAAAAGAAGACATCAAGAAGCTGAAGAAGGTTGCCGTGGATTTATTGGCAAAGATAAAAAGCATGTTGGATGAAATGAGCAATCCATTTGACAATCCTACTGCAAAAGCTACCATTGTCGTAACCATCCGTAATATACTTTGGAGCGACTTGCCAGAAAGCTATTCAGACGAAAGTATCAATTACTACAAGGATGCAGTTTATGATTATGTAAGCCAAAGATATGGTGGAATGATGTAAGCAAGTATTATAGGAGTAGTAATACACCAAGAAAAAAGACCAACCTGTATTGACTATTATTAGTTATGCCAAAGAAACAATCTATACAATTATTTGAAGAGCGTAAAGTGCGTACTGTTTGGGATGACGAGCAGGAGAAGTGGTATTTCTCTATCGTTGATATTGTGGCTGTACTGACAGATAGTGCAGATCCCAAGCAATATATAAAAAGGATGAAAAGTCGTGACGCTATGCTTAAATTGAAC